>CANHSO010000051.1 GCA_947463705.1 Bacteriovoracaceae bacterium
ACAGAAGTCGATTGATACGATCCTCCCAAGTGATACGACCCTGGATAGACCCAAGACCTAACTTGAGGTAAGATCCATCCTTCACGTGCAAATCAGTATCGACGACCACATCAGATGAAGGTCCATGAACAGATACAGCGATGTCTCCTTTGCCGTGAATTTCATTACCTGAAATTTTTCCGAAATCATCTAAATCGATCGTTCCATGAGCGCTGAGGTCATAGCCTTTTTTGAAATCAATCTTGCCGTTCGCATGCAAAACAGTGTTCGGCAAACTAATATCGAGATGGTTAGGCCTGATCCCTGTAGAATCTACAAGGACCTGTCCGGAAAGATTGATTTTTGGGAACTGAAAAATGACGCTGAGAGGCTTATTTTTTCGAAACTGTTGGTTGTCCAATTGAAAATTTTCAACCGTATTGTTTAGTTTAGCTTGAATCTCCCACGATTTATTTCTAATGGACGGCCTGTAAGAAATTCGGCTCTCGCCACTGAGTCGAAAATTAAGAGGATAGATGGAATCAACTCCAGGAGCTCCCAGCCAGTGAATATGAGCGCTCTCAAACCGGACGGGAATATCTATAGGATGCCGAAGACTAAGATCGATGCTTGTAGGTCCAAACTCAACACGACCTCCATCACCGGGATGATCGCCTCCCAACCGGGGAGAAATGTCTGAGCTAAAAAACCCCTTTTCGACCGACAGATCACCTCCAGACGGAGAAGCAACCCAACTGAATTGGGTCTGAAATGTCTTAACCTTCCATGCCTGGTACTTCAGATCATCCAGCTGAAGAGAACCACTGGTTCGCAGAGATGTCATCGGACTCAACAAATCGCCTTGAAGTTGTCCGCTCAACGTGACCTGACCTCGTGGGATCACTATTTTTTTACGTTTTTCCAGCTCAGCAGCAACTAGACTAAGATCACCTCGCCCCTGAATCTTAAAATTTGCGTCTAGGCTCTTCTTTAAGTTTAAAATATCACCCCTCAATTGTCCTGTAGCCTCCAACTGAAGCCCTAGGTAATCCAAGAAAAGTCTTTTGAGCTCCACTCCGGCAGAATTTACGGTCGCACTCACACGAAGGAGTTCAGGCGTACCAGGAATCATGAGCTGATTCAGCCACTGTCCCTGAATTAGTCCGAGATCAACTTCAAGATCATAGGAGATCTCTTTTGATTCTGATCGAACTAATCGCGCGGATCTCACAAGGCCATGAAAAAGAGGAGCATGAGCAGCCGGTCCCAGGTGGATTTGAACATTCTCTAAAGCAACTCCGTCTGCACGGATATGAACTAAATCCTCCCAATGAAATCGCTTTATAAATTTAGGCGTTTTTTTTACCGTCTCGCTCACTTTCAAATCTGATCGACTAGGATCATTCGTCAGCCGCATTTCCCCATCAGCAATCGTCACCTGTCGGACACGAATGTTTCCAGAAAAAATCTGTAGAGGACGAAAAACAAAATCAATCCGCCTCGCTTGCACTAGAGAGCCACCAGGCAGCCCTAAGAGATTGCGATCATTCACCCAGAGCTTTGGATTTTTAAGTGAAAATCCAGGGGGATAAAACCGGACTGAAATTTCCGAAAAGTCGCCGGAAACACCCAGATCTGAGGGAAGATAGCGAGCAGCGACCGTTTTAAGAACGGTAGCAAACTGGGAACTTTGAATGAATACCAAGATCCCCAAGACGAGAGTTGCCACGATGAGATTAAAAAAAATAAAAGACCTTCTCAACCTCATGGCTTTTTTAGCTGCTCCTTTAGGCGAGTCTCGATGTCTCTGTAGTTTGGAATCAAGTTCCAAACTTGAATATAAAACTCCTGTGCCAAACCAGGCTTATTCATTAAATCATAGGCACGCCCCATCAGGTAAAACAACTCAACCTTATCCTCGGTTCGGATTTCAAAACTTCGAATCATAGGCTCTAGGTGGATGAACGCGTCAAAGGGCCTACCCTGCTGAATTAAGGACAATGCGAGTAGACAACACACCGAACGAGCGATTAGACCTGCATCGGGGGCTTCGGCATCAATACATCGAGATGCATGAAGAAAAAATCTAGATGCTATCGGATTCATTTCCATTTCGAAAAATCCAATCCCAAGATCAATCCAGTCTTGAGCAGTTGCATCAGGATTTTGTTGAATGAGGCCATTCACCCAAGCGTCGTCAACGGGGGCATCCGGATTGCCTACGCCGACTTTACCCTGAGAATCTGCAGAAAGCTGCTCATCAAAGAGTCCAAGATCAAAAGTCTGATTTAGATTTCTTATGACATCATCTGGGTTTTCATCTACTTGAAAGATGGGACGTGCGCTCATCATGATTCTTGGCGAGTGGCGTTCATCAAGAAGGGCTTGCTCTTCAGAGGAGCGGATTTTATTTAGGAAAATTTCAGCCTGAATGTTATCCGGCTGCCGAATTAAGACCTGATGTAGTAGCCTCTTTGCGTCTTTTGAAAATCCTTCGTTCAGAAGAATCTCTGCACTGCGGAGCCACTCCGCTGGATCTAAACTTTTCGAGGCCTCGATAGCCCCTTTTACTGAATGCTGTGTATCCAGCGACTGCTCAAGGCTTTGCGAATTTAAAATAAAGGAAGTGTCCCGGAGCAAATCATCTCCGAGATCTACACGAACCCCTCTCGATCCTTGAGACGAAGGCTTGCTTGAATCATCCATTCAAATTATTAATGTTACTCGGTTTTGGAAAGAAACTCCTCCAAAAAGTGCGTATCATAGTCGGCATCGCGGAACTTTTTACTGGCCAGGATTTTCTTGTGGAATGGGATATTGGTTTTGATCCCCTCGATCTGAAACTCATCCAAGGCCTGTCTCATCTTAGCAATTGCGTCATGACGATTTCCGGCATGAACGATGAGCTTTCCAATCATAGAATCATAAAATGGGACGACTTTATATTGGTCGTAAACGAACGAATCGACCCGAACTCCAAATCCGCCCGGCAGGTGCAAGCCGGTGATCTTCCCCGGAGAAGGAGTAAACTTTTCAGAATCTTCGGCATTAATTCGACATTCAATGGAGTGAGAGTCGATGCTAATATCCGACTGTTTTAGTTTTAATGGAATTCCAGCGGCAGATCTGATTTGCTCCTTAATCAAATCAATACCGGTCACCATCTCAGTCACCGGATGCTCCACCTGAATCCGAGTATTCATTTCCATAAAATAGAACTTCTTATCCCGGTTATCGACCAGAAATTCAACAGTACCGACGTTCTCGTAACTCACTGCAGCGCAGAGCTTTAGAGCCGCATCACCCATCTGCTGACGGAGATTCGGATCCAAAATCGGGGACGGGCTTTCTTCAAGTAATTTTTGATGTCGTCGTTGAATGGTACAATCACGCTCACCCAATGAAATTCGATTACCGTGGCGATCACAAAGCACTTGGATCTCAACGTGTCTTGGGCTTTCACAGTACTTCTCTAGGTACATCGCTGCGTTCCCGAATGCCGCACCAGCTTCAGAACTCACTCGATCGAAAGAACCCTTCAACTGCTCAGCACTATAGACAATATGAATCCCTCGGCCACCGCCGCCAGCAGCCGCCTTTAGAATCACCGGGTATCCAATTTGATCTGCTTCCCTCAAAGCTGCTGCAATATTAGGAACCGCCGAAACTGTGCCTGGCAAAAGTGGCACCCCAGCTTCTTTAGCAATTTTACGAGCCATGGTCTTTTCACCCATAGCCGCAATATTTGCAGTCGTTGGGCCAATGAAGTGAACATTACACTCACCACAGAGACGAGCAAATTCAGCATTTTCAGAAAGAAAACCATAGCCTGGATGAACGGCATCCGCGCCGGTGATATCTGCCGCAGAAAGGATATTAGCGATATTGAGATAGCTGAGCTTTGAATGAGGCGGACCAATACAAACCGCTTCGTCAGCTAACTTAACATGGAGAGAGTGCTCGTCCGCTGTAGAATAGACAGCGACGGTTGCGATTCCCAACTCCCGGCATGCTCGAATTACTCGAAGAGCAATTTCACCTCGATTCGCAATCAGTACCTTACGAAAGAGCTGCTGCTCGCCCTGATTCACCACACGACCCTGAATGCCCATGTATTTTGTCTCGCTCTCAAGGCTCGACGATAAAGAGGGGTTCGCCAAATTCCACCGGCTGTCCATTTTCGACGAGCACAGATACTACTTTTCCAGGAAACTCTGCTTCGATTTCATTCATGAGTTTCATCGCTTCAACGATACAAAGCACGTCACCCCGCTTGACTCCCTGTCCTTCTCGAACATAAGGATCAGCCTCGGGAGACGCTGCTCGATAAAAGGTGCCCACAAATGGTGATAAGACCTGCTTTCGATTTCCTGCCAACTCTGGCGCTTTGGCCTGCTGGCCCACCGTTGCGGTATGCGATCCTGCAGAAGATGAATGAGCACCTCCCCGAGTCGACTCATGAAGCTCTGCCCGAGGGGCAGTTGCATGAGAGGAATGAATCATGGACGGCGATACAAAATTTGCTAATGACATCTCAGGCTGAGACTGTCTGGTCTTGAACTTGAAACGCTCACCTTCGCGCTCCCATTCAAATTCAGTAATCTCGTGTTTTTCCATTAGCTCGAAGATTCTCTCCAAGCTCTGAAGGTCTTTTGAGTAACCTTCTGGCCCCCGCCTTGAATTCTTTTGCTTAGAATTCGATGATCTCATTTTTGCCACGTTATTTGTTCGCCTTCTCCACGTAAGAGTGATCACGCGTATCGACCTTGATCAAATCCCCTTCTTTTAGATGGAAGGGTACTGCCACAGTCGCGCCCGTTTCTAGTTTCGCCGGCTTCGAACCGCCAGTCACTGTATCACCGCGGAAAGAGGGCTCGGTTTCGACGATTTTCAGCACTACAAAAGTAGGTAATTCAACCCCGATCGGTCGTTCATTAAAATACATGACCTTGATCGTGAGGTTTTCTTGCAAAAAGTCTTTGCCTTGACCAAGCTGCTCATCAGTGAGAGCCACCTGATCATAATTGGCTTGATTCATGAAATGATAACCTGCAGCATCTTTGTACAGGAATTGCATTTCTTTCTCTTCAGTATTGGCGCGATCCAGCTTGTCCCCAGAGGTGATGGTCCGCTCGATTACGTTCTGATTCAACATGTTCTTAAGTTTAGTTCGAGTAAATGCCCGCCCTTTACCTGGGCTCACATGTTGAAAATCAACGATCTCGTAGGGAATGCCTTCGATTTCGACTTTAAGTCCTTTTCGAAATTGATTGGTTGCGTACATTCCTCATAGGTACCCGAGCCGGTAACCGCTGTCAACCTGCTAACTCGTTTAGAACCCGATATCGTTCGACTTTCTGGAGGAGTCCCTGAAGGGTCTCTATCTTATCGATTCGGCTGAGCCTTTTCTTCGTTGGATCGGATCTTAAGACAGCAGAGCCTGTTTCGTAAGCCTGAACCTCGAGCTCCTGAACCATCTTTGCTACATCAGCATCCCCAGGCGCGAAGAACAAAAGCAATTTAAAGGAATCTAGAGCTTCAACAACATGGCCTAGAAACAGATAAGACTCAGCTAAAAGACGCTGCGCAATGAGATTATCTGGAAAATCCTTCACCATCGTCCCGAGTTCGCTAATGACCTCTTGATAACATTTTTTATCAAACAAGGCGCGAGCTAAGGCAACCCTCCCACCCATAAACTGAGGGTGAAACTGAAGGCCTTCGCGAGCAATTCGAATCGCCTCGTCCACCAATCCAGCCTTGCGATAGGCTTCAGTCAATGGGGCAAAAACTCTAGACGACGGATCGTCCTGAAATTTTTTCAGATACTGGTAAATCACCGGCTGAAATTCCGGCATTGTCTGCCCTCTCAACTGGAGCCTCCCGAAATGATCTCCTTGGAGTTCAGGATTCGGGGGGTCACGAAAATTAATAATTCAGATCGAGTCTCGCTTGTAGCCTCACTCCCGAAAAGCCCCCCGATTACGGGAATATTTCTTAAAACTGGAAAGCCTGTGGCATCGTGCTGAGAACTCAGTGAATAGATCCCACCAATCACCAGAGTCGTTCCACTGTCTACCAGTACTTGAGTTTGTAAGTTTCGTTGAGCTACGGCATTTCCACTCAGATTTCCGCTCGTTACGGGATACGGGAGATCTTTTGAGACATTCAGGTCCATTAATACGCTGGCATCATTAGTCACAGTCGGGGTGACGACAAGACTTAAATTTGCCTGAGAAACCTGGAGAGAAGCCTGAGGCCCCATTTGAGTGGAAATCAAAGCAGGAGTCAACATAGGTGTCGAAGATAGGATAGACGCTTTCTGGCGATTGAGGACTACAGTTTTTGGAGCAGACATCACCTTAACCTGACTTTCACTTTCTCCAATTCCCAGGATTGCATTCAGACGGAGAGTTGAATTAAGAAAAGTAATACTCGGAGAAAAACCAAAGGTCCCATTTGCAGCCCTCGCTGCACCCGAGACTTGACTGATCGCGCTACCTCCTGAGAAAACGCCTGGACTTCCAACCAGAGCATCAATTGGATTTGCACCTGCAAAACTTGCGAATGCGGTGCCCGACGCCCCCCCCACACCCAGACTTCCAGAGAGCGTTTTACCGAAGCTCTCGGTGACTTCGACTACCTTAGCCTCAATCATAATCTGAGGAGTCGGAGCATCCAGCACTTCAATCAACTTTCTTAGCTGCTCAATGCTCTTTGGAATATCATGAATAATGATACTATTGGTTCTAGAATCAGGCTGAATCACAACCGGATCATCTTGACCGAGAGAGCTACTGCTCCCATTCGATGTTGACGTAAACTTTTGCAACGAAGCGCTCAGTTCATTTAAGTTTGCATAATTAATCGGAAATGAACGAGTGATTTTAGGCGTAATCGCAGTGATTGCACGACTCGCCGCCAATTCCTGTTGTTTTTCGTCAGTCAAGGACTTGAGAGACATAATGCGTAAGATATTTTCAGATCTCTCAGCACCGAGTCCGGCCATTCGCAAGACAATATCTAATGCTTGATCCCAGGGAACTTCCTCCAGAGAAAGGGTAATCTTCCCACTTACCTCTTTTCCCAATATCACATTAAATCCACTCGCATCGCCGATGAGCTTAAAGACATCAGAAAGATTCGTATCTCGTAGCTTCAGAGTGACGGGTTTCCCCTTAAATTTTTTAGTCTCCCGACTGGTTAATAATTCATCCAGCCGATCAGGCTTTGGAGCTCCTCCCTGCTTTTGAGTTGACACAGCAGCTAGGCTTGGAAGGTCCGATGAATCAGCCTTGCCCAGATTTGGCTCATCTTTTTTCACCTTCACGAGCAACGAGTTTCCACTAGGAATCAACTCTGGCGTCACGGACTCTGAAGTTTCGACTAAAATCCGAGCCACCTCGGAATCTTGACCCGCAACTACAGGACGAATCGATTTGACGACTGTTCCAAATGACGACGTATCGACCGGCGATGACGCTCCTCCAGAAAAACGACTGCCCTTGATGACAATGAAAAACTCCTGATTACTACTCCCCTTTTGAGTTTCTGCATCAAGCGCACTATCCGCATCAATTTTAATTTCTGGCGGATCCGAAACCCCGTTAAAATCAATCCCGTTAATGATCGAAGTTGCCCATGCGGAACTGTGAATTGTAGCAAAAATAAGTCCACTCGACAAACCCCGCCAGAGGTAGCTACCTTTAGAGACTCCCATCAACCCCCCCCTTGCGCGTTTGTTTTGCCGTTTTCTTGCTCAGGATTTGCATCCTCCGGAATTAATGGGAGGTCAGTCAGTCTCGATTCGATTTTTCCTGCTAGATTCTTGGCTTTTTCCTGGATCACTACGCGGTCATCATAGATTTGCTTAACTACTCCGCCAACAGCTCCAATTCGACTCCCGCGCCCTACTGAAAACGTTCGACCATCAGGAGTTGCAATGAGCGCGCGCAAGCGATCAGCCCCAGTTAAGATGCCAATCACTTTCAAAACATCTAAAGAGTATTGCTTCAGGTCTTCCGCAGATTCTGAACCTGCTCCGCCCTTAAACTCTGGCGATCTAAAAGGATCTCGAGCGATTGAAAGCGTCTCCACCCGAAGAGTTGAAGCATTTTCATCAGGATGACTAGCAAGAGGTGGTGAAGATGAAACTTCGGCATGAGCTGAAACGAAAAAAAAACCCAATAAAAATAGGTCAATCATTTTGAGCCTCCTAAATTAGGAGTAGATTTCAAGCCTGAATCAGAAGTCTGATCAGTCGATTTACCGATCAGTTCAGATTGAAGTCCTAGGTATTTATAACCCTTGATTTCTAATACTGCCGAAAGTTCAACTCGTCCAGAGCCTGTATCGCTAACTGATGACACGTCAAGCTGCTCTACACGAACTGCCTGATTCACTGCTGCAAGTCTTTCTAGAAAATACCAAATTTGAGGATAAGCTCCCTTCAACTTAAGAGAAAAGGGCTGCTCCAGATAGAGCCCCTTTGGCACCTCATGAAGAGCACTAATTCCTACCACAGCCAATCCTACCTTTTTCGCCTCAGTTACGAGCATGTTCATCATCATTGGAGAGTCCATGCTGGGTGGGATCACGTCTTGAAGGTTCTTGAGATCACTCGCCATCGCTGAGAGCGATTTCAATTTTATCGCCGTCAGCTGCTTAGTCTCTCTTAAGCTGGAAAGCTCCTTCTTTTTTAGAATAAACTGCGAACCTTCACCCACCGTGAAATCATAGTAACCTAGACCTAAATACCCCAAAAATAGAATCACCATCAATCCCAGGGGCAACCGCTCAACTAAAGCTGAAATTCCCGTACTCACTTAATCTATTTTCCTCATTGCTTTAAGCTCAAACCGGGTAACATCGATGCCCTTAAAGCCTTGATTTTGACTACTTTTCGTAAGCTCTACAGTCTTGAATACTTCATAATTGTGTAGATTTTTTATAAATTCAGAGATTTGAGAAAATCCAAGCGAAGACCCACTCAGCATCACACGATCTTGCTCAACTTGAACTTTGGTCAACCAAACCTCTTTTGGTATCGCAGACGAAAGTGCTGTCATGATCTTAGCTGGTTCGTTTCTACTATTCAGTAAAGTCTGTACAGACTTCAACTTTGCAGCCATCTCACTCAGATTCAAATCTGTCTGGGGTTGACCCAATTCTGGAGAAGCAAACTTCTTAGACTCTTGTTGGAGTTTCTCAAGATCCCGTTTGGTCGCTTGTATGGCGAGTTCAATCCTTTTGACTTGGAAGTCTTGAAAATAATCTAATCCCTGCGATGCTACCAAACAGATCAAGAACGAAGTTAGGATTTTTTTCAGTGGCAAACTCTGATCATGAACCTCCGAGAAACCACTCTCTGAACCATTTCCTACTTCGGGAGACTCCCGAAGTAGCTTTGATTTTTTCTTTGCTGCCAAATTCACTTTAATCACGACCGAGCACCTCCAGAACGGATCGCCAATCCGATCGGAACGGCTGCTACTGCTCCAATTCGACTTAAATACTCAGAGGTGAAAACTTCCGGCGAATAGACGATCGCATTAAAGGGATTCAACACTTGCGTCGGAAATCCAATTAAGTCTTCAATCACTTTGGACAAGCGAGGAATTTTTGCAGACCCTCCCGCAATGAGAATCGAAGAAAGAGGCGGCCCACTCGAAGAAGCTTGGTAGAAATCGAGTCCCTTCTTGATCTCTATCGCAATGGTCTCAGACACAGAACTCATCAACTCGATGACTTCTTGCGGTATTCCTTCTGAGCCCTCAGCCGTCTTGAGCGACTCTGCGTCTGCAAAGGACAAACTGAGAACTCGTTGAATTTCCGAGGTGAGCAGGTTTCCGCCAATCGAACTATCCTTGGTAAAAATGGGAACCCCATTCGCTACAATCACTAACTTTAGGGAAGCTGCTCCAATATCAATCAGGGCAACGGCTTCGGAAGGCTTGACGGGATAATTGACTTCATAAAGATTTTGGAGTGCGAAGAAATCGACATCCATCACGGCAGGGACCAGACCTGCCTTAGTGATGCAATCCAGATAGGATTCAAGCACAGTCTTTTTTACCGCAACGACGATCACTTCGGTTCTTCCACCCTTAACATGAGAAATGAGGTGGTAATCCATGACGACTTCAGAAACATCGAACGGGAGATATTGTTCTGCCTCCCAGAAGACCTGCTCTTGCAGGTCCTTCAGATCTACCCCATCTAAAGTCATCTTTTTGACGATCAGTGCCGCACCTGAAATCGAACTGCAAACCCTTCGATTTTTCAGCTGCATTTGATTCACTAGGGTTTTAATGCTCTCAACCAACCCGACTGGGTTGATGATTTCTCGATTAACGACAATCTCTTCTGGAAGCTGAACCACTCCAAAATGACGAAGATTCCAAAGTTTTCCCTTTTTCGACAACTCTACCAACTTGATCGAAGAAGACCCAATACTCAGTCCGATCGAGGATTGCTCGCCAAACACAATTCTTGATGAGATTTTATCTAAAAATCTTTCAATCATGGACGGTCATCCTATCTGACTCACTTCACAGCGAGAACCCATCATGGGCACCCATATTTAAATATTACAGATTTAAACTAAAGATTCAACCCCCTGCGATGCACTAATCCATTGAAACTTCTGCCGAGGGACCGGAGAGCAAAAGAATTGAGATGCGGTCTAAGCGCTTTTGGTCAAAATCGCGAGAAGAAATCACCCCAAAACCTACCACCTGTTTGCCGTCAGAGGCTGCTGAAAAACCCTCAAGATGGTCATAGCAAAAACTCTCTTGGAGACCTGGAATACCAAGTTCGCTTCCCAGCTGAGAACTCAACAGACGAAAACTGCCCGTCTGAGCGGTTGACTCAAAGGTTCCCGTTCTTAAAATTTCGCCGGCTTCCCGACTCTTACAGTTTGGTATTTTTTCTATCTGATAGGTCAGACGATTGGGATCAAGGACTCGAAGACGAAGTGCAGCCCGGTTCACTCCCGCTTCTCGCTTGATTCGACTCAATTCATGAGCCAAATGCCTCAAAACGACGCGTGCGGACCATTTCGGCCAACGATCCATCACGATTGGCAGCGCAGAAAGAAATACGAACACCACTGCAGTGGCAAAGATCCACATTCGTCTCTGACGTTTTAAACGAACTTCAACCTTTTCCCAAAGTTCGTAATTTTCCCACTCTTCCTGGGCCCAGCGCTCAGATGCTACGTCGGTATCATGAATTGGAACCATAGTTGATCACTCAAAAAAAGATAATAACACAATGCTCCTAGCACCAAAAACGGACCATATGGAATAGCAAACTTCATGAGGTCTTCTTGCGCAGTCCACCTCGCCCATAGCAATCCTACCACACTTCCTAAAACTGAACTGAGCAAGATCGTTACAAACACGCCTTGCCAACCGAGAAACGTCCCAATCATTCCCAAAAGCTTAATGTCACCGCCTCCCATCCCAGATCGACCTCGAAGCTGAAGATAGACTAACGCCATCAGGTAAAAAAAGCCAAACCCTACCAAAAATCCGACGAGCGAGGCCCTCCAGCCAATTTCGAGACTAAGAAAGCTGGTCAAAAAACCTAAAGCGGTCCCACCCAAACTTAATGAGTCCGGAATAATTCGATGTTCTAAGTCAATAAACGTAACGGCAAGAAGAATCGATACCAATGGCCAATGCCTCAGAACGAGGGCACTAAAAACCCCTACCTTAAGCTCGACAGCAAGAAACAAAAGAGCCGTCAGGCACTCAATCACCGGATACCTTGAAGAAATTGCTACCCGACACTGTCGGCACTGACCTCGGAGAAGTAGGTAACTCAACACCGGGATATTGTCGTACCACCGAATGACCTGATGACAAGAGGGACATGAACTCCTCGGCGCTACAATTGACTTCCCGAGGGGTAGTCGAACTACAACTACATTCAGAAAGCTGCCTACGATCAGTCCAAGGATGAGACTCATCAGATGAGTCCCCCACTGTGGCAAATATTCAATCACCCAAATCTCCTTTGAATCAAGCGGGCAATACGACCCACCTTTGGAAAGAATAACCGAAACTACTCGAGTTCATAAAGCGCAATCAGACATAATTATTCTGAGCTCAACCACTCCATCACGCGATCCGGAAAAAGGAAAGAATCACGACAGCCACGGCCCCGCCAACGCAAGCACTCAAGGCAATCATCAGCACCGGATCGGCCACTCTTCTAGAAACAGTCATGAGCCTCTCAACTTCAGACTCATAAAGTGAAGCAACGCTATCGAGCATTTGATCCAGACTACCCGTTGACTCTCCTACTAAAACCATGCGACATGCCATTTTTGGAAAAATAGCAAGTCGAGAAATGGTCGCGCCTAGCGTATCGCCGGCGTCTATTTCTCTCCGAATTTTGATCATTGCTGACTGAAGGACAGTATTGCTAAGAGTCTGCCTACAAATATCGATCGACTCCACAGCAGACACTCCAGACGCAGATAAAACCCGAAAGGTTCTAAAAAAAGTAGCTACAGCAACCTTTTTCGAAAGTTCGCGCAAAACCGGAAGATTAAAAAGCGTATCAGCGACAACACTTCTACCCTCTACCGACTTGAGATATCGCTGAGTCAAATAGATCAGAACCAAACCCGTTAAAAAAACTGGCAATGAACGTTGAGAAGAAAGCTGAAAGAATACACTAATTGCAACCGTAAAACCAATGACTAACCCAATCAGCGGGTCGATCACCCCACGCCTCACAACCCTGCGCAGGCGCTCCGATTCACTCAAATAGGTATATAATCGTAGCAACACTTTGCCTAGGTCACCAGACAGCTCTCCAGCACGAATCACAGCAACATAGAATTTCGGAAACACTCTCGGATAAATTGCAAATGACTCCCAAAGTGATGCCCCATCAGAAACTCGATCTTTCACATCAAGAAGAATCGTACTAAGCCCTTTTGGGGATTGTTCAGCCACCAGATCAAGACACTGAGGCACGGGAATGCCAGAACTCAATAAAACTTGAAGCTCTTGCGTTAAGAGCAGCAACTGAGCCGAAGTTAATTGAGTCACGGGCTTGTTGAAAAACTTATATCTTCCCAGACTCAGAAATCCCTGCTGATAGATTTGAGTAGGCCTAACTCCCTGACTACGAAGATCCACACGAGCCTCACCCTCGGTTTGAGCTTCAACTCTCCCATTAAGTCGCTTTCCGAAGCGATCTATTCCCTGATAAATAAACTCAGGCATAACTTTTTAGCTCCAAGAGACCAGGCATCAGATTTAGGATGGCTCCTCCAACTTATTTTGTAAACTGTAGAAATCTTGACGGAGTAGGAGTTTCAATTGAAGCGAATCTTAGTTATAACTCCAATCCGAAGTGTGCGTACTACTCTGATAAAAGTCCGAACAGCCGGGTCAGTCACAATCAAAAAGGAGATCTTTCTCTTATGAATTATGAAATAGGCGCTTTTGCTCGTTTTCAAGCAATTAGAGACCTCGTAACGAGACAACCCAGAAGATTTGACCCTCCTCGTAATGAACAGGGAAAGCAACTCCGAGTCTCCGAATACTTCGGAATGAACACGTTTGACTTGCCAAAAATGAAAGAAAAGCTCCCTAAAGAACTTTACATCAAGCTCACCTCAACGATCGAGGCAGGTAAGCCTCTCGATCGCGAAATTGCCGATTCAGTCGCTCACGCCATTAAAGAGTGGTCTCTCGCCCTTGGAGCAACCCACTTTTGTCACTGGTTTCAGCCTCAAACTGGCCTAACCGCCGAAAAACATGACGCTTTTATTAGCTTTGACGGCAATCACCGCACTCTAGAGAAGTTCTCAGGGAGTCAACTCATCCAAAGCGAGCCTGATGCGTCAAGCTTTCCGTCGGGAGGTATGCGAACAACGTTTGAGGCCCGCGGCTACACAGCATGGGACCCCACAAGCCCAGTGTTCATTATGGAGCACACCAATGGCAAGACTCTCTGCATCCCCTCCGTCTTTATCAGCTATCATGGCGACAGCCTGGATGAAAAAACAGGGCTCCTCAGAAGCATGGAAGTCCTTTCCCAAAAGGCAACCGAGCTATTACAGATCCTCGGCTACTCGGATGTCAAACGAGTCATCACGACTCTTGGAGTCGAACAAGAGTACTTTCTGATTGATCGAGATTTTTATAGCCTCCGACCTGACCTAATTATGGCAGGGCGATCCCTGGTGGGGGGATCGCCACCGAAGGGACAGCAGCTTGAAGACCATTACTTTGGAAGTATTCCTTCTAGAATTCAAGCCTTCATGAGTGAAGTTGAGTACGAACTCTACAAACTCGGAGTACCAGTAAAAACTCGACACAATGAAGTAGCTCCAAACCAATTTGAGAGTGCCCCCATTTTCGAGGAGGCCAATATCGCCTCAGATCACAACCAGCTGACGATGGAGATTTTGAGAAAAGTGGCAACGCGCCACCACCTTGCCGTCT
The DNA here is from genome assembly GCA_947463705.1 of Bacteriovoracaceae bacterium. Taxonomy (GTDB): domain Bacteria; phylum Bdellovibrionota; class UBA1018; order UBA1018; family UBA1018; genus CAINWE01. Next base: position 14,451 of record CANHSO010000051.1, read on the forward strand.
TGCTCCACGAAAAGCCGTTTGCAGGGATCAATGGAAGTGGAAAACATAATAATTGGTCGCTGAGCGCAGTATCCAACCACCTAGATACTGATGGCGAAAATCTTCTCGAACCTGGACAAACTCCTCATCAAAATCTACGATTTCTTCTGATTTTGACCGGTATCTTAAAGGGAGTCCATAAACATGCGGGCCTACTGAGAGCAAGTATTGCATCATCAGGAAACGATCACCGTCTTGGAGCCAATGAGGCGCCCCCTGCAATTATCTCAGTATTCATGGGTGACTTGCTCAATCAAATCCTCAATGAAATTGAAAAAGGCCGAGAGTCTGGACTCAGCGCCGAAGCAGTCATGATTCAATTAGGGATCAGTAAGCTCCCTACCGTGATGAAGGACAATACGGATCGAAATCGAACGTCACCATTTGCATTTACGGGGAATAAATTTGAATTTAGAGCGGTGGGATCTTCTGCTTCGACTGCTTTCCCGGTGACAGCCCTCAATGCCGCCGTGGCTGATGGGTTTGCAGAGCTGATTGATGCGATCAAGAAGAGGGGCAAAACAACTCAGACCATTCAAGCG
>CANHSO010000052.1 GCA_947463705.1 Bacteriovoracaceae bacterium
GCCTTGGCTCTCACCTGACTGGAAAAGCCGAGACTGCTCCCGATACAAAGCGCTACCGAGGGAATTCCAGTGGTCTCCCAGTTTCGCCATTGCTGAGCCCAGTGTTCGGAGCTTTGGCTTTTGCCTGCCTCATCCAACAGAAAAATCAGGTGTCGTGAATGAGTTGCGCTTTGGATGCGTTCGATCAGAATTTCTCCTTCCTTTTCCTGGATCCGAGCCCGGGTGGTTGGAGCTTTATCTGGAACGCTGAGTGGCTTGAGTTCAACTTCCTGGACTGGAGTCCAGGTGCTAGATAACTTTTTATAGTAATCGGCAGTCTCACGCAGGCCCGGCGTCTTCAGCTTTCCGAACGCAAAAAGAAAAATCTGCATGAAAGATTGAATTAGTTGAGGAGACTTGCTCCGGGACCGTAGAATTCTGCTGGGATCTGAACTTTTGGGGCATCTGCCCAGAGGTTTTCAAGGTCATAATACTCACGTAGAGCATCGAGGAACACGTGCACCACTACGTCGCCAAAGTCCATCAGCACCCAGCGTCCATCAGAATAGCCTTCTGCCGACAGTAAACCGTGAGATTGCGAGCTCATGGTTTTTTCGACTGAGTCAGCAACTGCTTGGACCTGTCGGTCAGACATCCCGCTGCAGATCACAAAGTAGTCAGTGAATCCGGAGATATCAGTCAGATTAAGAATTTTGACATTCTCTGCTTTTTTATCGATAGCGGCACGTGCGCAATCCAAGGCCTTTTGACAGGAAATTTGGTCTGCGGCTGAGCGTTCTAATTTATTCACGGTTCGTTCTTGAGTCATGTGGGGTACCTATACCATAAAGTTGTTGAATCTTCAAATAGGCCTCAACCTCGGGAAGCAGCGATGATGGCGGCGGGGCGCCGTGAATCATAATTTCTCTTCGGATTTGGGTTGAGGAAAGATCAGGGGCATCTGTAGCGACTGAGTGAATGACCGCAGTTGAATTCCGTACTTTCCATAGATCAGTGCGAACGGGTTCAATTAGGCCACTTGCGCTCAAAAGTTGAAGAGTCTTTTGGGCGAGGTCACTTCCGTTGGGCTTGCGCTGAAGTACAATCCAGTGACACAAAGATAAAATTTCAGGGAATCGATGCCAGGCCGGTAGGTCCTGGAATTGATCTGCTCCAAGCACGAATGCTAGGCGGGGATATTGGCTCCTCAGTTCTTGAAGGGTGTCAAAGCTATAGCTAGCGCGATCTGGGTCCTTCTGAGATCTTTTGAGTTCGATCTCATTCACTTGGATTAATTTTTGAGAGGCTTCTGGGATGCGATGCTGAAGTGAGGGGCCAAAGGCAAGTCTCGCCATTTGGGTCCGCTGCTGGGCACTGGCTTGAGCGGGCTTATGTGGAGGACTTGCAGAAGGGATGATCAGTACGTTGCGGACACCTGGGTTTCGTAAGATGCCTGCTACAGCCTCGCGATGTCCAAGGTGAGGGGGGTCCATTCGGCCACCGAAGATGGCTGTGACCTCACTCCATGCTGGACTCTGCACTAGGAGCGTATCCTCTCGTCACTCGGTAGGAGAGTGCCTAAGTCTTTCTCGTCCTGGGCGGCCTTCTGCGCTTTAATCTCTTGGTGAAGCATGAAAATCAGTTCTTGAACGCCAGATCCGCTCACTGCAGAGATAATCAAGGGCTCGCCTGGAAATGGATTTGTCCCGCGAATCGATTGAATTCTTTCGCGAAGCGCTTTTTGTGCCCGCTCCACTAGATCAGGATCAGACTCCAAGAGGTCGAGCTTGTTGAGTACAACGACTTCAGGGACTTGAAGAAGCTTATCAGCAAAGAGTCCCAGCTCAGTTCGAATGGTTTGGTAGCGTTGAATGAAGTTGTCAATCACTTCATTGAGCTGGTCGACGCCTGGTTTGGTTGCATCTTCGAGAAGCTGAGTGCCATCCAATAGATGGACAAAAAGCCGAGTCCGTTCAATATGTTTAAGAAATTTGTGCCCGAGTCCGACACCGCGATGAGCGCCTTCGACTAGGCCAGGAATGTCTGCCACGACGAAGGTGTCGTGCTCGTCAGGTTGAACTACGCCTAGATTGGGAGTGAGAGTTGTAAATGGATAATCTGCGATTTTAGGGCGCGCGGCACTCATTCTGGAAATGAGAGTGGACTTGCCTGCATTCGGAAAGCCGATAATACCAACGTCAGCGAGAAGTTTAAGTTCGAGGATGATTTCTTTGAATTCGCCTTCTTCTCCAGGTTGAGCAAATTTAGGTGCTTGATGGGTGGACGTAGTGAAATGGCTATTGCCCTTGCCGCCTCGTCCGCCTTCGCAGGCCACCCAGGTCTGTTTGTCCTCGGTGAAGTCGATCAGAACTTCCAGGCTGTCGGCATCTTTAATGACTGTCCCTACAGGAACACGAATCACCACATTTTCACCGTCTTTTCCGGCTTTGTGGCTGCTTGAACCGTGCATTCCACGGGTAGCTTGATAATTTCGTTTGAATCGGAAGTCTTGAAGGGTGCTGAGTTTTGAGCTGCTCTCAAAAATAACATCGCCACCGTCACCACCGTCGCCGCCATCTGGTCCGCCGCGAGGGATAAAGGTCTCTCGTCGAAAACTAACGCATCCGGGGCCGCCGTGGCCGGCAGCGATTTTAATTTTTGCTTCGTCAATAAAACGCATATGAACGCTTTCCTAAGTAAATTGCAGCTCTTTAGCCCTGAATAACAGGGATCAGACGATCAGGTTTAGGATCGCGTTCCGATAAAGCGAGTTAGCCGAGTAGAAGGAATTCAGACGACCAAACTGCCGCTTAGGCTGCTGGGTAAACGGATACTTGCTTACGAGTCTTGTCGAACCTTTCGAAGGTCACAACACCTTCGATCAGAGCGTACAAGGTGAAGTCACGGCCTAGGCCAACATTTCGGCCTGGGTGAAACTTGGTACCGACCTGGCGAACTAAAATCTCACCAGTGTTGACTACTTGTCCACCGTAACGTTTAACGCCGCGCATTTTTGGATTACTATCGCGACCGTTTTTAGAACTACCACCCGCTTTTTTGTGTGCCATGGCTTAAAACCCTCGTGACCGTTCCCATCACTAATTCTAGTGGAGGCTTCTAGGGCCTTTCGACCCAAGGACTATGGTCCCAGTCCTAAATTGGTTAAAATCTCTTCAAAAACTAAAATACCGTGTGATTGGTATACCCATACTCTGAACCGGTCTTCCTGGCAAGAAGATCGATTTTAGCGGCGTCTGCTCAGTTTAGCTAGCAGCTTTTGGAGTAGCAGTCTTCTTGCGGGAAATCTGGGATGGGCGACTAAAAGCCGGTCCCTTAGCCTTTAAGTGTGACTGGAACTTAGATAGCTTCTGAGTTTTTTCTTCAGCGCTCAATGATACTTGATCGCCTGAGCCGTTGTTGACAGAAGTTACCAAAACTTGGGTGTAGAACTGGCGGTGGCCTTGAGTACGGCGATATTGCTTACGGCGCTTCATCTTGACGATCAAGATCTTTTCGCCGCGGCCTTGGCCGACAATTTCGCCAGAAACTTGGGCGCCCTGAATCAAGGGCTTACCCAAAGTGATTTGGGAGCTCTCGGTTCCTGGTTTGCTCAAGAATAAGACTTCGCTAAAGGTCAGAGATGAACCCACTTCGCCTTCTTGCTTTTCGACCTGCAAGATGTCGCCGGGTTGCACACGATATTGCTTTCCACCTGATTGAATGACTGCGTACATAGGCGCTCGAAACTGCCTTAAAGGTTTATAACTGTCAAGCGGTTTTCAGTGGGTGAGGGCGAATCTTTGGCTGCAAGCTCGCGATGGTGGGGTTAATTTTTGTTTGCGTCCCATATTCAATTGTTTCGCTGGTTTTGAGGAGGGACGGAGCGGCTTCATCATGAGTAAGTTTTGAGCAAGACGCTTGTTGGGTCTGAGATCGATGAATATTTTGTTAGCCCAGTGCCCTATAAAACGGTCCAAAAGAGAGCAATTGTGATGGAGCGACCGAAAGTCAGACACTTCGCAGAATAGTCGCAAATTAAGTGGGAAGCGTCCTTAAAAAAGCCTGTGGGTTAGCTCGTTTTGCTTGGAACTAGGGATTGGTCGAGTTGGATCAGCAGTTCAAGTCCGGCTATGTGGGCGGAGATCAGATCAAGTTAGACTAAAACAAAAGGAGGATTAAAAATCCCAACCTGGTTTGCGGCGGCTCAGACGAGTCTCTAGGCAGCGGCACTTATTTCTTATATGAGACTGTGGGTCCCTCTGATGTAGATTCTGCGGGACTAATTTGAGCTCGATCAAAGGAATTCGGGAAGAGATCTTTAAATGGCATGACTTGATACTCTCCGGATAAGTTTGCTGTGTAAACCTGGGTGTCTTGAGCAAATTCGGCGATGACTTGCCGGCACATTCCACAAGGAGGCCAAGGCGGTGTGGCGTCGGTAATGACCATAATTTCTGAAAGGGTGAACGCTCCGCCGATTTCGCTGACGGCCTTTTGGATGGCCACTCGCTCAGCACAAACCGTAGCCCCGTAGGATGCGTTCTCCACGTTGCATCCTCCAAAAGTCCTCCCATCGGCCAGTCGGATCGCTGCGCCGACAGCGTACCCACTGTACCGAGAGTAGGAGCGAGATCGAGCAAGTTGAGCAAGTTCGTAAAGGTCTTTGAGCGCTTGAGGAGCCTGCTGGATCTGGAGCTTGGGGGTGTTGTTCATGCCTTGACTGGTCCTTTGTGGGTGAGTTTTGGCAAGGTTGATAGGATTAAAGTCTTCATTTGGTCTGCAGTCTGAGCTGAGGTGTCGATCACTTCTTGGTGGCTGAGTTTGTGAGGTGACAATCCTGCGGCTAAGTTAGTGATGCAACTTAACCCTGCAACGCGGACTCCTAGGTGATTTGCTGCGATGCTCTCGGGGACGGTAGACATCCCTACAGCGTCTGCGCCTAGGGTTCTGAGCATTCGCACTTCAGCTGGTGTTTCGTAGGTAGGGCCGAGGAGGCCTGCATAAGTCCCTGTTTGGAAGCTGATTTTAAGTTCCTCTGCCGTTTTTTTGAAGGAGTCGAGACAACCGCGATGGTAGGCCTCTGACAGGTCCGGAAAGCGAGGTCCAAGTTGGCTCAAGTTAGGGCCCTTGAGGGGGTTATCACCCATCAGATTGAGGTGATCTTCAATGAACATGATGTCGCCTGGTCGGAATCGGGTGTTGACCCCTCCCGCCGCGTTCGTAAGGACTAAAGTGTGGATGCCGAGCCCGCAAATTGTTCGGGTAGGAAATACGACATCCTCCATGGAGTGGCCTTCGTAAAGGTGAAAGCGGCCTTGAAGCAAAACGACTGGGACTTGATTCATTTTTCCAATGATCATTTTGCCAGCGTGGCCTTCCACAGAGGGGTTGTGAAAGTGCGGAATTTGGGAGTAGGAGATCGTCGTGGCGTCGGTGACGTGTTCGGCGATGGGGCCCAGTCCAGATCCCAAGATCAGTCCAATTTCAGGTTGAAGTTGGGTTTGCTTTTGGATGGATTCGACGGCTTCTTTGATTTTCTTATAAATATTCATTTGTAACATCTTATAATCCTTTAGCTGAAATTAACCTTTAATTTGTTCGAAGATGAGTTTGGGTACAGGTTTTTTGGCGGGTGAGATCTCGATCGCTTGGCTGAGTTGGTCAAGTACCGGGTCGAGATTTGTGTTTTCTCGCGCATAGAGGGTAACTAGGGGTTCTCCTGCTCTGATTCTGCTTCCAAGTTTATGGTGAAATGCTAGCCCTACGCCTGGATCAATCGAGTCAGAAGCGATTTTTCGACCGCCCCCGAGTTCAATGAGGATTCGCCCAATGGACTCAGTTTGCATCTTGACGATGTAGCCTGATTTTTTTGAAGTCCAAATCTTCTTTTGCGGCGCAAGCGGGATCTTGGCGGGATCTTGGATGGCCGCTAAGTTTCCACTTTGAGCCCGTACTAAGTTTTCAAAAACTCTCCAGGCACTCCCGTCAGCCAGTCGGCTATGGGCAAGTTTGCGGCCCTCGGTGAGGTTCTTGGTGACTTTTCCCACTTCCAGCATCTGGGCGCAAAGTTGAATCGTGAGTTCTTTGAGGTCCGCGGAGCAGAGTTCGCTTTGCTTCTGGTTTCTTAAGATCTCAATGGATTCCTTGACTTCAATTGCATTTCCAGCGGCGTACCCCAGTGGCTGATTCATATTGGTCAAAAGGGCTCGAGCAGGGAGTCCCATGATTTTTGCAACCTGAATCAGTGTCTTAGCCAAGGTCTTCGCTTGCTTGCGGCTTTTCATGAATGCTCCATTGCCGACTTTTACGTCGAGAACGAGAGCTTGTGAGCCTTCTGCAATTTTTTTAGAAAGAATTGAGGCAGCGATCAACGGAATGCATTCAACTGTCGCTGTGACATCTCGAAGTGCATAAAGTTTTTTGTCTGCGGGGCAGATTTTACTGGTCTGACTAGTCATGGCGCAGCCCACGCTAGATAAAGTTTGAATAAATTTCTCTTGGCTCAGTTGAATGTCGAATCCAGGGATCGATTCAAGCTTATCGACTGTGCCGCCACTATGGCCAAGGCCCCGACCCGACATCATGGGTACCTTAAGGCCGCAGGCTGCCGCGAGAGGGGCTAAAATCAGGGACACTTTGTCTCCGACTCCGCCTGTTGAGTGTTTATCAACTTTTATGCCAGTGACTTTGGTCAAGTCATAGCGTTCGCCACTAAGAAGCATCGCTTCGGTGAGAGCGACGGTCTCTTCGAGCGTCATTCCGCGAAAATACACGGCCATTAGAAAAGCGGTGGCCTGGTAGTCGGCAACTCTTCCGTCTGTGACTCCCTGGATGAAGTCAGTGATTTCAGTGTGACTCAGTTCTTTACCGTCACGCTTTTTTTGAATGATCCAGGCAGGCGAACTCACGATGGGGTGCCCGCGGGATCGATCATGCCAAGAAATGAGGTTCCAGCCAGGTGGGGCTTTTTAGGGATAGTCCCTAGGAGAGCGTGAACGATGGTTGCACCTACGTCGCCAAAGCTCGTTCGAACGCCTAAGTCAATTGGGGTTGCTCCTTCTTGATTTGTTCGGGTCGTGTAAGCTAGAAGGGGAATGTATTCGCGAGTGTGGTCGGTCCCGGGATAGGTAGGGTCGTTTCCATGGTCAGAAGCGATGATGACTAGATCGTCGGGGCCTAGGGCGGATTGAATCGCAGGAATGGCTTGATCGAATTCCTCGAGTGCGTAGCCGAATCCCAGAACATCTCTTCGGTGGCCATAGAGCATATCGAAATCAATGAGGTTACAGAAGATGAGACCGCTCGGGACTGATTTGATTTGCTCAATCAGGACCCGGATGCCGTCAGCATTTCCTTTGGTGTCAATGTTGCTTTGGATTCCCTGCGCAGCGTAGATATTTGAGATTTTTCCAACACCCAATGTTGGGATCCCAGCCTGAACCAAGACATCAAGGTAGGTTTCTGCAAAAGGGGGTTGTGCGTAGTCTTTGCGATTGTAGGTTCGCTGAAAGGGTTTGCCTTGTTCTGGATTTCCTATGAACGGGCGTGCAATGACTCTCCCGATCTGGAGTTCGTCACAGATTTTTCGGGCGGATTTGCAGATGGTGTAGAGTCTCTCGAGTCCAAAGAATTCCTCGTGAGCAGCGACCTGCCAAACGCTATCTGCGCTAGTATAGAGGATGGGTTTACCTGTTTTTAGGTGTTCGGCCCCGAATTGCTCGATGATCGTGGTGCCGCTGGCTGCACAATTTCCGAGGACTCCTGGGAGATCGTTTTCCTGGATCCAACGGTCTAAAATTTCTTTAGAAAATCCAGTAGGAAAGGTGACAAATGGTTTTTTCAGCACCAAGCCAGCCATTTCCCAGTGGCCTGAGGTGGTATCTTTTCCTGCGGAAAGTTCACAGGCCTTTCCGAAAGCAGAGGTCCTGGCGCCGGAGTGAGAGGGTGGTACTCCTTCGATTGAAGTGATATTTCCAATGCCCCAGTTTTGAAGGTGAGGGAGTTGCAACGGACGTCCAGTTTTTTTCCGGAATTCTCGGCCCAGGTTACCGAGGGTGTTTGAGCCTAAGTCGCCATAGTTTGCTGAGTCTGGCAGTTCGCCTGCGCCAACTCCGTCCAGAACAATCCAAATGACTCGTTTAAAAGATCCCTGCATCATACTTCCTATCATTTTATTATTCTCTTCTTTCTGAGAGTCTACATCTAGTAAGAGTTCGGAGACGCGGTGGAGGTGTTTTGCGTAACAATGGCCACGCTGGCTGATGCGCCAAGTCGGGTGGCGCCGGCAGCGATCATCTTGAGCGCGTCTTCTCGGGTTCGAATTCCGCCTGATGCTTTGATCCCCATTTCGGGGCCTACGGTTTTTCTCATCAGCTCGATGTCACTGACTGTTGCGCCGCCTGAGCTAAATCCGGTTGAGGTTTTGACGAAAGCGGCCCCAGCTGCTTTGGCAAGTGCGCAGCCGATGATTTTTTGCTCCTCGGTGAGTGTACTTGTTTCTAAAATGACTTTAACGGGAAGAGGTTTGGCGGCTTCTACGACTGCGCAGATATCTTCGAGCACCAATGCGTAGTCGTGACCCTTGAGAGCGCCTAGCTGAATGACCATGTCAATTTCCTGGGCGCCTGCTTGAACTGCCTCCTTCGTCTCATAGGCTTTGGCTGCGGGTGCGCTCGCTCCCAGGGGAAAGCCGACCACTGCAATGGGTAATGCTGGAGTTTCATGAAGGAGTTTAGCTACAGTGCCTACCCAAACCGAATTAACGCAAACTGTTGCAAATCGATATTTCCGAGCTTCCTCGCAGAGTGCCTTGATTTCGATCAGGGTCGCATCTGGCCTGAGCAGCGTATGGTCGATCAATCGGGCGAGTTTTTCGTCAATTTGGGGAGCGGCAGTGACAGGATCAGTGGCAGAAGTGGCCATGGAAAAGATTCCTCAAGACTACAGGGTAATAGGGTTATTTGGTCAGTCTTAACACGGTAGCCTTCCTACTTTTTACTTGAAGTGTCAAGATGGATTCGCTAGGGTTAGGGACAAAGTCAAGCCCGGCGTAGTTGCTGAGGTGAGAATCAGGTAGGATGGAGATAACACCTCCCTTCTGAACTCGGTAAATCGGTGATTTAAGTAAGGGGTTTAACCCCGAGTTGTTGAAGAATCACCACCTCTTGCTCAGGAAGTTGAACAGGAGCATATTTTTTTTAAGTTCTTGTATTTGCGAAGTATTAACGCACCAAGACCCGGGAGATTAAATTTTTGGAAACCCGTGGCGTCAGAGCCATCGTGAAAAAGGTTTAGGAGCATTCGGTTGCCCTTGAAAAGTCACTCATTGAAGATTCAGATTTATTTTAATGTGTCGCAAAAAGTCTGTCCATTTCAGGACAGACAACCTTCCACGTTGCCTTTTGCTTGCTAATAGGTTTCCCTAGCTAGGTAAACTCGGTTTACCTTTTTGTTTGGGAGAGTCCATGTCGAATGAATTAATTATTAATGCATCATTGCCCGAGACCCGCATTGCCTTGATGGAGAACGGGGAAATTCAAGAATTATTGATCGAAAGAGCGTCAGGAAAAGGAATCGTAGGAAATATTTATAAAGGCCGAGTCACCCGTGTTCTTCCTGGAATGCAGGCTGCTTTTGTCGATATCGGGCTTGAAAAGGCCGCGTTTCTTTACGTAGATGACGTCTATGTCCACTCCGAGATTTGGGAAGAAGAAGAAGAAGAGCCAAAAAAACCGGCCCAAGTCATTCAACAAGCGTTAAGTCAAGGTCTGCAAGAATCTCAGCCACAAGAAGGAGACGCTCAGGCCAGTGTTGGATTGCATGGGAGCGAATCACAAACTGTTGCACCTCCTGAGCAGAAGGTGGGGAGCGCAGAGAACCAATTCGTCGATGAGTCCGAGACCTTTGACGAAGAAGGATTAGCCGTCGGAGAATTAGATCCAGAAGATGAAGATGATTCTGAAGGTTCGGGAAATCCAGTGAAAATGGATACTGACCCAAGAGATTCTGGTCAATCGGATGATTCAGACGCAAAAGACGGAGAAGGTGAGGATTTTGGGGGTGGAGATGATGACTCCCAAGGCGATCTTCCCGAAGGAACGTTGGCTCCAAATGCTTCTGCTGAAGGTGGAGATGAGAGCTCTGATGGGAAGTCAGACGGTAACCCGTCCTCTAAAGACCCTTCTCGTAAAAGACACCGTCGAGGCCGCAGGGGGGGGCGTTTCAGGAAAAAAGGGTCTGCCCACGATCAGGTGGCCGTAGTTCAAGCAAATCAAGAAAGCTACCCAGAAAACTACCATGAGCAAGTGGCTGACCCAGGTAACCCCACCTCCGATCGCTCAGGGATTGATTCCGAAGCAGTTACGACCGAAGGCGCTCAACAGGAACCTGAAGCAGGAAGACCCGAAGATCTTTCTCAGTCTGCTTCTGGAGATCGCCGAGTGATTAGCCCAGTAGCAGACCGAGCAGATTTTCGCGCCCCACGCGCTAGAGATCGAAGAATTCGCCAGAAGACGACTGCTCGTCCTGTGCGCAGTCAGGTGAATATCCAAGACCTTTTGAAAGAAGGACAAGAAGTTCTTGTTCAGGTTGCAAAAGATCCGATTGCTACCAAAGGCGCCCGATTGACCTGTCACATCAGCTTGCCAGGTCGACATTTGGTTTGCATGCCGACCATCGATCACGTAGGCGTATCTCGTCGGATCGAACGAGATGACGAGCGACGACGACTCCGAGAATATGTCGAGCGCAATCGTCCTAGGAACCTAGGGTTTATTGTTCGGACTGCTAGCGGAAAGCAGCAGTCTGAAAAACGAATTAAGCAGGATATTGATTACCTCACCCGTCTTTGGACTGAGATTCGTGAGAAAGCAGCGACCTTGACCGCCCCGGCCTTGGTGTATGAAGATTTAAACTCTGTTTTGAGAGCGGTTCGTGATTGGGTGACTGAGGAAATTGACAAGGTCATCGTGGACTCCCGTTATCATTACAATGAAGTTTTGCGATTCGTTTCGCATTTCATGCCATCTTTAAAAAGCAAGATTGAGCTCTACCACGGCGATATCCCGATTTTTGATGCCTATGGGATTTCTACAGAGCTGTCACGAGCACTTGAGAGAAAAGTTTGGCTTAAATCGGGTGGCTACATCGTGATCGATCAAGCTGAAGCTTTGGTTGCAATCGATGTCAATACCGGGCGTTATGTTGGTAAGAAAAACCTCGAAGATACAATTCTAAAAACCAATCTAGAGGCGGTTCAAGAAATCGCCTACCAGCTTCGCCTGAGAAACTGTGGCGGTATCATCATTCTCGATCTGATCGACATGGAAAAGGATGAGAACAAACAGCGTGTCTATCGTGCTCTCGAAGAGGCTTTGATGCGTGATCGTGCTCGGCCTTCTATTCTCAAGATCTCTGAACTGGGGTTGATTGAGATGACGCGTAAACGGACGCGTGACACCATTGTACGCACGCTTTGTGAGGCTTGCACTCATTGCGAAGGCAAGGGCTTCATTAAAGGTAAAGTGACTGTTGCGTACGAAGCGATGCGAGAAGTTGAGCGAGTTGGCATCGAGCGAGAAGTTAGCAAGATTCTGGTTCAAGCTCATTCGGATGTGATTGATATCCTTGCTATCGACGAGCGCGAAACTTTGGATCAGTTGGAGCGTCGTTATCGTAAGCAGATTTACTTGCAGGCCGTGACTGATTTTCATCCGGAGCAATTTGAAGTCACCGCTGACAAGGTGGAGCGAGCCGATCGCTCTCAGTCTCAAGAAACCGGTGCTGAACGAACCCGTGGCAGAAATGCAGATCGAGGCCGTGAGCGAGGAAGAGATCGAGAGAAGGAACGTGAGTCTGGCCGTCATTCAGGTCATTCACAATCCCCTGCATCGTCTGCGCCTCCAATTCCTTTGCCTCTGCCGGTCCCAATTCCAGTGCCCGTAGCGCCAGTTCAGTCTGGGGCTCCGGTCTCTAGTGGTGAAGGACAAGTCATCGCTTCGGCTCCTGCTCAAAGCTCACAAGATGAGTTTTTTGACGAAGAAGATCGGTTGGCATTCTTGAGAGCTCAAGCTGCTCAAGACGCAGCGCTTGCTCGGTTGGGCAATGGGAGCGGGCATGCCCCTGCTGCTCGTCCCCAAGGCGATCACTCCAATCGGGGTGATCGGGGCGATCGAGGCGGGGTTGGGCGCCGAAATAATCGCGGAAGAAGAGGCGGAAAGTTTAAGCGCAGTGGCGAGCGAGGGCGGGAGCGCAGTGGGCCTAAGGTTCAGGGAAATCAGCCATTGGGTGGTACCTGGAGTGACGGGTCCAAAGATGAATCTCGCTCAGGCTCTTCAGGTGGTTCGGGCGAGAACACCAGCGGAGATACCGGCGGAGACCACTCACAGCCGCCGGTTTAGCAAGTAGAGGAAATCCTTGTCCCTGAAAGCTGGCTAATCGTCAGCTGAGAGTGACCCGCGATTTACCTCTGCATCGAGTTCGTAAGCCCCGGTGTTCAGGCCGGGGCTGTTTTTAGGAGTTTTCATGCAGTACTCATCCCCAATCAGCACGTTTCGTTTTGTGGTCGGATTGCCCTTTCGTCTTTCGTTACCTGCGCAATCGGGCGGAATGATTGAGATTGATCGAGAAACTTTTTACACTTGGATCTGGGAACAGTTTGGTGAGCATGGACTTTTGGGAGTTCATGAAGGAACACTCCTTTCCGAAGAAGCTGCTGAGCAAGGATTAGAGACTGAGTCTTGGACCGTCGATGCGGGTGAGGCTCCGCGTGAGCGCGACTGGGTCAGTAGACAGACTGAAGTGAGTACTGAGCTTTACTTCTCAACTTCAGAGTTTGCATCCGATGCGGCGGAGATCTTAACTGAAATTCCTGGAGTGACGGTGAGCGCCGTAGAGGAACAAACGCCCCGTGATTGGGATGCCGAATGGAAAGCCTCTTTTCTGAATGCAGGAGCTGGAGTTGAAATTCCACCCTTCTGGCGTGTGGTTCCGCCGTGGGTAGATGCTAAGCTCGGCTTTATTAAAATTAACCCCGGTGCGGGGTTTGGTACTGGAACTCACGAAGCCACTCAACTCTGTCTGCAGTCGATCGGTGAGGTGGCTCAGAAATATGAAGGTTCATATCTCGAGGGCGGACAGTTTGCTGCCTCCGCGCTCAAGGGTGTGAAGGCTCTCGATTTCGGAAGTGGTTCAGGCATACTAGCGATCGGACTCGCTAAACTAGGCGCTCAAGTTAATGCGGTGGAGATAGACCCACTAGCCATTGATAATGCCGCTGAGAACGCAGCCATTAACCAGGTCCAAGGTCAGATTCAACTTTCGCGAGAAGTTCCTGAATCTCCTGCTCAATATCAGATTGTCGTTGCTAATATCCTTCGACCCGTTCTGATTCAGTGTGCAGACCTGCTTGTAGATCGACTCGCTCCAGGGGGTACCTTAATTCTTTCTGGTCTTATCGATACTGATGTTCAGGCGATTCGCGAAAAATATACCTCTCTCTTGGATGGCGTTGATCCTCAAGTTACTGAGCGAGGTGAATGGCGTGCCGTGGTATACACACGGAATAATTCCGCTTAATTAAGTTGAGTTTTCATCTAGAACTCCATCCAAGAAATTCATGTCCTAGAATTTGCATTTCCAGCGGTGTTCAGGTTATTCTCCGAGGCATTAATAAAAGGTGGAGTCTTTCTTGGTTGCCATTTTGAGGCGCCGGCTCATTGTATCGCTCGATGTCCAATCGTTCGAACACGTTCAGTCTTTGATTGATCAGTTCTTTCCTTGGATGAGTGCGTTCAAGATAGGGTGAGACAAGATGCCACTCCCACTCTAACTGCAGCAAGGAGATTCTCATGGAGCACAAGGGGTTTAAATCAAGTTTGGCTCTGGATTTACTAGGTAGTCTGAATGCGGTGATATTAGATCAGCATCTTGTTTACTCCTCTGGACGGCATGGGACCTCCTACATTAACAAGGATGCCATCTATCCACACACTGATTTGACCTCTGAGCTGTGTCGGCAAATTGCAGAACATTTTTTGGATTCGAATGTCGATTGTGTGATTGCTCCCGCTTTGGGAGGCGTCATTTTGTCGCAGTGGACTGCTCATCATCTCAGTCGTCTGACAAAGCGGACTGTGCTCGCGCTTTATGCTGAGAAAGTCGAAGATGGAGGGGCTTTTGTGATCAAGCGCGGCTATGACTTATTGGCGCGCTCCAAGCGGGTGCTCGTGGTTGAAGATGTCTTGACCACTGGGGGTTCTGTTCGAAAGGTTGTGGAAGCCTTGAGGCAGGTGCCGGCAGAAATCGTGGGAGTGGGAGCTCTTTGCAATCGAGGGCAGCTGACTCCACAAAGTCTCGGCGGTGTTCCAGATCTTTTGAGTTTGTTCGACTTGAATCTTGATAGCTGGGATGCATCCGATTGTCCGCTTTGCAAGCAGGGTGTGCCTATTAATCCGAACGTCGGTAAGGGACGAGAATTTCTTCTGTCTCAAGCAAACTAAAAAATCAGGATTCCTGGATTGAGCTGCCGTGGGCTCACTTTGTTGGGCGTTGAGGTAGTCTTTTTAGACTTGTAAGTCCTATGCGATTGCCTGTGGGAGTGTTTTGGTCTAGGTTGTGCCCAGCATGAGTTTAGATCAAGACACGAAACGTCGACTCAAGGTTCAGGTCTGGGTTTACTGGATTCCCTTGGGTTCTGGTGTGAGCCTCTCTCAAGAGGTAAAGATTCTTCTCCTCAAAACAAAACCTGAGCGAGGCAGCCTCTGGCAGCCCGTGACCGGTGGAGTAGAGGCGGGCGAAGAAATTGAATCTGCCGCTCGACGTGAGACCTGGGAGGAAACCGGTCTCTCGTTTAGACTTCCCATTTTCGAACTAAGTAAGCCTTTTGAGTTTGAAAGTCGCTTCGGGCCTGCAGTTGAGTACCCCTATGCAATTGAGGTGAATGAGCCGAGCGATCACCCCCCTCAGA
>CANHSO010000053.1 GCA_947463705.1 Bacteriovoracaceae bacterium
CGGGCGAAGACCGCATCTTAATCCCTTCTCCAAAAGAAGTAGAAACCTACGATCAAAAACCCGAGATGAGCGCCTTTCAAATCGCTGAGCAAGCTAGCCAGCAGATTCTCTCAAAAAAATATGACTTCATCCTGATGAATTTCGCCAATGCTGACATGGTTGGACACACAGGCAATTACGAAGCCACCGTCCGAGCTATGGAAACTTTGGACACATGTCTGTCTCAAGTCGTGGGCGCAGCAGAAAGATCGGGCTACAATGTCCTGATCACATCTGACCACGGAAACGCTGAGGAAATGTGTGATGCCCACGGACAGATCCACACTCAGCATACACTCAACCCTGTACCGGCGATTTGGATTGCTCCTAACTCTTCGATCGCGCCTAAATCATCACGAATCGCTCTTCGCGATGGCGGGCTCAGCGACGTCATGCCCACCTTGTGCGACATGATGAACTTAGAAATCCCAAAAGAAGTCACTGGTCACAGCTTAATTCCCGAAGGTACCCGATGTTAAAAGTTCCTACTTTCACTTCAAAAAAGAAATACTCCTCTATTGCCGTCATGACGAGTGGGGGAGATGCACCCGGAATGAATGCAGCTATTCGCTCAGTGGTGAGATACGCCATTGTTCAAGGCTGTGAAGTTCACGGTATTTTGCGGGGGTATAGCGGACTCCTAGACGAACAATTCATCCCCCTGGAGGCTTCTTCAGTCGCTAACATCATTCAACGCGGCGGGACGATCCTCAAGACCGATCGATGTGAAGCCTTTTACAAAAAAGCAACTCGCAAAAAGGCAGCAGATATCCTTCGACGCCGCGGAATCGAGGGCTTAGTGGTCATCGGTGGCGACGGTTCGTTCACCGGCGCTTATCACCTTGAATCCGAAAATAAGTTTCCCGTAATTGGCGTGCCTGGAACGATCGATAACGACATTGCCAAAACCGATGACACCATCGGATTTGACACAGCCGTAAGTACAGCCATCGAGGCCATTGACCGTATTCGCGACACGGCAAGTTCTCATGACCGAACCTTCCTCGTTGAAGTGATGGGAAGAAGCTCAGGCCACATCGCCCTCCAAGTTGGAATGGGTGGAGGGGCAGAGACGGTCATCATCCCGGAACGAAAACAATCCATTCAACAGATCTGCGAAACAATCGATCGCGGCATTCGCCGAGGTAAAACCAGCAGCATCATCGTCGTAGCAGAAGGACAAGAGCCCGGGCTATCCTCGCGTCTTGCCAAGGATCTTGCAAAAAAAGGACACGCATCTAAAGTTTGTATCCTAGGGCACACACAGCGTGGAGGAACTCCCACTGCTCATGACCGAGTTCTTGCGTCGGTCCTTGGAGCGTCTGCGGTGGCTTACCTCTTAGCGGGAAAATCGAGTGCAATGGTCGGGGTGCAGGACAGTCACATTGCCCTAATTCCCTTCAAAGATGTGATTGGGTTCAAAAAGCAGGTTTCGTCGGAACTTTTGCAACTCTCGCACGAACTCGCATCCTAAGAAGCACGACCCCTGACTTGCAACAAAAGGGTTTCGAACCTGCGCTTTAAGTTCAAATTTTTCTCCTTTGCAAGAGCTTGCTTCAATGTCTGATCGAGTGCTGGATGATTTAGACTAATATCTTTGATCGCTTCTAAAAGTGTCGTCTTAATTTCGTTGGCATCGACCGGACTGTAATCAGCCCTTGTGAGAGCAGTCAGCAAACCCAGCTGAACCTCATCGCTCACCAAGCGGAGTTTCCTGATAAAACCGACAACGCGCATCAGCTCGCGTGTAGAATCATAATGAAGATGATCCGTTAAGTGATGGAATAATCGTTGAAAAGCGCGAGTCTGACCCAAAGTACCATTTTTTAGGCTTTCATGAATCTTTACCCAAGGGGTATGCTCTGCATGGCCCATAGACCACTTAAAATCATCTGTGGTCAATTTTGCAGTTTTTTCAATCTCGCCATCGGAGAAGGCGTCGCTACAATATACAACTTGAGGATAGAGGAGGTGCGGCCTCAACCTAAAAAAGTGTCCTGAGATCCCAAAATACTTCAAAAGCTCTTGATCCATTCTCTCTACAAAATCACTTACACTTTCACCCGCTGCTTGAGATGGACCTCCGCGATAGACCTTCAACCATTCGGTAAATTGCTCTCGAGGGATCAAGTCTCGAGCTAGATCAATTTTAAAAATCTGTTTTTCAGCGTCAATCATTCCCTTTAGATTAAAATCAATTAGCATTTCTAACAAAAACTCTTTTTGAGAATCTCGATCAAGGAGGTTCGAAAACCATTCACTCTTAACCGGAATAGTTTCTACTAAAACTCCATTGTACTGATCTTTCCAATCTACCCAATTTACTTGAGTATGCTGACTAACATGATCATAAGTGCCCGAATTATAGGAATCTCCCCAGAGGTCAAAACCTTCTAAAAGACCACGAATAGAGGGAGCAAAGTACTCCACAAAAACTAACGGCTTTTCTTTCAGGTGAGACATAAAGACTCCCTGAATCTGAGGAAAATTCATCAATTTCTTAGTATTCAGTTCTGTCGGAATCAGAAATCTCTTTGCACCAAACGTCCCTTTTGATTGATCCAAACCCCTCATGATCAATTCAACGTCCCCTGCCGTTAAGTGACTCCCACTGATGGTATGCAAATAAAGAGCAACATCCCCTCCCACCTTTACCCGGCTTGCACTCACGTACCCCTTCAAAAACCGATCAGGTTCAGATCGGGCAACAAAAAATACAAGCTCATTAGGATCATTTGGGTAGGGAAACGACAGCCTCGTGGAGCAGTCAGAACCGACGAAACCTCGAAAAATTGCAAACATGGGGGGAACTTGAATCAGTCGCAAGCGATGAATCGCACGGTCAGCAATCCCCTGAGTTTGAGTTGCAAAGAAGTGAACTCGTTTGAAAAGCGCATCATTGATGAATTTAACTAAAAGACTCGAAGGTTCCACCATTCGCACCTTCTCGTTTTGCAACCCATGCCAAACCCTAGAACCAAACGCATCGACTCGATCATGAAGATCGATCAAATCCGGCTCATCCATGGATTCAAAATTCAATTTTAAGTCGTTCCAGGTCGTTGAATCATCTACCTTCGATCCAACCTTTGAAAAAACAAGGAGGCTCAGCGCTCTGGCTAGTGCAGCCTCGGATTCTAAAATCTTTTTTGCACTTAACAAATCGGTCAGATTAATTCCGTTAGTCATGACAAGTTGACTGAGCTGCTCCCATTGCTCGATCATTCCCTCAACGAGAACTAAGGAATCACTGATTCCTCGAGCATGATAACGGTACAAGAGGGTGTTCAAAACTGACTGCTCAATCCGAAAACTCTGTCGAATTTCCCTTTGCAAGTCTTTAGGAATTACCCCCGCTCGCTTCACACGCCCCAGTAATTTCTCAGCAAACTCAATTCGATCATCAGTCAGGTATTCCGATTGCTCCCTGATTTGATCAAATAATGACCCAAGTCCTTCAAAACCTGCAGCTCCTTGCCGAACCGATTCAAGATTACTCAGCAGCTCTTGCTTCCACTCTGCGACGGCCTCGGGCCTAATTCCCACCTGCCCAACGGGAATGCCTCCGCTGGGCGGGGTTATGTCCAATTGAAGCATTTCCTGGCCGTCAAGCGCCCCCATGTAAACAGGGTCCCTCTTAAGCAGACTTACGACTTGACGCTGACGCTCCATCAGCTTGAACAAATCGACGTGCTTCAGAAAATCCTGACGAAACAAATGCGGCAGTTTTCCCCTTAATTCCAGGAGAAAAGAAAGCTGCTGATCCCTACTTTCAATCGATGGCTGCCATCCCCACTTGATTGCCCAAGCCGATTGTGGTCCCGAAAGAAAAAGACCTACGCAAAGAAAGATACAACAGATAAATCTTTTGAATTGACTGACAGTTTGCATGATCACCCGAAAAACTCAGATACTTGCACAAATTAACCCATTTTTTCAATAGAGAGTTTAAGTGGAAGTGAGATAGGGTGTCCCGATGCTAAATACAACCCTAACGGAACTCCGCTGCCCTAAGAGAAAAAAGGGAAATCACCGTTGCTTGAGTCCACTCAAGCTCCACCCCAAAATGCAAACCCGAGTTGCTGCAACCACTGAGATTTTTGAGGTCCGCTCCGGTTCTTTAGAGTGCACACAGTGCCACACCCGCTTTCCCATTCTGGAAGGGGTGGCCATCCTAGTGGACGACGTGAGAACCTATCTTTTTTCACACGTTAAGGGCATTGCCCAGAGAGTTAAAATTGAGGATATCCCAAAAGAATACCGTTCGGAA
Organism: Bacteriovoracaceae bacterium; assembly: GCA_947463705.1. Lineage (GTDB taxonomy): Bacteria > Bdellovibrionota > UBA1018 > UBA1018 > UBA1018 > CAINWE01. The sequence continues at coordinate 4,310 of CANHSO010000053.1, forward strand.
TTCATTGAAGCCTACGATGAAATTAAACAAGAACACATCGAAGAAGACCTTGAAGCTGAGCGAGTGAATGCTCTTTATTTAATGAATCACTATTTAGACACAAGCTCTCACTTAAAGAACTCATCCTTGCCTTGGTGGAAACCCGCACAAAGCCCAGCAAGTCCACTTGTTGACGAACTCATTCAAAACTATTGGGATCGTGGCCCTTTTGCCCAAATCCAAACATGGCTCGCCCAGAGAACTGAAAATCGTTCTCCCCTGCATACGATTGAACTCGGATGTGGTGTGGGCGGTCTCTACCGTGCTCTGAAGCCTCATTTAAAATCTTACCTCGGAGTCGATGGCTCTTTTGCGAGCATCTCCTTAGCACGCCACCTTACATTAGGAACTCCTGATCGCTCATCACTTCGAGTTCCAGGCGACCTACTCCAGGGCTCCGTCTCTCGAGGGACTGCAATTCCTGTCGAATTGGACACGAGTGGCCATGTAGACTTTATTGTCGGCGACCTAGAATCCTTGCCTTTACGCTCCGAGGGCTCCGACCTCTGCATTACATTGAACGCAATTGATATGCTTGACGCCCCTGAGAATCTCCCAAAAACTCAAGCTTCCCTCTTGAAACCGGGCGGAATAGCAATTCAGAGTTGTCCCTACATTTGGCACGAAAAGATCGCCAAACGCCTCAGAAAGCTTTTACCCAAGGAAATCAACGACTCAGCACGTGCCGTCAGCTGGCTTTATGAACAAAGCGGCTTTAAAATTGAATTGAACCAAGAACACGTGCCCTGGCTATTTTTTAAGCACTTTCGACAAATCGAACTTTATTCGGTCCATATTTTCGTCGGCAGAAAATCCTCCTCACCGATTACCTAAATTTATGATAATGTGCCGATCCGGAGATTTGCTTGAAAACCTCAGAATTAAATTTTAAGACGTTACCCCTTTCAAAAGAACTGCTCGATGTCATCCAAGAGCTTGGCTATAGCCAGATGACCCCCATCCAAGCTCAAAGCATTCCTGTATTACTCGAAGGAAAAGACCTCGTCGGTCAATCCAAAACAGGAAGTGGAAAGACAGCAGCATTTACCATCCCCATTCTTAACCGACTTAAAGTAGGTCAACGCCAAATTCAGGCATTAGTTCTTTGCCCCACTCGCGAGCTTTGCACACAAGTTGCCAGGGAAATTCGAAGGCTGGGCCGCAAACAGATTGGACTCCAAGTCCTGATCATCTCTGGCGGTCAGCCGATTTACCCACAACTGACTGCACTAGAAAAAGGCGTCCACATTGTCGTAGGTACTCCGGGTCGAGTTCTAGACCACTTGCGACGCAAGTCACTTGAATTGGGACAGATTCAAACTCTCGTTCTTGACGAAGCAGACCGGATGCTCGAAATGGGCTTCCAAGAAGATATGGAGCAAATTCTCGAGGCTTTACCCAAATCTCGACAAACTGTATTTTTCTCCGCAACCTACCCAAGCACCATCGACCAGATGAGCAGACTTTATCAGAAAGATCCGGTTCGAGTCACGATGAAGGAAGATGAAGCGCAACCGTTGCACATCCGCCAAGTCTATTATCAAGCGGAACCTGAGGAAAAACTAAATGCTCTTCTTTGGTTGATTCAACAGGCCCAACCCGAGTCTGCGATCATTTTTTGTAACCTCAAAGCGACAGTCATCGAACTTGGACGAGCTCTCTCCCAAATGGACATTAGCTCAGGCTGTCTTCATGGTGACCTCGAGCAACCAGAGCGCGACCGCGTGATGGCTAAATTTAGAAATCGAAGCACTCGCGTTCTCGTTGCTACAGACGTAGCGGCACGCGGTATTGATGTCGAAAACCTAGATGCTGTTTTCAACTACGACATCCCGCTTCAACCAGAGATCTACGTCCATCGCATTGGTAGAACAGGAAGAGCTGGAAACAAAGGTCTTGCTGTATCCCTCACCACCGCTCGCCAAAAGATCAAGATCACTGAGATCGAAAAGTACACTAAGATTCAGATTACTGAAAAGTCTCTACCCCCGTTGGCTCAGATGGATCGAGACCAATTTAAAGCCCGACTTCATCAAGAGGCTCCTATGGCGACTCTGTTCATCTCGGGTGGGCGAAAAGACAAAGTCCGCCCCGGAGACCTTCTCGGTGCTTTAACTGGAGAAGCAGGGGGATTTGCTGGAACTGACATTGGAAAAATTGAAATTCACGATCTATTTTCCTATGTCGCAATTTCTAAGCCACTTGCCACAGTAGCTATGCAGCGATTGCGTGATGGCCGAATTAAGGGTCGTAAATTTAGAGTTGAGATGGTTCGCTAATTTATGGAATTAAAATCCGAGTTTATTTTTATCGTTTGCCAGGCGGGAGCGGAACCCGCTCTCAAAAAAGAAATTGCAAAGAGCTACCCTCACCTAAGATTTGCTTTTTCAAGACCGGGCTACGTCACCTTCAAGAATGTTGACGGCTCTGTCCCATTTGACTTCATTCTGCACTCGGTTTTTGCGCGAGCCTATGGAGTCTCCTTTGGCCCTCTCGCCGAGGCTGAGCTCCCGCGAGTCTTAGACATGGCGGAAACTCTGCGCGCACAAGACCCAACCCGTAAAATCCACCTTCAAGCATGGGAAAGGGACCTTCACATTCCCGGAGAAGAGCCCCTCGGGTTCGTACCCGGAGCGCTCTTAGGTTCAGTCGAGGCTCAACTCCGAAAACAGGCCAAATCCGAAGCACTTTTCGAACCCGCTGGGCACCCACAGGATGGAGACGCGGTCATTCAATTGATTGCACTTGACCCAGGGAAGTTCGGATACGGCCTTTTCACTTATTCTACTGCTCATTCGCCCTATCCCGGAGGAAGACCCCCCCTCAAACTACCAAATGAAGCCCCTTCACGTGCTTTTCTGAAATTAGAAAACAGCATCCTCTGGTCTGGAGCTCCACTCCGCAAAGGGGACCTCGCTGTTGAAATCGGGAGCTCGCCCGGTGGAGCAAGTTACGCAATGCTTCAAAGGGGACTCAACGTCATTGGGATCGATCCGGGAGCCATGGACCGAGTCGTCCTCAAACACCCTAATTTCAAACACATTCAAAGGTCAGTTGCTCACACCCCACGAGAAGATCTTCCCGAGTCCATTCAATGGTTGATCCTCGATATGAACGTTGAACCCAACGTCTCGCTTTACGCTGTAGATCGACTGGTATCGCGAATGAAAGATTCCCTCTTAGGGGTCCTACTCACCGTGAAGCTCAACCAGTGGAAATTCGCTGACGAAATTCCTTATTTCATGAGTTACGTGAAGGCAATGGGAATGATCAAGGTCAAGGCCACCCAGCTCGCTTACAATCGCCAGGAGATCATGATTTACGGCCTCACCCGAAAGGGAATGACGCGCTAAAAGCTTCTGTCGCCTGGCACAAGTCTTTCACCTGAACCGATGTGTTTCAATTTCTATTCAAGTGCATAGGCTGCAAAAGCACCCTCGATGGTTTCGATTTCTTCCCGCTTTGCTCATTCTGCGGAAAGAGCTTCATCAGTTGTCCTGAGCTTTGTGAGTCCTGCGGGAGTCCTGTATGCCCCCAACAGGCCACAAAAGAGTGCTTGCACCCTTGGACCGAGCCCGGACTGATCCAATCCTATACCGCCCAGTATCTCCTCATTGGGCAATGCTACCAGACTTTGAAACGGTGGAAAAATCATCATGGACTGTTTTTCGATCGGAGGGTCCTAAATCCGAAGCTTGAGATCCGAGAGCGTTTGATGCAACTCCGTGCGGAAGCGATTGTCCCCATCCCTCAAGAGTTCTCACGGAGCTGGGACCTGCGCGGCAGCCGTGCACTCAGAATTGCTGAATGGCTCAGTCCTCAAACCAGACTTCCTGTATTGCCCATTCTCCTCGCCCCACCCAAGAGTCCAACGCGCAAGCGTCAGGCACAACTCTCCATGAGAGACCGCTTAGCCAACCCAATTCGTTTTGAAGTGAATGAAGAACTCTTCAGAACTCGCTCCGTCCCGTCTAGTCTTATTTTAGTCGACGATTTCTTCACCACCGGCCATACAGTACGTCAAGCTGCTCGAACACTGAAAGCAAGAGGAGTTCAATCCATTCACATTTTCTGCCTAGGACTCAGACCGGCGGTAAATCGCCACTAAGATCGACTCCTGAGCAAAACGAGAATTCGAAGACCTTGAGCATTCTCACCTAACTGGCTGTGAGTGCCTCTGAAGTTACTTTCGTGTCGAGAAGGCCGTGGACCACCTGCTGCATGGCATAGGCAGGACCGTAGGCATCCGTCATAAATACAATCCCACTGAGGGCACTGAGTTCAAATGGTTCTTCGGGCGGGTTCCCCTGGGCAAAGATCGCTTCCTCTTCAAATCTAAATTGCTCACGAAGAAGAGTCTCCGTGAAGCACGCTTTTCCATCAGGAATGAGATCACTCCCTTGAAAAATTTTATCGAGGCTGTTTTTCAACTTCCTTATTTTTTTTGCAATTTCGTGATTATCCTCAGCCTCTTCGCTGGAAAGGCAAAGGGTCCAAACACTTCGTTTGCCATCAGCCGAGAAATAGCCCCAAAAGTGCCTATCCAGCTTGTCTCCGGCTTCTCGATGCATGGGCGCAAAGAAGGTTTGCAAAATTCCACCATGAATAGCGGGCTCGTGCTGAAAGCTCGCCTGAAGCACTCCTACTGGTTCACGCTTTCTCAAGAAGCTTAATGGCCGAGGAACATTTTCAATCCCGCTAAGCAAACTCCAGCGATCTGCATAAACCACCTGTGAACCCAAAATCTCTTCGCCCGAGCCGAGCACAATGCCGACCACCGCATGATTCTCCACCTTCAATGACCGGACGGGCAACCCCTCAATTCGAGTCAAATTTGGAAAACGATCAGACGTCAACTCTGCACGGAGTTGATCTTCCAAATCTAAGATTGAAACCGAAAATCGAAACTCTGTCGCACCTACTAACCTTTGCTCAGGAGCCCAGAGGGATTCTTCAATCACTTCTTTGCGAGTTTCAATCGATGGAGCTTTACACCAAGCTGGATCTCGAAAAGATTTATTCCGAAACTCTTTTACGTAAGAACCCATCTGAGGCTCACTCAGTTCAGGTTGAAATTTTCTAACCAATTCCCACCAACTCAACGCACCTTCGGCTTGATTCAACGCAACTGTCGGAGCAAGCAAGCGAGCGCCCGAACCCAGCACCCAGACCACATCGACTCCAGCCGTAACCAAAAAACCAACACTTCCCAACGCAGCCCATCCATCTCCCACCACGATTACTCTCGAGCTCCACTTGGGCGCACCCGAGAATCGAGTCGGAGCTTGGGACTCAAAGCTGCTATCAGGATTGAACGACTGAATTTCCATTTGAACTCGATCCTCTTAATTTTCCATAAATTCAGCGTGAAGCGTGCGAACGGCGTCATCTACCTGGTGAATCGGCACCCCCAGGGTCACCGCTAAAGCGGAAGACGCTCCTGAGGTCACACTAATCTGAGCTTCGCTCAAAACCTTCACCATTTCATAGAGCGCCCGGCCATCTTGAGAGAAGCGGTCTCCCACGACAGAAAGCGGCACGATATCAGAGACGATTTCAAACGAATCGAGACAGCCCTGCGTGGAAAGCTCTTCAAGAATTTTTCTCCACTCTGCCTCGCCATCTCGATCTGAATAAAAACTGACGTCCTGCCCTGAGAAAACAGGGGCAATTAATCCAAGATGAGTCTGTGCCGAACGACTCCAGATGACCTCCAAAGCCGAAGGTCGGCTCAATCGAGCCCGAACCAAAAGCTTCCCTTTATCCGAAGTCACTCCAACGACTCCAAACTCTTCCATTCCCTTCATCTTTGGGTCACCCGACTGACGTTGAATCAAAGTCGTTCCTCCGCTTTCATCTAAATTTAAACTGTTTTTCACGCAAAGTTGGACTTGGTTCTGCTTGGCTAGCTCCACGCACCGGGGATGCAGAACCCCTGCCCCGCGAGTGGCAAGTTCTACCATGAGGTCATGCGGAATTCTCTTCCAAAGCTGAGCAGATTTCACAACCCTGGGGTCAGCAGAATAGACACCGTTCACATCCGTAAAAATATCGCATCGCTCGGCGCGGAGAGCTACCGCCAGGGCTACAGCACTCGTATCAGAACCGCCGCGTCCCAGGGTTGTAATCTCTTTCGTTTCGCTGACGCCTTGAAAGCCCGCCACGATCACTACTTTTTTGTCAGAGAGGGAGGAGCGAATTCGATCACCCAGAATTCTCCGAATCCGTGCCCGCCGATGACTTTGGTCTGTAATTATCCCACTCTGAGATCCTGTAAGTGAAACAGCTGGGACCTGAAGATCCCCGAGGGCCATACTTAAAAGAGCCATTGAGATCCGCTCACCTGCAGAAAGAAGCATATCCATCTCTCGGTGCGGGGGATGATCAGAAACTTGTTGAGCCAGTTCAATCAGCTCATCCGTCGTGTGTCCCATAGCCGAGACCACCACGACCAAGGGATGACCTTCAGAATATTTTTTGGCTATCCTCTTTGCTACTTGACGAATTCGATCAGGAGTACCAACTGAGGTACCCCCAAACTTTTGAACAATGAGACCCATACCCCTTATTCGCACATTTTACAGTGCCAGGGAAAGGCAGAATTAGGAATTTTCGGTGTCTTCGGAGCGGATACTCACATGAGAGGGCCGACGATGCCTCCGGTGATGACGTCTTCGCCGCTTTTCTGGTGGATCCCGAACTTCAAGGGAAGCGAAGGTTCTGGATCGGTCATTCGGAATAGGGAGAAGAACCCTCACACCATTCCGCAGAGGCATCCCAGGGGAAACTCGATTTAAATCGCTCATCGGATCGACTTTGATCCCGAAGTGCTGGGCAATCCGTGTCAATGTTTCGCCCCGTCGAACCTTATAAGTCATAAACTGGACTTCACGGGGAAAAGCCTCATGGTTATAGGTCAGCAGAAAGCGTTCTTTCACGAAAGCAGGAAGCTTAACCCGATAACTCCCCGCTGTCGGCGGCGTGCACCATCGTAAAATTTCTGGATTCAGGCTCTTCACAGTCTGATAGGAGAGACCGGCTGCACGAGCAACCTTGAGAAGATCCGCCGGGCTTTGAACCTCAAACTCGGCCAATTCCTCGCCCCCGACTTCGCCCTTCTTCGTAACATGAGGGGTTTGAATCGGTCGTGCTAACGGACCTGGTTTCTCAGCAGAAACAAGAGAGCGAGCCTCAACGCTCGCCATTTGACCTTTAGTGGTAACGCCATCCGCAGGGATAGACAGAGTCGCAGGGATCACGTCGGAACCTTCTTGATCTTCGTCCCGATCAAAGTCGTCTTCCAAACCTCCTTGTGCAGAGGCCTGAGTATGAATATCGGCCTCTCTTTGGGCTTGGTACTCAGAATCAGGTACAGGTTTGTCCGTCTTAATCAGCTTGACCACTTCCCCGTCTGGTGCCACAGCCTCATCGGCAGCAGGAGCAAGACGTTGCTCAGGGAATCCAAACTGGGCGCGGTTTTTGGAGATAATTGCCGCCGCCATAATCTTGGGAACATAATCCCGAGTTTCAGGCCTCAAAAATCTGTGTTGGGAAATCACCCAAAAATCTTTTGTTCCGAATCGTTGCACTGCACGAGCAATCTTGGACTCTCCTGCGTTATAAGCTGCCGCTGCCAACTCCCAGCTCTGAAACATGGCGTGAAGATCTTTGAGATAGCCCACAGCTGCTGCGGTCGATTTTCCAATGTCGCGCCGCTCATCGATCCACCAGTTAACGGCAAGACCGTACCGCTTTCCAGTTGCAGAGATAAACTGCCACGGACCAACAGCACGAGCATGAGAACGAGCTAAATTATTAAAACCACTTTCAATCATGGCTAGATAAACGAGATCCTCTGGAACCCCATTTTGCTTAAGAATTGGAACAATGTAAGGAATAAAATATTCAGACCGAGCCAAGTACTTTTCAAAGTGAGGACGGCCCCGTCCGCAAAAATAGTCAATCCAGCGCTCAACGCGAGAGTTGATGGTCACCGGATAATCAAAATGAGTATTTTTTAGCTGAATTCCTCGAACAGTTAATCTTCGGTTCTCAGATTCATTGCTCAATGAATTTTTAGACTGCCGAGCATCACGCTGAATGACATCACTGACTGTTCGAGGCTCACTCTGTTCTAACGAAGAGCTACCGGCTCCTTTTTCAGAAGGACGTAAATGGGCGCAGCCTGTCAAAAAAAGAAGACCAACAGCAGAACCAGCAGTTAAACGCTGAACTATTTCTCTATTTATCAATCCAAACTTCATCTCTTAATGCCCCGCTAGATTCCGAATTATGCCCTCTCGATCAGCAGGGCTAACGTATCATCTATCTTCCTACTGACACATTGCTTCCTAAGCAGGAGTTTCAAGCAATACATACTAACTAGCTGTGTCAACAACTTCCACCCTCAAGTGAAGAACCACCTCTCACTTCTCAGGTGGTCCTATAAGTCTAGCTGACCCATTGCACTGTTGTCAATTCATCGAATAATGAAATTATATTAATTTAAAAATAACACTCAGAATTATTCAAGGGTCAATGGGTTCGATCTCGATTTGACTTCTTCGCCCAGAACGAGGAGCAGAAACAGAACCTGCTAGAGCACGACCCCCAATCAAGTCACTCAAGGCCTCAGAATTACTTTCTGAGAGGAAAGGAATTCCAATAACCTGGGAAAGCTCTTCTCGATCTTGAGCATAATGGCCAATTTCTCCAAAAAAGATCCTCTGAGCAAGGAGCTCCTGATCTCGTTGCGATTCGTCACGGCCAGAGTTCTGACGCTCCTTCCACTCGCTTGCTAAAATTGTTTCCAACTGCAGGGTCATCTCTTGATCATTGGACGAGCTCAGCTCAAATCGATCACCCTGAACAGGCATTTTGAGCCCTAGAGCAATAGCTATGGGTTCCCGATTAGACGACGTCACCACGCTGTAATCAAAATACCCAGTGTAGATCCCGCGTTCAGGAAGGATAACGCCCTCAGGAGCCTCTCTCAAGCGCTTGAGATGCGTGAGTGCCTTTGCGACTAAAAAACGCCTGTCAGGTGCAGGTAGCACAAAACTCGAATGGACCTGAAAATCCTGATCTACGGTCACCCGATCCAGCACCTGTCCGCCCTTTTCAGACACGACTTGAATCAACAAGAGATCAGCTGTTGCCACCTGGACCCGGATGTCGTATTCCGCCAGAACTCGAGGAGACGGGCGAAAACCGACTCGATTCAGCAAAAGGGTAAATCGACCCTCCATCGCATGATAATAATTTTCATAGGTGGCCAAACGGTCCAAATCTTCCATCAACTCCTGGCGCACCGACAAGGCCACTTGCGACTGAACGCGAGCAGGATCAATCACCCGCGAGTGGGTTAGTCCGGTCAATTCTCCATGAGTTGAAAACCACCGCATGCCAAGCATGAGCGTGAAAAAAAGAGGTAAGAAGAGGTACTGCCTGATCATAGTTGACTATTTAACTATGCAATTTAGGCGCCAAATATTTAATTTTCCTTAACAATAATAAGCAGTGATTTCGATGAGTTAATTTTGACCCTGCGTGCAGATCATGTGAAAGATCATCTAACTTTTAGACACTGTCTAAAAGATCTACAGTTTTGGGATCAGAATTTTCGAGATTCAGGAGCCACTCCCTCAGGGAATTAATGCAATTCAGCAGGATTAAATTTCTGAACCGACTCTACGATTTGGTGCTCGAGATCTTCGTCAGTCTCGTAGACATCATCAATATGAGAAGAACGCATGAGGTATTGAACGATGGCCTGAGCAACGACTTTAGGTGACTTTTGAAAGTAAAATCCATTCAAGGAGTCATGACCAAAACTACTCCGAACTACTGCCTTGGCAGCACGATACTGTTCACTGTCAGTAAATGCTGAATCTTGGAGCATTTCAGCTTTTGCGCCCACCTTCGCCAGAGTACGATCTCGAAGGTCTTCATCCGTCAGGATAAAAGGCCCGATCAAACCAAAAACCTCATCCTGAACGACCTGTCTGAGTCGAGGAGGAAAACTAATCGATTTTCGATTTTCTAATCGGGTGATAATACTTTTGCACAATAAACGAACTGTTTCTCTTTGCGTCGTCATGGGGTCCCCTCATCTCACTATCAACCCGTACCTCGCCTGCCGGATTCGGGTCCGGAATGTTTATGTACCCTACCTTAGCTCAGGATTGCTTACGACTCAGCTTATTTTTGAATTTTTTAGTAAAAAGATGGAAAGCGATTTGGAATTCTTCGAGTTTGAAAAAATAACTCAAAACCAAAACCCAGCTTAAACCTTCGACCATCAGGATTCCTACACGTAGAAGTCGAGCAATCCAAACTCCAGCCTTGCCCAGACTTTCAACAAGCACTTCGTCGGAAATCCAGACTCTCAGTCCCTTGTGAGAAAAATAACACAAAAATCCCATCGAGAGAGCGAGCCCAGCATAGGCACACAAACCCGACAAAATCGCCCTGATTTGAACCCTCTCACCTCGCTCACCCAAAATTCTGTAGAGAGCGTTAAGCAAAAAAG
>CANHSO010000054.1 GCA_947463705.1 Bacteriovoracaceae bacterium
AATGTTCTACGCCAGGAAGGTTTGCAAGATAGCTTCAAGCTCTTGCATTTTCACATCGGCTCCCAGGTAACTAACATTAAGAGTATTAAAGATGCGGTTAAAGAGGGCACACGAATTTACGCAAAGCTTCAAAAAATGGGGCTCAATTTAGAATATCTGGATGTGGGCGGTGGTTTGGGCGTCGACTACGATGGCTCTCGCACCAGCTTCGATAGTTCGACCAACTATTCCCTAGCAGAGTATGTCAGTGACGTTGTTTACTCCATTCAGGAAATTTGCCAAGCGGAAGAAGTCTCTGAACCAAACATTGTTTCTGAAAGCGGTCGAGCCTTGGTGGCTCACCATTCGGTTTTGGTGGTGAACGTTTTTGGGAATATTGAGGTCGGTGCAACTCCGATTGCAATGCAAGAAACTCCTGACGAAGAAGAAGTCGTGAAAGAAATGCGATATCTTTCAAAGCACTTGTCGTCAAAGAACCTCTTGGAGCATTTCCACGACGCTGTCCAAAGAAAAGACGAAGCCCTCAGTATGTTTAAGCTTGGTTTTTTGTCTCTCGAGGACAAGGCTAAGGTTGAATTTCTATTCTGGCAGATTTGCAAAGTGATTCATAAAAATGCTGTTGGATTGAAGTACGTCCCAGATGAGGTTGAAGCTCTCAATAAGCAGCTGGCCGATCAATACTTGTGCAATTTCTCGCTGTTTCAATCGATTCCGGATCACTGGGCAATTCAGCACTTGTTCCCAATTGCGCCGATCCATCGACATGATGAGCATCCGTCCCGAGAAGCAACCTTGGTGGATATCACCTGTGACTCGGATGGAAAGGTGAATAAGTTCATCGACCTTCGGGACATTAAGGATACCTTGCCACTCCATGAGTTTAAGAGCCAGGAGCCTTACTATCTGGGTTTCTTCTTAATGGGTGCGTACCAGGATATTATGGGCGATCTCCATAATCTTTTTGGTCGGGTAAATGAAGTTCATGTTTTCTTAGATGAGACCGAGCCGGGCGGATATTACATTGAAGAAGTGATCAAGGGTAACACCATTGCAGGTGTTCTTTCTTGGATTCAATATAGCTCCACTGATCTCGAAAAGCGCGTGAAAGAGCAAATTGACTCTCGAGTACGAGAAGGTCAAATCAAGCCGAGAGAAGGGGTTGACCTTCAGAACTTCTACGAGGAAGTGCTTTATGGCTACACCTACGTAGATTACGATAAGCAATCTAAGCTCAACGCTCATTCAGTTGAAACTGCGATGAGAGATTCCACTGAGGCTGCGGTTCATGATATGGCTTATCACACTGGGAATGATCCATTATTGAATTGAACTAAAAACCGGGGGGTTAAAAGTGGAAATACTCAATCAAGGCTTTGATCACGTCGAGTTTGTGGTTGGGAGCCTGAGCATGATGTCGAATGTGCTCAGGCGGATGGGTTTTGAAAGAGTCGGGCAAAGAACTTCTTTCCAACAAAAAACGCAAAGTGAGCTCTACTGCCAGGGGAAGGTGAGGATTCTTCTCACCCAACCTCAGGCGGGGGGCTCAGTTTCTACTCACGCGCTTCAGTTTTTAGAAAAACATGGAGACGGGATCTGTGTTTTGGCAATCGAAGTCAAGGACGCCACCCAGGCTTTTCTAGAGTCCGTGAAGCGGGGTGCCAAACCGGCACTTGAGCCTGAAGTCTATGAATCACCTGAGGGCAGAGTGGTTCGGGCTGAGATCTGGACACCCGCTGACGTGAGATATGCTTTTATTGAGCGCCACCCCCAGGGGCCGAATTCGAAACCTGCTCTTTTTGATCAAGATCTAGTTGCCCAGAGACTTGAGAGTCCTTCACCTTTCGGTATCCAATTCATCGATCACCTCACAAACAACGTTGGCATGGGTGAGATGGGCGAATGGGTGCGTTGGTACAGAGAAGTATTCGGCTTTCAAGTCACCCGTCATTTTGAGATTAGAACGGGAAGAACAGGCTTACTTTCCGACGTGGTTGAGTCCCCCTGTCGTAAAATTAAAGTTCCCATCAATGAAGCAACTGAACCTGAAAGTCAGGTACAAGAGTTCGTGAATCGGATGAAGGGTCCTGGCGTCCAACATTTGGCACTGGTGACTACAGGCCTTCCCAATACACTCAGCCTGCTGCGAAAGAATGATTTTAAATTTCTCACTGTTCCCCATTCCTATTACGAGGCTGTTCCAACTCGCGTGCCTGGAGTAACTGAAGATCTTCATGAGTTAGAAAAGCTCGGAATCCTCCTGGATGGAGAAGATTCTGGATATCTGCTTCAGATCTTTTCAGAGGAAATTCTAGGGCCGTTTTTCTTCGAGTTTATTCAGAGACGGGGCAATCAAGGCTTCGGTGAGGGTAACTTCCGAGCACTTTTTGAAGCCATTGAGCGAGATCAGGTTCGCAGGGGCGTTCTGAAGTAAACTAAAATGGACTTGCAAACTCTGCTGAAAAATTCTAGTAGGTAGTGCGAACTAATCGTGCAGATTTCGATTGGTCTGATAGGTCTCTCGACGAGAGATCAATGAAGTATAAAAAATATCCCACTCTAAATTGACTTGAATTCATTCGAGTCCGGATATCATCCTATTTTTGAATGGAAAATGCAGATGCGTTTAAAAAAACTTAGTTTCATATCATTGGTATTTCTTTTTTTAACGGTTTCGGATGCCTATCCTATAGCACCTGGAGATACCGTGTACTGCTGGCAGGAACGTTTTGGGCGTACAGTTACAGCAATTCTTGATCGTGGTCTTTTGATGGTTTCTGACAACGGAAAAGAACCAATTCCAGCTCTAGCCAATCTTTGTACAGAAATCAGCCGGCACGGGGTGAAGCGAGGCGACCTCATTTACGTAAATGAGGGGCTCAGTAACCACTGGGGTTTAGTGGTGGATTCCCTCAAAGATGGTACCGTGGTCTTTGATCGACTGCATCAGCGTCATCGTTGGCAAATGGGTTTATGTAGTACTAAAGTGGACGCGTCTTGCGATGGCAAATTGCGAGAAGGAGTCCAAGTCTATGTGATGCCGGAGGGAGGTCAGTGTAACGTGATTCGGTGCTTGTCCGATGGGAGTATCGTAGTCGGAGACCTAGTCGGAGACCAGCAGCCCAGGCACACCCGAGTTGAGCGCAGTAGATGTATCAGGCCCGTAGCTGAGCAAAACGGAGCGGAACCGAATGAGGAAGGACCTTGTCGCATTTGTAATGAGCCTCAGGCTGCTGCAGTAAATCTACCCTGCGGACTTCCCGTTTGCGAGCCTTGCTTTCAGCGTCCCGCGCGCTGCCCGAACTGCAGAGGTATGGCTGCGGGGAATTTGTGAGCTTATAGATAGTTATTCTGCCAGGTCATCGCTCTATTTCATACTGATGCGAGTTTGAAGGCGTGGCCTGGCTGATCGGTTCTGGAGGCAGTAGGTTTACTAAATCGCGCCAGTAAATGGGTTTTCTAGTTTGATGAGTGACAAATGCTGGAATGTACCCGATTCCGCTAGAATAAGGGCTGAGAGCCTCTAGCTTTTTCAGCGAAAGGTAGTTTGGGCATGGTTTCCACATGGCTGAGCGAAGGCTATTGAAGAGTGTGAGATGTGCAAAATCACTGAAACGGCCAAGAGCACTTGAACAGCCTGCATTCGAAAAAAATGAACCATGGAGGGACTTTCTTTTCTAGTGAGCCAATATTGAGCTTGGAGTGATATCAGCCATTTCAAATGCGCGTCTAAAACTTTTCAGATGAGCCCTGCTGAGTTTTTGACTGTGACTTTTACCATGAGGCCGAACAGCAAAAGAAAATCCACCTGGAACGACCACGCGACAGTGAGAAGTTCCATTTTGGTTGATTTTGCCTCCTACTGATTTAACTAGGTTTTCGACCTCCTCAAAGGTGAGGGATTGGTGATTGATTTCATCGTTGAAAAAGGTTTCAAAAACTCGTGCACGACTAGCATGTCCAAAAATAGACTGAAGCCAAGAAGCCTGTGACTCTTTAGGAGCTTTGTGGGGGGGCTCTACTGGCTTGACGCGAGGCTCCGAGGTGAGATCGCCTCTGATAGATTTGCGCCCAAAGATCTCAAGTTCCAGTTTTAGTTCCATGTCCTGATCGGTAGGAGTCGTTGGAGCAGTTGGTCCGGTGCCACCGTCTGCGGGCGAGAGGCCTGCAGCTAATTCTGTGGATCCTGTTTCTGATTCGCTGGCCGGAGCTTTGGCTATTTCTAAAAGGGGGGCTTCTTGAAGTGTGGGTCGGGTTTGAGTTTCTTGCGAGGAGGAGAACTTCTTCTTCGGTCTTTTTTTACAGGCGCGGCAGAATTTGCGGACTCTTGCGGCAGGTTCCTCGAGTTCATCCAGAGACTGGTCTAGCTGAATTAAAAAGTTTGAAATGAGCAGTGGGAACTCGGTGTTCATGTAGGCGCTCAAAATGCCACGATCATCCATCGTGAGTGGAGACGCACGATCATAGATTGCCTGTTTTTGGTCTTGGCTTAGCTTCATGAGAGCGTTCCATTTGGCTAGGTTCGTCTCGATGAAGGATCTTATTCTTACTACGTCACTGTAGATGGGCTGAGATAGATCCGTCTCTGTTTCATGAATGTTAGTCTTGCGTACTAAATCTTTAAGTGCTTCCATCCTCTTTTGGACTGGATCAATGAGGTTTAAGATCTGGTTTCTGAAAATCCACCAAGTCCGACCTTCTTCCTCTCCACCAATTCCGCTTGCCTGCTGAATCTCTTCTCGCTTCCAGCTCCGGGGAAAATCGCGTTTAATGTAGTCAGTGAGCTCGTCTCGATTCGCGAAGGTCTCGCGCCTAAAGTAGGAGACCGTCTGGCTCGAGTAGCGGTTGCAATCTTGCGCTAACAGTTCAAGGAGTTCCTTAAAAAAAGGAATTTCCGAGTAGCCACTTTTTTCCTCAATTTCATGCTGAGAACGATTGACTCCCTGTTTTAGGTCTGACTTTCGGGCAGCAAGCTCATCCTGTTGGCTTTTCCAAATTTCTTGATAAAGCATCTCTAGAGTCGCAATGGTTTGCTCCTGGAGGGAAGGGGGCTTGTCAAGGTAGAGGATGTTCTCCAATTGATTCAAATAAGGAAAAAGAACTGGAGAAGAGCGATGGCCATTGATTGTTACACTGAGAAGACTTTCGTAAAGTCTTACGTAGGGAGCGATTCCTTGAATGATCATTGGAAATGAAATCCTCGAATCTGGAGCGAAACCTAAGTAACCTTCAATAAATTCTCGCTTTTCTTGAGCGCTCATTTTTGGGTCCGAAAGAGTTTGAATGAAGTGCACATTGAAGTCTCTCCGTGCAACGAGAATGGATTGGGCAAAACTCAAGGTGTCCATGGGGTCAGCGACGGCATCTATCGATACCAAGCAGGTGATGACGAGTGTCGTGATCCAAAGTGGGAATTGGAATTTAAGTGCTCGCATGAGACTGCCTAATTACTTTATTATAATTTAAAAAACAAGCAAAGCTGTGCCTCACCCGCATCGGGTCGGACCTAGTTTTGTTTCAGGTGCTCCCAGATTTTCCAAACATCAGCAGGGTGTGACGCCCAATGATGAGGCTGGTGTTGTTCAAGGGCTTCACGGTTAGCGAGAAGGTCCCAAAGGGCCGCTACGCCCTGTGAGCCGGCAGCGCGGCTGGCGATGATATCGGCTGGAGAGTCGCCGACGAGGAAAACCTGTTCAGGGCTCATCTTCATTCGAGAGAGGCAAAGATGAAGCCCATCAGGTGATGGTTTTGGCGATTCACAATGGTCGTGTGCAACGACCGTAACGAACGAGCTGAGTAAGTTGTGGTGTTTGAGGATGGTTTCGGTGGTGTTCCAGCTTCTTCCGGTAAAAATTGAGGTAGGGATTTTTTCGCGACGAATATTTTCTAAAAGTTCGGCAACACCCTTGTGCAGTGGAACTCGTCCGACGTTTTCATCCATGAAGCGTTGGAATAAACCATAGGCTTCGGGGGCGCGATCCCAGCCGACGAGCCGCGCAAAGATGTGATCTTCTCCTGCACCGAAGTGAGCCATGATTTCATGGGGTGTGTGAGGGCGGACTTTCATTGCGGCTAGTGCGTAGTTAAAGCCATCAAAAGTAACGCCAAGAGAATCAACTAAAGTTCCGTCGAGATCAAAAACAATTCCTTTGAGCATTTTAACCGTGGCCTCCCATGAGAAAAGGTTGTGACAAGAATTTCAAGTCGCGTTCGCGTGTTCGCTTTTCAAAAAACAGAGTAGCTTCGTGCCAAAGTGCTTCAGGTTCCGGGATTGAGAAGACCTGGCTTCTAAATTCATGGCATCCAGGAAAGCCAGCCGAATACCAGGCCAGGAATTTGCGGGCGTGGATCATGGCCGAGCGAGGGGGGTAGATCTCGTGGAGCATCTTTTGCTGACTTTGGAGTAAATTGATGTAATCGCTTGCCTGCGGAAGTTCAAAGGGTTGGCCATTCCAGAGAGCTTCGGCTTGCTTGAAGATAAAGGGGTTTCTCAGTGCCCCGCGACCCACCAAAACCGCATCAACACCATAGGTTTTGTATTTGTGAACTGCAACTTCAGCCGTCGTGATGTCTCCGTTGCCTACGATGGGGATTGAGCTTTTGCTTTTGACATCTCCAATAAAGTCCCAATCAGCCTCTCCGCTATAGCCTTGGGCGCGGGTCCTGCCGTGGATGGCAACCCAGTGGACTCCCGCATCAGTGGCCGCGCGGACCACGTCGAGTGCGTTTCGGGTTTGAGCATCCCAGCCAGTGCGGATTTTAATGGTCACAGGAATTTTGACCGATTTAACCATAGCGCTCAGAGTCTTGCCGAGCGAGATAGGGTCTTTGCACATTGCTGAGCCAGCACCACGTTTAACTACTTTGGGTACCGGGCAGCCCAGATTGAGGTCGACAAAGTCGGCACCTAGTTTTTCAACATATTGAGCGGCTTTGCAGAGGAGGTCTGTGTCTTCTCCGAAGATTTGTAAGCCAAGGACTCTCTCTTCCTCATGAAACCGTAATAAATCCAGAGTCTTAGATCCGGCATATTCGATCCCATTGGCCGAGACCAACTCTGAAATCACCATCGAGCTGCTGAGTCTGCGCATCAAGCGGCGAAAGGGTGAGTTGGTAATTCCCGCCATCGGGGCCAAAATAAACGGGTGTTTCAGCTGAAACGGACCCAATTGGATAGGCAACTGAGACAAGACTGGAGTTCCTTTCTGGGTAAGGTTGAGAGTTGTTACCACAGATTGTTTCTAAGTGCCAGTTTCAGTAGAAAGTGTTTAAAATGCCTTGGATCGGAGGGTTTCGATCTCAGAGATTTCTTTGGGCGCCTCGTGGGTCAGGTTTTCACACCCGTTTGTCGTCACTAGGATGTCATCCTCAATCCGGATCCCGATATTTCGGAAGGCCTCAGGCGCTTCCCGGTCGCCGGGTTGAACGTAGAAGCCTGGTTCGATCGTGAAGGTCATCCCAGGTTCGAGTTTCCTAGGTTCACCCTCCTGCGTGTAAAGTCCTGCGTCGTGGACGTCGAGGCCTAGCCAGTGGCTGGTATTGTGGGGGTAGAATCGACGGAAAGCTGATGTCTTCAGGAGCTCGACGCGGTTTCCCTTGAGAAGTCCGAGGGAGAGAAGTCCGTCGACGAGCAACTCGCATGTAGTCTTGTGAATTTCGGGCAGCTTAGCGCCGGGTTTGGTCATGGCAATTCCAGCTTTTTGAACTGAAAGCACTAATTCGTAAGCCTGTGATTGAGCTTTGGAGAAGGTTTTACCGATCGGAAATGTCCGGGTGATATCTGAGGTATAAAAGCCATATTCACCTCCCGCATCAATGAGCAGTAGTTCCCCGGATCGAAGCGTCTCATTGTTCGATCGATAATGGAGGCATGCGGCATTTTTTCCACCCGCCACAATGCTCCCGTAACCGAGGCGCTGACACCCATTCTTACGGAATTGGTAATCGACCAGAGCTTCGATTTCGCTCTCATTCATGCCGGGGCGGAGCTCCTGCATCGCTGTGCGATGAGCATGAGCAGTAATTTGGCAAGCCTTACGCAGAAGGTCGAGTTCCTCGGGTTCTTTGTAGAGCCGCATTTCGCCGATTGCGACTTGAGGGTCTTCAATTGGAATCAGACCTCGTCCTGAGCGCCCAAGTCTTCGCCGCACCACCTCAAGAATGGCTAAAATCCGGCGATCCATTTCCTCGGAGTGACCGAGACGGTAAAAAATCCGCTCAGCACCTTTGAGGAGGTCGGGGAGCCTTGCTTCGAGTTCTGAGTTGACGAAAGCCTCATCTGCGCCAAATACGCTTAAGGCTCCTTCTCGTCCGTAGCGCTCTCCCTCCCACATTTCCTTTTCTGGGTCTTTGGGTTGTACGAACAGAGTCATTTTTGATTTGCGTGATGGAGCTGAGTTTTCAGAGCCCAGAATGAGGAATGACCCCGGCTCGTCAAAACCGCTCAGGTAATAGAAGCTGCTGTCTTGTCGAAACGGGTGGTGCACATCTCCATTTCGAATCAGCTCTGGCGCAGAGGGGAGAATGAATACAGCTCCCGGGTGCCTTTGCATCAATTTTTCGCGTCTTTTCTGGTAGTGGGCAGGAATTTGAGTAAGCAGCATAGACTTGGAAGATTATTCCAAAATTTTTATGATGTATACTGGACTGTGAGCCTACTCAGTGTCTGATTTACTGCAGTTTTGTCGAATGAGTTGAACCTGTCGAAAGTTTGCAGCGTTAATCAGTGCATCCAGCCATGCTCTTGAAACCCGGGAAGCGAAGTCTTGGGCCTGTGAGAGCTCAACATGACTGAAGAGAGCGCCAGGGCTGGCTAGCATTTGAAACTCAATGGTTAATTCGTCTGCTTGCGAACTTTTATTTTGGTCTTTCAAGCAGACCAGAAGCCAGGCCCTTTGGACGAAATGATGAATCAGGATATCAGAGTTCATGAGGTCTACGCTGAGTCGGTAGCCATTGGGTGAAAAGGGTTCAGGGCAAGCCCAGGACTCCACGGTGAGCTGCCCCACCAGGGACCTCTCTGCAAGGTAGTCCAGTGCATGCGCTCCAGCGGTCGCGGCTGTCGCGTAGGCTGCGGAGGTGGCCGCGCTTGCCGCGTTTTTGACTATGGACCAGTAGCTCCAGAGTCGCGTATCGATGGGGACACTTTCGTCTTTTTGGGGTTCGGGCTCGATCCTGAGAGGAGTTGCATTCTCGGCTCGGTGAATTCGATAGGCGAATTCAGTGATTCCCTCCTTTGTGGAGTGGGTTTGAAGGTTCCAGTTCCAGTTGGTCATGGGAACTTCAAGGTTCTCAATGAGTCTACTGAGGGCTTCGGGCTTAAGGCAATCTTGGACGGATTGCTTTAAGAATAAGCCTCCCTGGATGGTTTCTTGAGTGCGGCCCATGTCGATGATTTCGGTTGCGAATTGGGTTTTTGCGTCATTCGGGTGAGCAGTTGCGCAGTTGATCAGGGTAATTAGAGTGACCGAGTGGATCAAAATTGAATACAGGAATACTCGTAACGCATTGAATTGGATCATGGTTCCCCCCAGAACGGGTTGAGATATATCGAGATCGATCAGGCTCTGTCAAAAAAAAGTGAAGGGGAGATTTGAGGTCCTCTAAGCTTGTAATCTAAAATAGTTGATTCAAGGTTTTTTGGGAAATTGCGCTATTCTAGCGAGTTTTGACCATTCGCTTGTTCCAGAATACTTAAATCTGGTGTATAAACCAGTCCGGCCAAAAAAATCGTCCGAAAAAAAGGCCCCCAACAAGGACTGAAATATGAACGCTGTTTTGAGCAATCGAAGTGCTGTTTTGAAGTTGAATTTGATCAAAATTTATATCAGCAGCTTTTTCAGATACTTTATTTTGTTTCTTCCCATTATTGTTCCCTACTTCAATTCTCTGGGTTTGACTCATCAGCAAGTCATGACTTTGCAGTCCATCAGTGCTGTGACCTTCTTTATTTCTGAAGTACCTACTGGGTATTTCTCAGACCGTTTCAAGAGAAAGTGGGCCATGATTTGCGCCGCTGTGATCCGGATTTTTTCTGTGATCTCTCTGATGTTGGCAAAAGACTACCAAGATCTTTGGATGTTTGAGGTCCTTTTTGCTCTTTCTCTCTGCTTTGACTCGGGTACAGACACCGCAATCCTTTATGACACATCCGAAGAGTTGAAGCAGTTGAATGGTGAGTTAGAGAAGGGATCAAATAAGCTCCTGAGTAATCGTGTGGTATACCTTCAAATTGGTGAGGCTGTATCAGCAGTTTTGGGTGGATTTCTTGCCGCTTACTCGTTGAAGTACACCATCTACGGCAGTTTGGTTGTGGCCTTAGTGCAATTGATGATTGCGATCTCTGTGGTAGAGCCCGCCCGGACCAAGAAGGACTGTCCGGTTGAAAAAGCTCACGGCGCCGGTTTGAGGGGTGTTGTCTCTTACCTCCAAAACAATGCTTTGTGGAGTGTGGGCGTACTGTTAGTTTTCATTAATCTTTTAACTTTTATTGGAACTTGGACCTACCAAATGAACTGGTCCCATAGCGGAGTTGATATTAAGCACTTCGGTTATCTTTGGGCGGGCTATAATGTCGCTATTGCTATTGCCGCTCGAATCGCTCCAAAATTAGAAGAGAGTATCGGAAGTAAGCGTTTGATCTTCATCACCGGATGTCTACCTGCTTTGGGGTTTTTGGGGATGTGCTATCCAGGGGCCTTTTTCGCTGTGTCGGCTGGATTTGCGCTGCAGTTTTGCCGCGGTTTCCAAGGGGTGACTATTCATCGAATTTTTAATGACCAATTGCCTTCTAGTATTCGTGCCACTGCGAACTCTGTGGTCAGTTTGGCAATCCGAGGCTTCTTTGCAGTTCTGGCTCCTTTTGTGGGTTATATGGTGGATCAGAAGGGGATTAAGTTCTCTTACTTCTTTCTGAGCGTGACTTCATTTGTGACGTTTGCATTAATTTTCTTTTTACTGCTCAACCGCCGACTCTTTGACAAAAATGGCCAATTGGCTTTAAGCGCATAATCACGAATTGCACTGACTAGTGCATTTCCTGGTTATGAGTTATGACCAGTAGATCATGAAAAAGATAAAAGTCGGGGTTTTTGACTCCGGAGTGGGTGGCATTACAGTTCTGTCCGAGTTGAGAAGGCGTTTTGCCTTTCTAGATTACGTGTATCTCGGGGATACCGCCCACGTTCCTTATGGGACCAAAAGTCCTGCCCAAATTGAAAAGCTCTCCCTTGATTGCGTAGCGCGACTCAAGAAGGAGAAAATTGACGCCTTGGTTGTGGCATGCAATACATCGTGTGCCTGGGCTTTAGGGGAAATTGAGAAGGTGATGCATCCAGTTCCAGTCTTTGGAGTGGTTAGCCCCGGAGTTGAGGCTGCCTTAGGGGCGTTAAGTCAACTCGATCAAACTCATTCGCTCAAGGCCGCTGAGCCGCCTCGTCCGATCTTGGTTCTTGCTACCCGAGCTACAGTTTTAAGCCAGGCCTATGGAAAGATCCTCCGCAAGATTCTCAATCCTTATGGCACGGAGGGAGCTTGCCAGGTGCCTGTTGTCGAGCAGGCCTGCCCACTTCTGGTTCCGTTGATTGAAGAGGGTTGGGTGGATCACCCAATTTTGCATCAAACTCTCACGGAATATGTGAGGCCCTATTTTGATCAGTACTCACCCGGCGTTGCTCTGCTTGGGTGCACTCACTACCCTTGGATTCATGCTGCCTTTGAAAGG
The DNA here is from genome assembly GCA_947463705.1 of Bacteriovoracaceae bacterium. Lineage (GTDB taxonomy): Bacteria > Bdellovibrionota > UBA1018 > UBA1018 > UBA1018 > CAINWE01. The sequence goes on from CANHSO010000054.1 coordinate 11,720, forward strand.
GCATTGCCAGGATGGTCGGTGGTGAATTCTGCCCAAGCGATTGCAGATTGTTTAGAGAGTTCTGAGCTCTTGGGGAAAGTGTTTAAAGAGCGTTCGAAATCATTGAATGATCAAGAGCAAGGTCGCGTTGAGTGGATTTTTTCAGACCCTAACGCATTACCTGCATTTGCCCAGAACTGGATTCATGAGAACTCGAATTAGAGTTCACTTGTTTTGCGTTAATCGCTCTCATGTGCGAGTTTTTCTGCCTTTTTAATTTCTTCTGCGAGTTGAACCCGGGACTCTCTGCGCTTTTGTGCTGCCAGAAAACGTCTTTTATCGTTTGGACTTTTGGGATTTAACTGAGGTACGGGAGTTGGTCTCCCGTGGTCGTCGAGAGCAACAAAGGTCGTGTATGCAGTTGCAGTGTGAGTAAATTCCCCGGTGATTGGATTTTCTGAATCGACTCTTACTCCTACTTCCATCGATGATCGAGAAACGTAATTTACAGTAGCTCGAATATGAACAAAATGTCCAAGACGTATTGGGGCCAAAAAATGGAGTGCATCAATTGACGCTGTGACTACAGCGCGCCTCGCATGACGAGTCGCAGATATTGCGCCTGCAATATCGATCCAGCTCATTACTTTTCCACCAAAAATAGTTCCTAACGCATTAGTGTCCGAGGGAAGAACTATTTCAGTCATAATGACTGCAGACTCTTCGGGGGATTTGCCAGAGGCTTGTGTAGAAGTTAAATTTTTTTCTGACATGGCGTCTTTATATGTGAGTCGTTTCTGGGTTGCAAATTATTTGCATCGGGCTTTGTTATGAGTTCTCAAATCGTTTGGGTTTAAAAAAACGGCCCATCAATCGAAAATAAACTTGCCGTACGAGAAAAGTCACTCCTATAGTGTAAATGGAAACTCAAATGGGGGGGGAGAAATGGAAGTCTCCGATGATAAAGCTGAACTTTGTGGTCAGGAACTAGTTGAAACGGTCGTGTCGCTGAGCGGTTTACCTGAGTTGCTCATTCGAACAGAATTGAATGACATTCTAGATCAGAGCGAGAAATGTCATGACGAGCTGACTTTAGAGGAGCTCAGAAGTGCCATGCTTGAGTATCTAGAGAAAATTAACGAATCAGTTGCGGACCAAAATTCGTCTCACCAGGTCTGGGAACTTTAAAGACCAAATGTCTCTCTGTCGTTAGCCCGCCTTACTTAAGGGATACGTCATTGCAAAGCTAGAAGCTCCAGCATAAAGTACTGATAGCGATCTTAGGTTCTTAAGGGAGCGCCTGAGGTCTTTTTGGTAGTGTTTTTTCGGGCAGGCGTCAAAAAATCGTGACTTTTGAAACAAAGAATCGCCAAAAATTGCAAAAAAAAATGTTTTGGCGCAGAGCAACATGAGATTCATGTATGTATACTGGTTATAGAATGGCATTCATCGGGAGGTTTTACGCATGTTAATTAGGTCATCTCAGTCCAGAGTTCCTTCGAGTTTAATTCAGCCTGATTTAGTCGGGTTTGACGTGGGATCAATTCAGACCACTCCTACAGGGTATATTCCCAATCCAATCGTGGTAGAGCAAACTCCTCGAGGCGAGCGTCAATATGACATTTATTCTCGTCTGCTCTTGGATCGTATTATTTTCCTGGGTACTGAAGTAAATGACGTCGTGGCCAATCTCTTGGTGGCGCAGATGTTTTTCTTGGAGAGTTCTGATCCTGATAAGGACATTCACCTCTATATTAATTCCCCTGGTGGTTCAGTTTACGCAGGTCTAGGGATTTATGATGTGATGCAATTTATTAAGTCGGATGTTTGCACGTATTGTATTGGAATGGCGGCTAGTATGGGAGCCTTGCTTCTTACTGCTGGGGCACATGGTAAGCGGTTTAGCTTGCCTCACAGTCGAATTATGATTCATCAGCCGCTGGGCGGCGCAAAGGGGCAGGCATCTGATATTGAGATCCAGGCTCGTGAAATTCTTTTTTTAAAAGACCGGCTAAATGCCATCATGGCGGAGCATACCGGCAAAGACATTGAACAGGTCAAAAAGGATACGGACCGGGACAATTATTTATCAGCAAGGGAAGCGGTCACCTACGGCTTGATTGATAAGGTTGTTGAAAAGCGCGGTATCCTATAAACGACCGGGAGTTTAGGTAAGGAAGGTTTATGGACGGAAAAAAATATGGCGACGGTTTTGGTAATCTTTGCTGCTCCTTCTGTGGCAAGAATCAAAGAGAAGTAAAAAAGCTCATCGCGGGGCCTACGGTCTATATTTGCGATGAATGCATCGAGCTTTGCAATGATATCATTGCTGAGGAGGGGCAAAAAGACACTCCTTCTCGTTCGTCACAGTCTATTCCAAAGCCATCTGACATCAAGTCGACTTTGGATCAGTATGTGATCGGGCAAGATCGGGCCAAGCGGATTTTGTCGGTTGCTGTGTATAATCATTATAAAAGAATTCAGCATCAGACCGAGCGTAAGGGAAAAGAGTCTAAGGACGGGATTGAGCTTCAAAAAAGTAATATTTTGCTGATCGGCCCGACCGGCTCCGGAAAAACTTTACTTGCTCAAACTTTGGCTAAGTTGCTCAACGTGCCGTTTGCAATGGCTGATGCAACTACTCTGACCGAAGCGGGTTATGTGGGTGAGGATGTTGAGAATATTATTCTGAATCTCCTACAAAACTGCGATAATAACGTCGAGCGAGCTCAAAAAGGGATCGTCTATATCGATGAGGTGGATAAAATCTCCAGAAAGAGTGAAAATCCATCGATTACTCGCGATGTCAGCGGTGAGGGCGTGCAGCAAGCGCTCCTGAAAATCATTGAGGGGACTATTGCTAACGTTCCGCCTAAAGGTGGTCGCAAGCATCCACAGCAAGAATTTGTGCAGGTTGATACCTCTAATATCTTGTTTATAGTAGGTGGGGCTTTCGTAGGTGTTGATAAGATCGTGGGCATGCGCAAAGGGAAGCGAAGCCTCGGACTTCAGGCGAATATTACTTCAAAAACGGAAGAGAATGTTTCCAAGCTCATGGCTCAGACCGAGCCAGAGGATTTGATTAAGTTTGGACTGATTCCTGAGTTCATTGGGCGATTGCCCGTGATTGCGACTCT
>CANHSO010000055.1 GCA_947463705.1 Bacteriovoracaceae bacterium
CATCGCCAATAATATAGCGATCGAGCATGTAATCCCCGATCACCATGATTCTAGTATTGGAGAGGTTGGCATTAAATTTTTCCTGGACTCGCTTGAGAAGACTCATCGTTTCTACCGTCTTTCGTCATATCAGTAGGATTAATGTTTATCTCATATACGCCTAAAAAAAATTAGACAAGCACAAGTCAACTAGGAAGGACTATACAGAACTCAGGGAACCGGGTAATCTCCAAGCCCTATGACAAACTACAAGTCCATTTGGCAAAATACATTCACTGAAGCCCAGCAAGCCCTGCAGTCCTTCATGGATTCGCCCGTCACCTACCAACAACTTGAAAAAATCTCAGAAGAAATCGTCACCACCTACCGAAGAGGCGGCACCGTATTTAGTTGTGGTAATGGTGGCTCACACTGCGACGCAATGCACTTCGCCGAAGAACTCACCGGCCGTTATCGCAAAGACCGCGCACCCTTGGGAGCACTCGCACTGGGTGACCCCAGTCACGTCACCTGCGTCAGCAACGACTACGGTTTTGAGCACATCTTCGCCCGGCAACTCAAAGGATTGGCACGACCAAACGATCTCCTTCTGGTCATCTCCACAAGCGGCAATTCAAAGAACCAGATTCGAGCAGTCGAAACCGCTAAAACGATCCCGATCAAAACCATTGCACTACTCGGTAAAACGGGCGGAGCCCTGCGCGAAATCAGTGACTATTCTGTCATCGCTCCCGGCGCAAATAGCGATCGGATTCAGGAAATTCATATTAAGATCGTGCATACGCTAGTAGAAATTGTCGAAAGAACAATGTTTCCTGAGAATTACGCCTAATTGATTTTGGATGAGTAGATCAGATTTGAGTTTTTAATTGGTCGGGGCAGCAGGATTCGAACCTGCGACCCTCTGGTCCCAAACCAGATGCGCTAGCCAGGCTGCGCTATGCCCCGATCAATTGAGCCGTGAACTTAAACCAAGTTAGCGCTGTAAGTCAACCGATCAATTCAGGAGTAAAGCTTTTTTTAGTTGGGGTCGACCTAACTGTTGAGGATTCGCCCAATTGTCGGTAGTGTAGAGCGCATGTCACAGTTCAAGTTCAATCGAGAATTTTACCTCCAAATCGCTCAATCTGAAGGCATCTCTACTGCATTAACCCGTCTGCAGACCGATGCCATGAAATGGGAATACCAGACCTTTGAAGGCCCTGGAGGGTTCCAACCCAAATCTTGGGATGCCCTCGCTGAGGTCCGTGAGTTTGCTCGAGAACTCTGGAACATGGACCTAGAGCGGGAAAACCAAGCTGAAGCAGCTGCTCGCAAGTAGGCTGACCTCAGCACCAAACCTACTTCTCAAATTGGACTACCTGAAACCGAGCGGAATCCGCTTCGTCCCAATCACATTAGTTCGTTCAAGATTTCTAGCCACCATGACCAGCTTGATTTGCCCTGCCTCAATCATGGAAGAACTGGGGGTCGATTGAGCCAAAATTTCCTTAATTTGCTGCACAATAGGAAGCAGAACTTTAGAGAGAAATCGATCTCTAATTTCGGGGTGTGCTCCGTGAATCGCATACCCCACGGAGGCGGGTGGTGCACCAGCCAGAACCTCAGCCAACTCGAGGTCGGGCAATTTAACAATATCATCGAAGGTCAGGACGAACGAGAGGGCCTTTTTCGTGTACTCAGGATCCTCCTGCATACCCATATCAATCATTTTCTGACGCCGTACTAGAGGAGTCGACTCCCAAAGCTCAACGAGTTGCCGCAAACCTTCCTGATTTTTTTTAAATCGTGTGAATGAGCCCATATCAAAAGCATAAGCACACCCCCGTCAGATGTCATCCGAATATTTTAAATTTGCATTATTCACTAAATAAACGCTAATAAACAAAGGTATCTGGAAACTGAAGATCAATGACCATCTGCGTTGAATCAGTCACGCGAAAGGCTCGACGGAGACCTTTTTTAAAAGCCTTTTTCAACTTAGGTTCATAATGAGCGTGAGCGTAATTTTCCTGATAAATTGCGAGGGCTTTTGATCGCTCACCCAATAGATCAAGTGTTCGAGCTAGGTAAAGATCACGAACCAAACGAACATGACGAGAAAGGTTCAGATCCAGTGTTTTTTCTAAATCTCTACGGCTCAACTCAAATCGACCCAACTTAAAGGCAACTATTCCGGCCTGAATCCAAAGGTGAGCATCCTGCGGAAATGCCTCGGCTGCCTTTTGTAGATGTTCCCAAGTTTTTTCCTGATAATCATCCAGGTGATTATCTAGGTGAAAACTCTGATAGGCGTCCCGATAATGCCGAACAGCTTCGACCAGACCAGGAGATTTGGGACGATACCCTGGGAGAACCGGAGTCAAAGCTTCTAACTCCTCAACGGATTGAGTCCAAAACTTTTCAGTCTGAATTTGAACAAAATCCCCCAATCCCACGGGTGATTCTTTCCGATCACCCATCCAAAAAGTTTGTTGCTCAGGCTCAAAAATTGCGGACTTAATCGTGGTCATCACACTCAGAGTGTTTCCAAAAACCCGCTCCTCCCCTGAGTAAAAGTCCACATGGTCGCCTAAAACTTTCGCTAAATGGCGCGGTTCCAACTGGCCTCGATGAGGCTCGATCAGTTGCCGCATGCGACAAAATCGAGCCTTTAGATCCTCGCAATAGGACCCCGACAAGAGCGCCTCATCTTTACGCAACTCATCCGAGTGAAAGTAATTGGTGTGAGTCAACAACCCATCCCCAACTCGATGAACTCGGACACGATCGGGGGTCATTTGCACCACCGCTGCGTCATTCTCTTGGGCACTCGAAATCACAAACGACCAATTTGCAAAAGGCGGCCTGCGCTTAACCCAATCAATTGCTTGACCCAGAGTTTTACAGTTTCGAACTACCTCATCACCTACAACAACGACCGGATTCCCCCTGATTGTCACATTTTTACCAAAGTGCGCATGAGTAAAAAGCGTCAACCCTTCTCGATTCATGGCCGTCAACCCCCCCGTCTGTACACCAGCTGAAGTCAGAGCAACATAGGGAACTTCACCTGAACCAGTGGGCTCATTAAAAACAACAGTGGGTTGAGCTTCCCAAGGCCCAACAATTAAATAATCAAAATTTCTGCAGGCTAAAAACTTCCCGTTCTTTGTCCAATTCGGGAAAGCTACAGCACTCGAGCAACCAGGCACCCCGCCCGGAATCCACTCTGGCAGTACGTGCTTCATCAAAGAAGAGCGAGCCAATAGCATCATTGCGTCAGCTTGAATGACACACTCACGCACATCGGCATAGGACACCCCTAGCTCGTTTGCTATCGCTAAAATCGCTTCTCGAATGTCAGAATCCAATCTCCGCTCAATCAGAGGAACGAGAATTTTCTTATAAAACCCCACCGCTAGCGCCTGAGCTAAGGGCTTCTGCAAGGGCGCCGGCCCCCTTCGGATCATCCATTCATTTTTTTTGGCTAACACCGGCATCGGACCGTACGGAATAAACTTTTTCAAGAGCACCGCATGAGCCTTCGCGCGCTCTGCAGTGCTCCCCCGAACCCGGATGAAATGAATTCCACGAAATGTTCTCAAATCTTGATGCGAATTGGGTGACATAGGAGCGTTAAACTAAGCGAGCTCAACTAAAAATGCTACGAATTTCAGGTAGCTTATTTATGAGTCATTGCAGGATCTTTTTCTTTCATAATACAAACTGTTCCAGCAATCAAATCGTGCATGGCGCGCCTTTCCGTTTGAAACGCAACCATCACAAACCCTACCCCAAATGGCAAATATGAAACTAGATAACCCAAGCACCGCCTCCAAGACTGAGCCCATGAAATGGGTTGAGCAGTATCAAAGGAAACGACATAGACTCGAAAGAGCCGCTTACCGACAGTAGTACCGTACTTTGCAGTCCCAATGACAAAATAAGCCAACGCTAATAACACGCGAAAGAAAACCACTAAAAACTGAATCCAAACCGCATCAAATTTCAATTCCTGACCCACAGACCATCGGAACCAAAAACTCGCCCCCAAAATCACCAGAATCAAAACCACTGCCGCCGTTTCAATCACAAAACTATCGATCAAGTGAGCGCCCAAGCGAACCCAAAAGCTAGGCTTTTTGATCTCTTGGTACGAAACCAGGTTGTGCCTCTCGGCCCCTTCGCTCATTGAGCTCATACCCATCTCAGTGTTCGTCATAGCCAATTAGTCTTCAGCTCGACGAGTCATCTTGTCAAATTGAATTTCACTCAACCGGCATGCGGCTTGCTCTTTAGCGGTCAAGTGGAGGGCACGCCATGTTCCCAACGAATCCGACTCAAATCAAAAATTCGACTCTTCTCATTTTGGCTGCCCTTTTCTCAAGGCAGGCAGTTGCTGGCCTACCCGAAAAGGCCTACGTCGCGCAATTAAAGGCCGCGAATCTCTGGGTCGCCAAAAGGAAAGCTGAATCTGCACCAAGGGATCAAGCCTTATCCTCTCAACTTCTAACTCGACTTTACGGGCGCTATTACGAAGTCGGAGACACATGGACAGTCGCTGCATGGCAACTAGAGCATGGCATGATGCGAATGACTGGAGACCTAAAACGCACTCAGAGCCAAGTGGGGCACGGAGGAATTTTTAAATATTTAGTGACCGATGTCAAAACAGGAAGTCAGCCCCAAGTCGTCATACAGATCACTCAGATCGAAGCGTGGGGAATCAAACCTGTCGATCCCAATGTTCAATTTTTAGAGCTAAAAATGAACGACTCTCTGCTCCAGAGTGAAAAAACTTATCGTCTAGGTACAGGGCCTAAATCACAGCTCCGCGTTGTCTCCCCCAATGGCATTCACACGGAAATTTCGCCACTTGAGCTTTATCCTCTAGACACTCCTGAGGTTTCATTTTCCAATCAAGTCCCACCAAAAGCACCTGCGCTACCTAAAGAGGTTGAGGCCTTCGCGACCCAAGCAGGCTTGCAACTCAACTTCGCCAACTCTCTCCAATTCCAACAAGATGATTTTTTTGGACGCCCAGTCAGCGTCATCTGGGAATCGGGCAAGCCCTGGCCTAGCTACCTAAGAACTCAAAACGGCATCGCCCTTCTCTTAGATGGGAGTAATTTATGAGCATTCGACTCAAACACTGGCTCAAACCTAGCGCTGCTTTCATGAGCCTCACTTTGGCTTCTTGCGGTGGCTCTTCGGAGAACCCCCTCCTCAGCGATAATCCTAACCGACCTGGGGTTTCAGAAACCTCTGGGGGGCATGGACCCGATCGTCCTTTTCAAGCGTCTGATCTCAGGGGTGAAAAAAACTTTGCACACCTCATCAACACCTTTGCTGAAGGTAAAACGGAACCGACTCCGTGGGCAGGCTATTGGTGGCCCTATACCCGAAACGGAATTGCTGCGGGCGGAATGGACGGAGGTAGCCCAGCAGGAAAATACGATGCAGCCCGAGGGCACACCACACACGCGCAAGAGTGGGAAGTCAAAAATCACGGCGCGGGAGTGCCCAAAGTTCAGCAATGGTGGGGACACTGTAATGGTTGGTGCGCGGCATCCGCTCTCTTTAAGGAACCCAATCAAGCGGTCCGCGTAAATGGGGTTAATTTTGGAATTGGAGACATCAAGGCACTTCTTACTGAGGCAGGAATGTCAGTCAATGCTGATTTCTTCGGAGACCGCATCGATGTTGATGACCCCAACTCTCCTAAATATTGGGACACGATCCCGGATCAATACTTTTTAGTTTTAACCAATTACATCGGAAAACTAAAAAGAGCCGTCTTGATTGATCGATACACAGGCTCCCAAGTCTGGAATCAACCCTTGGCTGGGTATCGGTTCGACTACCCTAAGCCCTCTGACTACCTTGGCAGTTCTCCAGATGCCCCGAACGTCTACAAAATCCAACTCACCTCAAAAATTTGGTGGCTAGACGATGGGGTCGCACCCGACGTCCAAACTCATGCATTTAATTTCGAAGAGGATGATCCTACGGGCATAGTCCAATCCCGAGTTCTCAAAATGGAGGTCTGGTTGGATGGACCCGTTCAGTTCGGCGCTGACGGAAAAATCACTTCCAGCGGAGACGTGATCGTGACCAAGAAAAATGATTCCTACATCGGCGGAACGTGGATGATGGGAGAAGGATACCTCGTCGACGCTTGGCCCGATTACATGTGGGTTCCTTATAATCTCACCAAACCATTCGATCCAGAAGAGGATTACGTCAACCCCCATGTCGAAACTGAATGGCTCCAGGCCCACCTGCTCACACCCAACGGTGCTGATGACCCCACTGTGACTCCTGGGCGAGTTGAGGCGGCCCCTTACCCCATGCCATCTGGCTATCCATGGGGTTACCCATGGGGATATTCCCCTGGACTCCCGTTCTATCCGGGTGGACAACCTAATTTCCCCGATCCCCGCACTCGGTTTCCAGGCAGCTCAAATATGCCTTCAAACTCGGGTACTTGGCCAGCTGGGACGCCATACAATCCGCGCTAAAACAGCTCTTATTCAGGCCTAGCAGCTCTGGCATGCGCGCGAATTATTAAACTTTTAATGAGCAAAAAAGAAAAAATTGTGATATTAAACGCGCGTGCTAAATCCGATAAAAAATGTATTTTTTATTAGCCTAGTATTAACGGCTGTCGCTAGCTCGAATGCCCACGCCACGACGACTCTCGCTGTCTCAGACACCTCCCTGAGACTAGCACCTCCAACGACCCCTGTTTCAACGACTCAGATCACTGAGGATGAATCCCTCAAGAAACTTAAAAAGTCCTTTGGTGTCACTTACTTTTCCTTCTTTTACGGCCCTGGACTCCACCCAGACTCGCTATTTTATAGCCCGAATCAATTTGGGAAAAATGAAAAATTTGGACTGTACTTCAAAAACAACCTCTCACTTCGCTTCAAGTTCTCAGAGAACTTAGCCGTCGATCTCCAAACCCGATTCAATGTCTTTTTAACTAATCAATCTGAAGACCCCCGATTTCAGATCGCCACTTGGGAAGCCCCTCGAATCGGAATCTCAGGAAAGCTCGTCGGAGGCAAAGACTGGGCAATCACAGGCGCTTTTAACACAGACTTTCCGTACTTTCTTCCTTCACCCCTCAGTGGTTTTGAAGTGCAACAGCGTCAGGTCATTTTCAATCCAGGATTTTTCGCTAATTTCAACTGGGAACCCAGTGGAAGCAGATGGTCAGTTTTTAGCGTTCTCTCGCCGCGAATGTTTATTTACGCAGATCGAAATGCAGTAGAGCCTAATTTCCTCAAAAATTACGACCCTCAAAACAAACCCGAGTTTATCCTCTCCCTGCAACCCACAATCAATTACCGTCTCACAGACCTGGTCAGCCTCTCTCTTGGAACGACAATTGACTACCGTAAACACGTGTTATCCAGTTGGAATCCCTTTAAAGCCAGCCTCGCTTCAAACGGAAACGATCCAGCCTGGCGCCTCGCTCCACTGAACCTCTACTTTGGTGCCACTTTCAAGGTTTCTCCGATGTTGACAATTTTTCCGTTCATTGCAACTTATCCAATTGCTGAGCAGCGAATCGACACATCCGCGGCTCCGGGAACCCCTCCTGCATCCCTGCTCTCAACGACTTCAATTGGGATGTGGATCCGAGGCACCATTCTATAGTCGCCCGGTCTCTAATCAAGCGATCAAATTCTGAAAGATTGACACCAAGAATTCACCCTTGTATAAACAACCCATGTTTGGAATTTCAGGTGAACATCTTTTAATTTTAGGTATCGTTCTACTTATTTTTGGACCTCGCCGTCTTCCCGAGCTAGGGAACACCATGGGCAAGGCTATTCGCAACTTCAAAGATGCGATCTCAGGCGTGGAAGAAGCCAAGTACAGAAAATTAGAGGAAAATCAAAACGCAGCACCCCAAGCTGCAGTCAATCAAGCTCCTCAGGCCCATCAGATTCCCAGCGAACTCAAACAGCCTCAAGCTTAAGATCATTGGCGTTTGCCAAATAGCCTAATCTAGCCTAATCTAGCCTAAATCCATAGACGGTCGACTCGGTTAAATCAAGAAACTCACCTCATCTACCGCAGACTGCTCTATTAATTTGGATACTTGAGATAGTAAATATCAGGTAGATTACGGCTATACTCTTCTAGATCGAGACCATAGCCCACTAAAAACTGATCTTCGATCGGCCGACCGATGTACTTCACAGGTACATCGACCACGCGCTTGGAAGCTTTATCTAAAAGGGTCACAATCTCCACTGAGATTGGCCCGGCAGACTTAAGTCTTTCATAGAGGAACTTCAAAGTCCGACCGCTATCAATGATTTCTTCAACGATCAGGACGTGTTTATTACGAACATCGGCCTGAATATCTTTAAGTAGGGTAACAGTTCCGCTCGAACTTCGGGCTTTGCCATAACTCGAGAGCCTGACAAACTCGATTTCAGTAGGAACCTTGATATGCCGGAGCAAATCCGCCATAAAAAGCACGGCGCCCTTAAGAACGCCCACTAGGACCAACTCTTGACCCTCGTAATCTTGATTAATCTGACCTGCAAGCTTTTGGACCGCAGCATCGATTTCGTGTCGATTGAGGTATTTAGTAAAATTCTTTTCGTCCAGCATAAGAATCCTTTGGGGCTTACTTTTTAAGGCTTTGATTTTGCCGATTTTACGTCAAATTTGCAACACTTTACTGAAGGAATCCAATGCGCAAGTCACTACCAGCGCTTCATCAGCTGCATGAGAACTTCTTGAGCCGGTACACTCGAATAAATCAACTGATAGACCCCCTCGGTAATTGGCATGGATATACCCCGTTCACAAGCAAACCTCCAGACGTGCTGCGTTGTTACCACTCCTTCAGCAGTACTTCCGAGGTCCTCGATGATTCTCTCAAGCTTCTCTCCCCGAGCCAATCGAAACCCTACCCTATAATTACGACTTTTTGGACTTCCACACGTAGCTAACAGGTCCCCTATGCCGGCCAGCCCCAGAAAAGTCTGGACCTGTGCCCCCATCGCGGTCCCAAAGCGAACCATCTCACTCAGTCCAAGCGTAATCAGCATCGCACGAGAATTCCATCCTAAACCCAGGCCATCTAAAGCTCCGGCGGCTATGGCCAAGATATTTTTCAAAGTCCCAGCCCACTCAATTCCCACCAAATCAGAGTGAGTCGAAACCAAAAACTGAGGACCACGAAGGAGAAACTCCCCCGCTCGGCAGACCTCTACAAAGTCGGATGCAATCACCGTCGCAGCTGGCTCTCCTACCGCAATTTCATGAGCTAGATTGGGACCACTCACGACACCCACACGACGAGTCGGAAGTTCTTCAACCAGGATTTCAGAGATTCGCTTCATACTCCCCCCCTCGATCCCTTTCGTGGCATGAAGAACCACCTCGTCCCCTCGCATCAGGGGAGCAAGGTCTCTAGCACGCTGACGACAGGCGCTCGAGGGAAGAACCCAAAAAATAGCCTGAACTCCGCCCTTTAAAGCATCTGCCATAGAACTTGTGGCAACGACCTTTTGATCCAGTTGAACCCGCGGCATGTACCTCGACTGAGTACGAGTCGAATTGAACTGCCTCACCTGGTCCTCGTCGCGAAGCCAGATCCGAACCGAACGACAGTTCTTAGAAAGGAGGTGCGCCAACACCGTGCCCCAACTTCCACCGCCGACCACCGCTACAGTCGAGTTATACCAAAAATCCTTGGGAGTCATTTTGTCCAAACTGTTTTTTTCCTCCGCTAAATTCAGCCAAACGAGAGAGTCCGTACCCAGTTAATCGATTCCTATAATAATAAAGAAGATTCATATCTTCAGTCCAAATTGTTCGTTCAGAGACTCGAAGTACCTGAGCATCATGAGACAATCCGAGCTGACGAATTCCATCTCTGACCCAAACTCTCGCATTAGGTGCATGAAGCAGTTCATCGGAAAGATAAAGCTGCCCTTGTTGAGCTAAAGCCACTAAACGCTCCCGACATCGATCAGCTTCGTCTAAGAAATCAACCCAAAGAACCGTTCGCTGAGGGAGTGAGAGCCGCAAAAAACGAAAGAGATCAAAGTCTGGATAACGGGCTCGCAGCATCTCAAAATAGGAAAATGCCACCAAATGCGACGTTAATACGGTATTTTCTTTATGAAACCGGTCCGCAAGTCGCTCGCCAAGCTCACGCGTGTACTCTTGGTCCCGTTGGGGATTCACCCTTAACTCACCGCCACTCGTCAACCAACGCGCTGGATCGATGGTCAAACCCTGAGGTCCGATGGAATGACCTTCATCATCGACGAAGTTTCCAAAAATATCTAACGCTCGCCCCACTCGGACTGTCACGTTCGACTGAGACGCAAACAGCTTCCAAAAAAAACTCAAAACTTTTCGAATTTGCCAGGACTCATCTCGAGCTCGAATAAACTGATGTTTACCCGCTTCTGCAAGGTAGGTATCGATCAAAGATCTTGCCTCCAACACGTAGTGGTAGCTCACCACCATCGGAACCACGAAAACCTTTGACTTAGGTCTTCCATCGATCATCGCCTCAACCTGAGCCTCAAGTCCAGTGCCCAAAAGCCCCAGTTTAATGTGACTCTCGATCGCACCACTTCGAGAGCGACCTCCTCCTGGAAAGAAAATCGAATGAATCCCTTCTTTCAAAATCTGAGAGCTGTAGTTCTTGAGCGTTTGCTTGTAGATCGCATTATTCTTGTTCCGATCGACGGTATAAGCGCCCAGACGACTCATGAAGAAACTCAAAAAAGGATTCGAGAAGAGGTTCAACCCCGCACCATACGCAAACGGCGGAAGTGACATCAGATAAATGACATACCCTACAAGAAGACTATCCAAGTTACTCTGGTGCGTGGGAACTAAGAGAATCGTGCCTTTTTCCGCTAATTTTTGGAGAGACTTGACTTCACCCAGAATCCGAATTCGTGACCGCAACGATTCAGTCATTCCCCAAGGTAAAAAGCGCCTCACACTCGCCGCATTCAGCATCCAACTGAACCCCCAGGGGACTGCATGAGTGGCAAATTCATAAATTTTGGAATCAAAAAAGCCACCAATTTCCTCGGCGTTATGCTGGATGACTCGCTGAAGGAGTCCCTTGCGATCCACTTCGGCGGCAGGCTGTAAAAGTCCCCGCTGAATTTGCCCCCAGAGCTTTTGATCACCCTGAACACGACCGCGCGTAAATGGATTCCACCGATCACGGCTCATCCGCAGACGCTCCGCATAGAGCGCTTCACCCAAGAGCACCTCTAAGGGTGCGCCCTCAAGGTTCTGAAAAGTTCGCTCCGAGACCTGTTGCAAAATCTGAGGTCGAATGGACTGAAATCGAGTCAGAGGACCAGGTACACTTCGGACACGCCTAAACTGAAAAGCTCCAAGAGAGCTGGGCGTTACCGGGCTCGAGTTTTTCTGATCGTCTTCCGCCATAGTCTGCTTAAGATAATCATTTTGTGGCCTGAGTGAAAGAGAATGTTTCGGACGGTCCTAAATCGGGATTCCGAGTTCCAAAATATTCTTAAGCGCTCTTCTTACTTGAGTGCTTTTAACCTCGCTAAAACCTTTTCCATCTCCGTTTTCTTAGACAAGATTTCAGCTTGACGCGCCTTTTCTTTTTCAACCAAGGCTGCTGGAGCGCGACTTAAAAATGTTTCTTGAGAAAGCTTATTCCCAACAAACTCAAGGTCGGCATTCAGTTTTTCGACTTCCTTCTCAACTCGCTTCACCTCTTCGTCAGCGTTAACCAGCCCTTTAAGCTGAATTCTAAACTCCAGCGGAGGGTTGGAAATCCGGATCATCGACTCCCCTCCTTCTTCAGGAGTGCCTGGAGCCACTTCGATCAACTTGCCGATCCGTGTCATGAAGCGGATCTGAGCCAAATGCATTCTCAAAAATGCATCTGCAGGAGCGGAGCCTGCACAGTATTTCACGTCAATTTCGACTTTAGGAGAGATACTGTTCTCACCTCTAAAGTTCCGGAATGCCTCAACAATCCATTGGATCGCCGAAACCATTCGCTCTGCTTCGTCATTGATCAGATCTTCTTGAGCTACCGGGAAAGGCTGGAGCATCAGTGTAGTGAGATCTGGGAGCCCCAGTTGTTTACGAGTTGGGTGCGAGGAGATCGATTTCCAGGGGAGTGACTGCCAGAGCTCCTCGGTCACAAAAGGCATGAAAGGATGCATCAACTGCATCAGCTCGCCCAAGACATATCGAAGAACATAAATGGTTTGAACTCTGCGCTCTCCACCTTCGCGCAAGAACAACTTAGAAAACTCAATGTACCAATCGCAGAACTCTTGCCAAGTGAACTGATACAGGGCCTGCGCAGCCACGTTCAACTCAAATTTTTCAAGCCCTGACTCAACCGTCTGAATGGTCCTTTGAAGTCGAGAAAGAATCCATTGATGTTGTGCAGGGAGTTCCCTTCGATTCTCGAAAATCCAGCTTTTCAGTCCTCCTGCAGGCTCTGCCACAGGTCCACCTTGGGCCTCCTCGAGCTGTAAGTGGAAGAACTTAGTCGCATTCCAAAATTTATTACAAAAGGCTCGATAGCCCTCTACACGGTCAACGGAGAGCTTAATGTCGCGACCCTGTCCAGCCATCACGGCCAAGGTAAAACGCAGCGGATCGGCGCCGTGCTGATTGATCAGAGTCAGGGGATCAATCACATTGCCCTTGGACTTGGACATTTTTTCGCCCTTTTCATCGCGGACCATCGCGTGCAGGTAAATCTTGCTAAAAGGGACATCTCCCATGAAGTGGATGCCCATCATCATCATCCGAGCAACCCAGAAGAAAATGATGTCAAATCCAGTTTCAAGAATTGAGGTCGGATAAAAGGTCTTCAGTGCCTGAGTTGAATTGGGCCAACCCAGGGTTGAAAACGGCCAAAGAGCTGAACTAAACCAAGTGTCTAATACATCTTCGTCTTGTTTCAGTTGCGACCCAGGAGCCTGACAGTGATCGCACTTCTCAGGGGCTGTTTTTGCAACAGTCACTCCCTCGCAGCTACTGCAGTACCAGGCTGGGATTTGATGTCCCCACCAAAGTTGGCGAGAAATACACCAATCGCGAATATTGTTCATCCACTCAAAGTAGGTTTTCTCCCAACTCTTTGGCGAAAACTCAACTTGACCCGTCTGAACGGCAGCAATTGCAGGCTCTGCGAGAGGTGCAATTTTTACAAACCACTGTTTTGAGATGATTGGCTCAGCCACGGCATCACACCGCTGGCAAAGGCCGACTTTATGGGCGTGATCTTCAACCCGGAGCAGAAAATCCTGTTCTTGAAGCTTTTGAACGAGGGCCTCTCGGGCCTCAATGAACTTAAGTCCGGCAAATTCGCCACCTTCAGCCGTAATGCGTCCATCTTTGCCCATGACGGAAACGACTGGCAGATCGTGGCGTTTTCCAAGTTCGTAATCATTGAAGTCGTGAGCCGGAGTAATTTTGAGGGCGCCACTGCCGAACTCTCGATCGACATAGGTGTCCGTAATAATGGGAAGGTACCGTCCCACCAGGGGGAGAACCACTTTTTTGCCATGGAGGTGCAAATAGCGTTCATCCTCAGGATGAACAGCCACCGCTGTATCACCTAAGAGTGTCTCTGGACGAGTGGTCGCAATCACCAGGCGAGCCGGGGTTTGGTCGGCATTGAGCACAGGATTTCCCTGCTCATCAACGACAGGATAAGCAATGTGCCAGAAGTGGCCTTTGCGATCCGTAGGCACGACCTCAAGGTCGGAGAGAGCCGTCTGGCACCGTGGGCACCAGTTAATAATTCGCTCACCTCGATAAATCAGACCTTCTTGATACAACCGAACAAAGACTTCTCGAACGGCTGCTGAGAGTCCCTCGTCCATCGTAAATCGCTCACGACTCCAGTCCAGGGATGAGCCCATCTTCTTGAGCTGATTCTTAATTTGAGAACCCTGCTCGTCTTTCCATTTCCAAACACGCTCGATAAACTTCTCGCGTCCCAGATCATGGCGAGACATCGGTCTACCCGCGGCATTTTTGCCTTCTTTGGCGACTGCCTTTTCAACCTGAGTCTGAGTTGCGATCCCTGCGTGATCCGTTCCA
>CANHSO010000056.1 GCA_947463705.1 Bacteriovoracaceae bacterium
GACTGATTCCAATACCGAGCAAGCTGGTAAACCTGAGTTTTGTAAAGATCACCCAGAGGACAGAGCGCTCCGTTCATGTCTCCATACAGAGTGCAGTAGCCCATCGCTATTTCGGATTTATTACCCGTAGTAAGAACTAGACTAGAATCATGATTCGCCAGGGTCATGAGAGTGATTCCACGAAGTCTCGATTGTAGGTTCTCTAACGCAACGGACTCCAGCTGGCCTCGTGATTCAGAAAGCTCACGCGACAAGGTCGCAAAGGCAAACTTAATTGGCTTCACTTCAAAATCAATTTTAAGATTTCTAGCAAGGGTCTCAGCATCTACTAAGCTATGACTCGATGAATACTGACTAGGCATTGCCACAGCTAAGATATTTTCCGGACCCAATGCTTCTGCAGCAAGCACAGCGACGAGCGCCGAATCAATCCCACCACTCAGACCAAGGATCGCTTTTTTGAAGCCAGTTCGTAAAAAATAATCACGAATACCCAGAACCAATCCATGGGATAAAATCTCCCACTCGTCATGATCATCAGCATGGGCATGAGCATCAGTCTTTTTCAGGGCACCAGAGCCCCCTAGCGAGGTCACTGAGGCCCCCTCGACCTGCACCTGGAGTTGAGCCGTCTTAAAATAAGGCAGTTGTGCTATTTTTTGACCAAGAGAATCAAAGGCAAACGAGCCTCCGTCGAATAAAACTTCATCGGTAGCCCCCACCTGATTCACGTAAAGAACAGGAACATGGAGCTCCTTCGCTAGGTCGCCGTGAATCCGCTCTCGTAGAGTTCGCTTTTCCCACTCATAAGGACTAGACGAGAGGGACACGATCACCTGAGCACCTAGCTTTCGGTAATCATCTACTGGGTTTTGCCGGTAGGCGGATTTATTCCGATCAGAGTGCCGGCCCCAAAGATCTTCGCAAATTGCAAAAGCAACTCGAATACCATCACAATCCCACACCTGCCGCGTTCCAGCAGGTTCGAAATACCGGGCCTCATCAAAAATGTCATAAGTGGGCAGGAGAGTTTTAGCCTGGCGGAAAACGCGCTGCCCTTTTTCAAAAACAGAAACTGAGTTTTGAAAAAACCGTTCTGAACCGGGAGGACTCGACTCAATATGCCCCACCGCAAGAGCGGTACTCTGATTCAGGGTCAGCTTTGCTAATTCAGCCAAAATTCGATTGGTCTCGCCCAAAACCTCTGGCCGTTCAATCCAATCACAAAGAGGATACCCGTTTACTGCCAATTCAGGAGTCAATACTAAGCGGGCCTGCTCTAAGCAGGCCCGCTCGTATGCATCCTTAATTTGATGAAAATTCGTCTCAAATGCACCCACAATCGGGCTAATTTGAGCCAAAGAGATTTTCAACATTTAGAAGCGCTTTTGGATCTCAGTTTTATCAAAGAAGTAAGCGAGTTCGCGCTCAGCAGATTTTGCACTATCTGAGCCGTGAACTGCGTTTGCTTCGATATTATCTGCAAAATCCTTGCGAATGGTTCCAGCTGCTGCTTTGGCAGGATCGGTTGCGCCCATGATCTCACGATTGAGAGCCACTGCATTTTCACCTTCCAAGCACATGAGCAAAACAGGACCACTGGTCATGAAATGAACCAAGCTTTGGAAAAAAGGACGATCCTTGTGCTCAATATAGAAGCCTTCAGCCTTCTCACGAGAAAGCCGAGTGAGTTTTGCAGCCGCAATTCTCAAGCCCTTCGTTTCAAAGCGAGAAATCACTTCTCCCATCACGTTTTTTTGAACCGCGTTGGGTTTAATAATCGAAAAAGTACGTTCAGTTGCCATTTTTTACTACCTCCATCACCCTCGACTGCATCGCCGAGGTATTATTTTTTTAGGGCACTCGCCAAAGTGGTCCCCAGATCTGCGGGGCTGCGTGCGATTTTCACGCCAGCACTGAGCAGCGCTTGGAACTTTTCTTCAGCGGTTCCCTTACCGCCTGAAATAATTGCTCCTGCATGTCCCATTCTCTTCCCCTCCGGAGCCGTTGCACCACCGATGAAGCCTGCTACTGGTTTCTTAAACTCATGTTTAATATAATCAGCGGCCTCTTCTTCAGCGGAGCCCCCAATTTCTCCAATCATAATCACCCCGTGGGTCTCTGGATCACGATTGAAAGCTTCTAAAACATCGATAAAGTTGGTTCCATTAATTGGATCGCCGCCAATCCCTACGCAGGTACTTTGTCCAATCCCCAATTGAGAGAGCTGGAAAACTGCTTCGTAAGTCAAAGTCCCTGAGCGGGAAACGACGCCAATATTGCCCGGTTTATGAATTCGGCCTGGCATAATACCAATTTTACACTGACCAGGAGTAATAATCCCTGGGCAATTTGGCCCAATCAGACGAGATTTGGTCGATGCCAAATACCGCTTGGCTGCCAACATGTCTCGAACTGGAATGCCCTCAGTAATGCAAACAATCAGCGGAATTTCGGCATCGGCAGCTTCACAAATCGCGTCTGCAGCGCCAGACGGTGGAACGAAAATCATGGTCGCATTGGCGCCTGTCTTTCGCACCGCTTCGCCCACGGTATTGTAAACCGGAAAACCTTCGTAGACCTGACCACCGCGCCCCGGTGTTACACCGCCGACGACGTTGGTACCGTATTCTTTGCATCCCTTGGCGTGGAAACTTCCTTGAGAACCGGTGATTCCTTGGACCAAGAGCTTTGTATTTTGATTCACCCAAATAGACATAGGACTCCTCGTGAACTTGCTTGAGTTATTTTCCTTTTGCAGCAGCTACCACTTTTTGAGCGGCATCCGTCAGGCCATCGGCCGGAATAATTCTCAAGCCGGATTGAGCCAAAATCTCTTTTCCTTTTTCTACATTAGTTCCTTCGAGGCGGACCACCAACGGCACCTGAAGCTGAAGTTCCTTCGCAGCAGCGATAATGCCTTCAGCAATGATGTCGCATTTCATAATCCCACCGAAGATATTCACCAAAATAGCCTTCACTTTTGGATCTTTCAGGATGATTTTGAAAGCATGAGCTACTTTTTCTTTAGAAGCTCCACCGCCTACGTCTAGAAAATTCGCAGGCTCTCCACCGTGAAGCTTGATGATATCCATGGTCGCCATGGCAAGTCCGGCTCCGTTGACTAAGCAGCCAATGTTTCCGTCCAAGGCAATGTAGGCGAGTTCGTATTTCGAAGCCTCAACGTCTTGAGGGTTTTCTTCAAGTAAATCGCGCATCGCGACGATTTCAGGATGACGAAACAAGGCATTATCATCAAAGTTGAACTTAGCATCGAGAGCTGCCAATTGACCCTGCTGGGTTACAATCATCGGATTAATTTCAACCAGGGAGCAGTCAGACTCAATGAAGCACCGATAGATCCCACCGAAGAAACCAACGGCTTCCTTCGTCTGCTCAGGGGTCAACCCGAGAGAATCTGCAAGCTTTCGCCCGTGAAATGGCTGATACCCAGTGGTCGGATCAATGGCCACTTTGAAAATCTTTTCAGGGTGCTTAGCCGCGACTTCTTCGATTTCCATTCCACCTTCAGTGGAGGCCATCATCACAACTTGGGAAACTGCGCGATCGATCACCAAACCGAGGTAGAGTTCTCGAGCAATAGCAGAACCTTCCTCAATCCAAACCTTATGCACTTTTTTACCCTGAGGGCCGGTTTGGGGAGTGACTAAAGTTTTACCGACGATTTCCTTAGCTGCGGCTTGAACAGCAGCCAAATCCTTACAAACCTTAACTCCGCCTGCTTTACCACGTCCGCCTGCGTGAATTTGGGCTTTAACTACCCAGACCCCATTACTGCGTTCACGTGCCAGATCTTCTCCGGCTTGAAAAGCACGCTTTTCAAGATCAGCACCTTCTTCTACGAGCCGCCCTTCGGGCACTCGAACTCCAAATTTTTTCAGGAGTTGTTTTGCTTGATACTCATGAATATTCATCTTTAGACCCCCAACTTTGCCATCGCATCAACCAGTTCTTTTACGGCTGCTGCAGACTTTTCAAACATCACTTTTTCTTCGGAGTTCAGCTCGAGAGTAGGCACACCCTCTAAGCCTTTGGCGCCTAATTTTGCAATCACGCCGCAGAAAAGATCGTTAACTCCGTATTCGCCCTTCAAGTAGACAGCGCAAGGCAGATATCGCTTCTTATCGCGAACAATCGCCTCAGCCATTTGAACAGCACTCGCAGCAGGGGCGTAATAAGCCGAACCTGTTTTAAGGAGGTTGACGATTTCAGCCCCCCCTTTACGAGTCCGATCCACAATCGCATCAATTTTTTCTTTGGAAAGAAGCTGCTGAAGTGGAATTCCACCGACGCTCACGTAGCGAGGCATTGGAACCATGGTATCGCCGTGACCACCGAAAACAAAAGCTTGAACGTCCTCAACGCTTGCATCGAGCGCTTCTGCGATAAAACTTCTGAACCGGGCTCCATCCAGAACGCCGGCCATCCCTAGAACTCGCTCACGTGGAAAACCAGAAGCACTCATGGCAACATGACACATCGCATCTAATGGATTACTCACAATAATCAAAACCGATTGAGGAGAGTGCTTAGCCGCTTGAGCAGCACAATCTTTCACGATTTTAGCGTTCGTTGACAGCAAGTCATCACGACTCATTCCAGGCTTGCGAGGAAGACCTGCGGTAATAATGACTACATCTGAATCAGCGGTAAGAGCGTAATCACTTCCGCCCACTACTTTTGAATCAAAACCCTCAACAGGAGATGCCTCGAAAAGATCGAGTGCTTTTCCTTTGGCTGCGTCTCCGTTAATGTCAAGGAGGACGACATCCCCTAACTCTTTCGAAGCTGCCCAGTGAGCACAAGTTGAACCTACAAATCCAGCACCAATCACGGAAATCTTAGGACGACGCATGACGTTACCTCCTCGTGTCTTTCGTCAAGTTGAAATGGGGACTTTCCAAGTATAGGCCAGAATCTACCAAAGTTCAGCGAAAATCGGCAGGGATCGGCAAGCTTTTTACTTGTTGAAGTGAAACCATCATGACACTCTAAAAGTCGCGTTCGGGGGGACGATCATGATCATCACTATGAAGAGGCTCATCGTGCTCTCTTTTCTCATTACACCTCAACTCGCCTGGGCAGTACCCAACCCAACGTTCGATTTCTTTATGAAGCGCCTAGCCAAAAAGCTCAATTCTCAAAAAGAAAAATCGCCCGAATCGATTTCAGCTCCTCCGAATCAAAAACTGAACTACGGTAGCTGCACACAAAAAGAACCTTCGTGTGACTTCAAAAACCAATCGAAGTCCCGGTAACTCAATGAGGAATCTCTAGATGAAACCAAATTCGATCTCTTTAGATCCCAGGGTGATCGGGGGCAAAGCCAGTTATCAAATCCTCATTGGCTCCATCGTCCCGCGCCCGATCGCCCTAGTGAGCACTCAAAGCCCAGAGGGCTTAGGTAATTTAGCTCCTTTTAGCTTTTTCAATGGCGTCGCAAGCAACCCTCCTGCAGTCATGATTTCAGTAGCTCGCAACTCGGATGGATCCAAAAAAGACACTCTCAAGAATATCGAGTCCAACGGGGAATTCGTAGTCAACAGCGTGGGTGAATGGATGATCGAAGCAGTAAATCAATGCTCTGCTCAATACCCTTACGGAATCGATGAACTCAGCCAAGTAGGGCTCACAGCCCTCAGCTCAGAGCGGATCAAGCCAGTTCGAGTTGCAGAGTCTCTGATTCATTTCGAATGCCGAGCTCTTCATCACTATGAGGTAGGAGATGGCTCCGAGGGCTCGGCTACCATCGTAATAGGAGAGGTCTTACTTTTTCACGTGAGCTCATCAGTTTATCGGGAGGGCAAAATCCTCCTAGAACCTCTCCACGCAATCTCCAGGCTTGCTGGAAAAAGCTACGGAAAGATCTCGGAAGTCTTTGACCTCCCCCGACCTAAACTGATTAAGCCATCGCCTTGACGATCGCCTGAGCGAACTCAGAGCATTTCACTTCTTGAGCGCCGATTCCTTCTTGTTTCATCAACCGAGCAAAATCGTAGGTCACGGTTTTAGCCGCAATCGCTCCGTCCATGCCCTTGATAATCAAGTCAGCAGCTTCGGTCCAACCCATGTACCGGAGCATCATTTCTCCAGAAAGAATCACAGAGCCTGGATTGACTTTATCTAAATCAGCATACTTTGGCGCAGTCCCGTGTGTTGCTTCGAACACAGCATGCCCAGTGAGGTAGTTGACATTACCACCCGGTGCGATCCCAATGCCGCCCACTTGAGCAGCGAGTGCGTCTGAGAGATAATCGCCGTTCAGATTCAATGTCGCAATCACATCGAACTCTTCTGGACGAGTCAAGACTTGCTGAAGAGTGATATCAGCAATCGAGTCCTTCACTACTACTTTACCCTGAGCAACAGCTGCCTTTTGCTCTGCATTGGCGGCTTCCTCACCCTGAGCCTTCTTCGTGCGCTCCCATTGTTCCCAAGTATAGACTTGGTTGCCAAATTCACGCTCTGCCATCGCGTAGGCCCACCCTCTAAAGCCACCCTCGGTGAACTTCATGATATTGCCTTTGTGCACGAGAGTCAGGGATTCACGCTTTTCACGAATTGCAAACTCGATCGCAGCGCGAACGAGACGCTCGGTCCCTTCGCGAGACACCGGCTTAATGCCAATCGCAGTGCTTTCAGGAAAACGAATTTTGGAGAATTCCTTTGGAAAGTTCGCACGTAAAAAGTCGAGCACTTTTTTCGCGTTCTCAGTTTGAGCTTCAAACTCAATCCCTGCGTAAATGTCTTCAGTATTCTCTCTGAAAATCGCCATATCGACTTTTTCAGGGTGTTTCACCGGAGAAGGAACACCTTTGAACCAACGCACAGGACGCAAACAAACATAAAGATCCAGCATCTGACGAAGCGCCACGTTAAGTGACCGAATCCCACCACCGATTGGAGTGGTCAGCGGGCCTTTGATCGACACCAAGTAATGTCTCAATGCAGTCAGAGTATCTTCAGGCAACCAGTCGTTGTACTTTTTAAAAGCCTTCTCACCCGCGTAAACTTCAAACCACTGAATCTTTCGCTTGCCATGATAGGCTTTCTCAACCGCAGCGTCGAACACCACCTGAGATGCACGCCAGATGTCTGGACCAGTTCCATCACCCTCAATAAATGGAATAATTGGGTGATCAGGGACATTTAATTTACCGTTCTTGATCGTAACTGTATCGCCCTGCTTCGGAGCGGTCAGGTGATTAAAACTGGGTGTTCCAGACATGGTCTTCTCCACTATTATAGTTTTTAAGAGGTTTTTCTTTGCCCACTACGACTATCCCGAAATGAACCCTCGCAGCAAGCCCCGGTCTCAAGATTTTTTATCAAACCTGGAGAATCTAAAGAATACTCAAACCAGGACCAGAGCGCAAGCCGCCAACTTCGAGTTCAATTCTTCGGCACCAGGATTGCTTACTTCAACTTACGACTTCAGCACTCACATGGACCTCACGAACCTAGAAGTCCTCTTTTTCTTTTGAGGGGTGGCCTCATGGAATCCTTTTCTTCGGAGACTCAGCCCTGCAAGCCTCTACCGCTTCTCCTCACTCCTTCGTTGCAGGGCTTGCGATTTTTTGCAGCACTGCTCGTTTTTTTCGGGCATATGGGCTGGAACTTCGCGGGGGCAAACGGAAGTCTCTATTTTCTCGTACTCAGCGGGTACGCAGTAACGCGCCTCCTCGTTCGGGAATGGTCACTCACTGGAAAAATTGCAATCAGCGCATTTTGGCGAAACCGTGCAAAAAAACTTTTCCCACCTTTTGCTCTGGCGATGGCAGTCACACTAGTCATTAAACTCCTCATCGGCGCCCCGATTCTTTGGAATCACGCACTCAGCATGCTCATCTTTGTCGGGAATTACTATAACGCTTTTTTTAAGCACCCAGCCGCAGGTTTTTCACTCTACTGGACTCTCTCACTTCTGGTGCAATACTATATTCTTTGGCCGATTTGTTTTGCCTACCTCATGGAAAAATCGAGAATCCATCTCATTGCCATAACTTCGCTCTGGATCTTAATTCCCCTTTGCATCAGAGCCACCCTGATTCACCGAGGAAGCTCCATATTCCCCTATATTTATAACTCATTTGAATCACGAGTTGACGCACTCGCGATCGGCTCCCTACTCGGTCTCACCGCAACTCGCCCCCTTTTTGAAAAGCTGAAACCGTGGATTGCCCGAACAGGCTGCGAACCCATTCTCATCTTGAGCCTCCTTTTTTACTTGGGTGCGCAAGACGACTTAATTCGACTCTCATGGGGACTCAGTGCGCAGTCGCTCTTGATCTGCGTTCTCATCGTTCAAATGGTTTTGTTAAAAAATCACTCAGCTTGGAAATGGCTCAGTCACCCAACCACAGTCTATCTAGGTTCGCTTTCCTATTTGTTTTACCTTTTCCACGGAATCGGAAAATCCATCGGATTAAAAATCCCCGCTGGTGTCGCGGCGCAATCCATCGGAGGCCTCACCGCTACACTTCTCCTCGCAGCGCTCCTTCAACCCTGGTTTTCTCCGAAAAGTTTCGCCTTTCCTTCGGCCTCAACCCTAGATTAGAACTCCAGTTTTCTGTTGCCTTCCCTGCACCCATTACGATAGATCTGGCAGCCTTATGGCCACTCCTCAATCTCGAAGTTACATTACTACACCCCTTTATTATGTGAACGCCCGACCTCACCTCGGCCACTCCTACACCACAATCCTGGCAGACACGATCAAACGGCACCGAGAGCAACGAGGGATTCAAACCACCTTTTTGACCGGCACGGACGAACACGGTGAAAAGATTGAGCAAATGGCTAAATCCCAAGGTCGTGACACCCGAGAGTTTGTGGACGAAGTAGCCAATGACTTTCGAGACACCTGGCAAAAAATGGGGCTGTCTTTTGACATCTTCTATCGCACCACTGACCCCAATCACATCCGAGCAGTCCAGCACGCTTTACAAACCTTGAAAGACCGCGGCGAGATCGTATTCCGAGAATACGAAGGCAAATACTGCGTCGGCTGCGAACGATTTCTCACTGACACTGAAGTCAATGCAGATGGCCTATGCCCGGACCACCTGAAAAAGCCTGAAAACAGAAAAGAATCGAATTACTTTTTCTTAATGAGCCGTTATCACCAGGCTCTCATCGATCATTTCGAAAAGAACCGGAACGCCATTCGCCCCGAGCAGTTTCGACAAGAAATGCTCTCGTTCCTCAAGCAACCCCTGGGAGACCTCTGCATATCCCGACCTAAAGAAAGATTAACCTGGGGAATCGAACTTCCTTTCGACTCAAACTTTGTGACTTATGTCTGGTTCGATGCCTTACTCAACTACCTGGTAGCAACAGGCTGGCCAGGAGCTCAATGGGACTCTAATCTTTGGGCAACCGTCAATCACTTCATTGCAAAAGACATCCTCAAGGCTCATGCCATTTACTGGACTGCCATGCTCATGGCTCTTCAAGTCAAACCAGCTCAAGAACTGCAAGTCAGCGGCTGGTGGCTTGTGGACGGCACAAAGATGAGCAAATCTTTAGGGAATGTTGTTCGACCGCTCGAAATGGAAGAAAAATTTGGACGCGACACGCTCCGTTTCTACCTGCTACGGGAAATGAGCTACGGATCAGATTCAACATTTACTCTCGAAAACTACGTCAATTGCATCAATGCTTACCTCGCTAACGGCATTGGTAACTTGGTCTCTCGCGTCTATACGATTGCTAAGAAAAATCTTGGCGTCGTGGACTTTGCCGAGGCCGATTTAACTGACGCCGATCGCCGACTTCTCTCACTTCGCACAAAGACCCGCGAAGCCTGGGATCAAGGATTCTCAGAACTTAAATATCAAAATTCGCTCAAATCTTGGTGCGAACTCGTCACCGCGTGCGACTTGTATGTCAACGAAATGAAACCATGGGCCCTGGCAAAAGACCCTACCCAAAAAGAAAGACTGCAGGTCGTCATTGGGGTTTGCTTGAGAACCATCCAAGCACTGGGTGGCATCATTGCGCCAGTTCTCCCGAATGCAGCGCGCGAAATCGCAAACGCACTCCACTTGGGCGAAAATCATTTTGACCAAATCGAAGGCGCGATCGAAGATCGCACGCACTTTGACTTAAGGGACGAGATTCCGAAGCTTTTCATGCGCGTTCAAATGCCGCAGGCTGAGTAAAACGACTCACTCCTCACGCGTAATAGTCCGCTCCAGTGGATTTTCGCCTAGCTTGAGCTCAATCTGAACTTGAGCGATGGTATCGACATCCGCCTGATCATGCGTCACTAAAATCAGGGGAGCTTGACTCAGGCGGTGCAACTCAAGAAGCTCATTTCGCATCGTAGCACGTAGTGCGGGATCCAAGGCCGAAAAAGGTTCATCCAGCAAGATGAGTTGAGGCTTCCAAATGAGCGCCCGAATAAAAGCAACTCGCTGGCGCTCACCCACCGAAAGCACATCCACTGACGAATGAGCACGTTTGGCCAACCCCACTCGATCCAACCAGGACCGAGCTTCAGCTTCTCGCGCGTCTTTCGACACCCCTCGCATCTTCAGCCCAAAAACAGTATTCTCTAAAACACTGAGATGAGGAAACAAAACCTGATCCTGGAAAACAAATCCTACATTTCTTGACTGAGGAGGAAGTCGTGTCAGATCCTTTTCACCCAAAAGAATTCTTCCATGCTTCTTTTGTCCGTACGTTTCAAGTCCTGCGATCACCCTAAGCAAGGTTGACTTACCGCTCCCACTGGGCCCCCAAAGCACAAGCCGCTCGCCAGGCTGAACATAAAACTGAGCGCGAAGAACAAAATCCGCCCACTCGACTAGGAGATCTTCCACAATTAAATTCTGCATGCGCTCAAGACGTTAGCATAATCACGCCCTGAGTGTTAGCGCCTTCCAATGGTAGATCGTCGCCGCAAGCGGTAAAAGAGGTGCCCCAGAGACGCTTGGATCAACTTTTCCCTGAATTGACATAGTATGCATTTTCAGGGAGATGTTGCTCGATTTAACAGAGTATGTAAATATAGGAAAGTATGCCTCATTTAAGACATCGTCATATTACTTCCGCTTTTGAAAAACTCTGTGCGCACTCCCGAATTGTAGGTATTCTAGGCCATCGCCAAGTGGGGAAAACGACGTTTCTAGAAGCCAATACTAAGGAGTATTTCACCTTAGATGATCAGACTGTTTATCGAGAAGTCAAAGTAGACCCGCAGGGCTTTATTGCCAGGCTTACGGGCAATCGCTCTGGCATTGACGAATGCCAGTTGATCCCGAGTCTTTTTCCCGCCCTAAAACTCAGGGTTCAAAAAAATCACAAACCCGGGCAGTTTGTTTTGAGCGGCTCAGTTCGCTTTACAAGTCGCAAGGCGATTCGAGAGTCACTGACTGGTAGAATTTCAAATCTTGAAATGTTTCCCATGGTTCTGACTGAATTGGATTCAGAACCTTTATCTGACTTTTTTCCAAAGCTCCTTTCATGTCAAAACTTGGAGAGTTTCTTGAACCAACGGAGAGTTCCTGGCTCAGTCATGAGTCAGCGGCGTAAGACTGTCCAGAAGTACCTGGTGCAAGGCGGGCTGCCAGGGGTGTGTTTTATACGGGAATCAGCTACGCGGAATCGGATATTGCGTGATTTGATCATGACCATTTTGGATCGTGACTTACGTCTGGTATACCCAACAAGTACCCCCTATAGTCAGATTTTTGAACTTTGCCAGATCATTGCGCAATCCTCGTTATCCGTAATCCGCTGGTCAGAGCTGCATCGGCAAACCGGTTTAGCCGAGAAAACACTTCGTAACTTGATTCACGCCCTCGAAGCAGTGTTTTTACTTCGCCCCATTCCGGTCGAAGGCGGCGGTGCGCGAGGTGCAATTTATTTCTTTGAAGATCAGCTTGAAGAATTTTTCTTTGGTCAACAAAAACAAGAGAGCTTCTCAGCTTGGACTGGATTGGTTTATCGCAACATGAGAGCCCAGTTTGAGTATCAACTCGGATTTACGCCCCAATATTTTCACTATCTCACTCGTGCCAAATCAATGATTCCGTTGGGGATTCGTTGTGGGGCGGAAGTTTTAGGCATTTTTCCTGTAGCAAGTCGGTCTGACCTCGGCCGGGCACAAATGGCCGCCGCTGGAAGCTTTTTAAAGCAGTACGAACATTCGAAAGTGATTTTTCTTGGATTTCATGGATTTGAAGCGGATGTGATTGATGCGAGGACTGCCGTCGTGCCTGTTGAGATGGCGCTCTATTAAGAAAGCCGAGCAGACTGCCGCCACAAATGCCACCTAGGTTGGCGCGAGATCATTTTAAAAATACAGGACCTGTAAATTTAAAACACTTGTTTTAAAAATGCAGGTCCTGTATTTTTAAACTATGCCTCACTTGCGTTCCCGTTATGCAGAGCCATTATTAAAGAAGTTTTTAGCCCACAGTTCAATTGTGGGTGTTTTGGGACAAAGGCAGACTGGCAAAACTACACTCGCAGCAGCACTTTCTCAGGCTTATGTGACTCTCGATTTGAGCGAAACCCAGGATCAAGTCAATCAGAACCCGTTGGGTTTCTTAGCAGGAAGGCAACTTCCATTTACTATTGATGAATGTCAACTTGTACCTGATCTTTTCCCAGCTCTTAAAGAATGGGTAAGGTTACATCCCAAAAAGGGGCAGTTCATTTTAACGGGCTCTGTTCGATTTACCAGTCGCAAAGCGATTCGAGAATCACTCACGGGCAGAATCATCAATTTAGAACTTTTGCCGATGTCGATTGCTGAAAGTAATTCAGAACCCTTGCCGCGACAGCTGTTGGAGTGGATCGGGTTGAGGACCTTTCACGATGTCCCAGTGATCTCTAAGCAGCTGATTGAAAAAGGCAAGCAGCGATTTCAGCAGTTTCTAGAAGCAGGTGGCCTACCTGGGGTCTGTTTTTTTCGTGAGAAACACGTGCGCGCAGCAAGGTTGGAGACTCATTTGGAGACTTTGCTGGAACGAGATATTCGCCTACTGGTGAATACGACAGCCACATATCGTCAGCTCAGAATGCTGGCTAGGTGGGTGGCTCTCAATCAGGGGATGCCTCTGAATTTCTCTGACATTGCGAGAACAGTCGGCGTTTCACCTCCGTCAGTTAAAAAATTGATCTCAGCCTTTGAAAGTATGTTTTTGGTGAGAACACTATCAGTCGAGAATTTGCCAAGTTCTGTAGCATTTTTCGAAGATCAAGGTTTAGCTACTCACCTGATTGCTGATCAACGTGAGCCCCAACTGGATTTGGTGCGTGGGTTACATGCTAATTTAGTTCCTCAATTTCTTTATCGCCCTGAGTTAGCCGCAAGGTTTTCACAGTATCGGACCCGGGGAGGTGCCTGCATTCAATGGATGGTGCAAACGGAAGCAGGTTCGATCGGTGTAGTTCCAGTTGCAGGACCTGAAGCAAGTTTGTCAGCTTTGGCATCATCCCGAAGCTTTCTTGCGCATTATCCGGAAGCCAAAGTCATTATCGCTCATCAGGGTTACGAATGTAAAAAAATAAGCGATCGAATTTTGTCCATACCTTATCCGCTCTTATTGAGCGATGTGTAACTCTAGAATCAGGTACAACGGCCCTAAGCCGCGCGTCCAGCGCGGCGGGGACGTTTAAGAGCGGAGCCTGATCTGTAAGCAAGAATTCTTGCTACATTCTCCGAACCCTTTCGAGCTATGACACGCCCTGCATTAATGTCTGCATGTGTCCTGTTTCCACAGGCGGTACA
>CANHSO010000057.1 GCA_947463705.1 Bacteriovoracaceae bacterium
CAAGATCGATGATAATGATGATGAGTTGATTAAGTCACTCGCGAATCATGCGTTAGATCATGAGAAGTTCATTTGGGATAACGTTTGATTTTTAGTCGGTAGTCACAGAACTGCGATTTGAGATCATGCCAGTGCCTGGTCGAGGGTGCGGAGTTTAGGTGAGTTTTGAGAACCTCTCTGCACCCCTCGCAGAGCTGGCTGCGGCCCGAGGGATAGAAAAGTGACTCCCTCCCTTTTTTCCTTCTTATTTCTGATTTAATGTAATTTTTAATTAAATATTATTTCTTTTATGATTGAATATTAGGGGTATCTAACTCTATTTTTCTAGAACGAAGAAGGTAAAAAGATGAAACAAAAGATTTCGTTTTCTTTATTGATGGTTTTGCTTCCAGCTTTTTTGGGCATGAGTTCCGCTCAGGCGACAGAGGCAAAGGAAACCAGTGTTCCAGAAAGTCCAGCTGTTAAGAGCACAGATAGTGCTCGCAGTACTGCTTTTAATTTGAGATTTGCACCGCTTGGATTTATCTTCGGTTCGTATTCTTTAAATTTTGACTTTGCAGTGGGCGATCGAATTACGGTAGGTCCATATTTAAACTACTTCAACTATAATTTACTAGGATTGGGCATCTCCTCAGTTGGTGGAGGTGTGGCCATGATGTATTATTTGTCAGGTCCTCGCTTATCAAGCAGTTGGTACCTGTCTCCAGAGGTGGGCTTTGGGGCTAATAGCCTGAGTTTGAATGGTGCGACTTCTTCCGTTGCCGGCCTACAGGCTAGAGCGACTGTGGGTTATCAATGGGTATGGCGTTCGGGCTTTAATCTACAGCTCGGGGCGGGTGTTCAATATAGCTCCATGTCTGCTACCCAAAAAGTGGGCGGACAAGAGACACAGGTCACCGGTGGTGCCGTAGGTGTAGGTCCTGCTTTTGACTTTATGCTCGGCCAAGCTTTTTAAGCGAGATCAGTGCCCAAGGGATGGTGGCTAGAGCCCATCCCTTCACTTTTACGAGTAATGAAAATCCATCGAGACCTGAACGTCAGGATGTAGGCTCTTGTGCACTGGGCAGTGGTGTGCGGCGTTCTCCAGTTTTTTGCGGTGATCGGGCGAGAGTTCTTTCGCGAGATAAATCTGGACGGGGAGTCGAGCAATGCGACGAGGCTGCGGGTTCATTTCTTTTTGAATTTCGGCGCGTGCACCTTCAATCGAGATTCCGTCTCGCTCAGCGACGATTGCTATGGTGGTTAGGATGCAGCTTGCGAGAGCAGCACCGACGAGGTCTGTGGGGGAAAATCTTTCACCTTTGCCTTGATTGTCCTTGGGTGCGTCAGTTTCAATTTGAGAGCCTGACGGTCCGTGAGTGAGTTCGCAGTGTTTTTCGCCGGTGTATTTGACAGACATTTTGACCATGTTGAGATGCTCCGTAGACTGTCATTATTAGTCCCAAGGTACGATCTAAGACAAGAATAAAAATGAAAAAACCCTGGCTAAAGGACGTAGCCAGGGTTTAAAACGTCTAAGACGACTCTAAGAATTATTCGCCGTTAACGATGGTGCACATATTCCCGTAAAAGGGGCCCACATTGAAGGTGGATGCTTCAACGCTGGATACGGTCTTGATGCCAGCTTCTCTTTTAGCAGTAGCAATGCTGCTGTCGCCTGATACGAAGATTCCAAGGAGATTTGTTGCGCAGGCTTTGCCAGTTTTTGAGGATCCTGCTGCATTGCTCACAGATACAGGTTCAGTGCTGTTGCCGATAAATGCGTAGCCAGTTCGGGTATTCATACCGGTGGTAGCGCAGCCTGAAAGAGCGAGCATTGAAATACTAGAGATAATCAAAAAAGATACGTGCTTCATACTTATTCCTTAGTAAATTGATTACTTGCTGTAATCTGTTTTTTAGGTTTACTGCTTAGGATGATATTACTGAATGAAGATCTGAATTTCTATCAATTTCTAGTCCAAAAAGATTTTACTGACCGGAGGGTTTAAAGATCTCAGGAGCGCTTTTTTTACACTCATCTGTACCCATTGAGTGACTATAGATTCTCTCGAGGAGAGGAAACTCAGATAAAGAGATTTCATTTCTGAGTGCATTATAGCACTGCGGGACGAGGAAAAGATCAGCTAGGGTAACTGTATCGCCAATAGAAAATTTCCCCGCGCTGCCTTTTGCGACGATCTCGTAGGCTTGAAGACCTTTTCTAATCCAAAGTTGACTCCACTGGAGCTTTTGAGCTGGATCAGTCGAAAATTTCTCAACCACATGGGGGTTTTGCAAGGGTTGTGTATCTGAATTGATGATCTGTGCGAGTTGCCGAATTCGAGCGCGCTGATAGCTGTCCCCAGTAATTAAAGCAGGTTCAGGATAGAGCTCCTCTAGAAACTCTAAAATAGCCGTAGATTCAGTTAGTAGCCAAGCATTCTTGTCCTTTTGAAGAACTTCAAGCACTGGAACGTATCCCAAAGGGTTGCGTTGGAGGTGATCCGGCTGGTCCGCCTCATTCGTCAGTAGATTGATCGGTACGAGTTCACATTCAATCCCTTTGGTGGCTAGTGCCCAGCGGACTCGCCAGCTGCTGGACGATCTCCAGTAGTGGTAGAGCTTGAATTGATGTCCACTCAAATTTCAGCTCCACAAATTCGATTCTTGAGCTTCCCTAATTCGTCAACCTCTAGGATGACTTCGTCTCCTGGTTTGAGCCAGAGATGATTGGTGATTTTAGAGCCATTGAGTTCCAATAAGCATCCTGTGCCGACGGTTCCTGAGCCGATGACTTCGCCTGGATAAAGGGTGACGCCATAGCTGGCTCGTTCGATGATCTGTGCAAATGTCCAAGTCATATCCTGAAGATTTCCTTCAGAAAGTTGTTTACCGTTGACGAACGCCTTCATTTTGAGTGAATGGCGCTCTCCGTTTGGGCTGGGGGTTGCAAAGTTTTTTAGCTCATCGCGAGTGACCAAGACAGGACCCAGAGAGGTGGCAAAGTCTTTACCTTTTGCTGGCCCTAGGTTGAGTTTCATTTCCTCCATTTGGAGCTGGCGGGCTGACCAGTCGTTCATAATCATGTAGCCAAAAATGCAGTCATCCGCTTGGCTGGCTGCAACATTTCTGCATTCTTTACCGATGACGATGGCAACTTCGAGTTCGAAATCGAGCTGATTCTGAGCCATTTTTTGGACTGTCACGTCCCCTGGTCCGGTAACTGCGAGGTGATTGGTGAAGTAAAAAGTGGGGAATTGGTCAAACTCAGGGATCATTGGTAAACCACGATTTTTTCGGGCGGCCTCAACATGTTGGCGGAAGGCGTATCCGTCCCGCATTGATACGGGTCGTGGCATGGGGGAAATGATTTGGACGGATTCTTCGGGCTGAATCAGTGCTGAGCTGAGTTTACCTTCTGTGTGCGCTTTGAGAACTGCCTGCAAAACTGGGATTGAAAGGTTCTGATTTTCTATGATTTCAAGGACCGTATTCGGGGCGAATTGGGAGCTCAATTTGAGCTCTTGGAGTGCTCCAGCTGCGTCTATGATTTTACCTTGGCTAAAAAGCCCTACTTTTTGCCGCTTTTTCGAATCCAAATAGGTCACTAGCTTCACGGAAAACCCCCCGGAAAATAGGATAGCCACGCCTCTCTCCGAGAGAGAAAGCGTGGCACTTAAAAACTACCAGTTGCGCTTGTTGGCGAAGGTATCTTTCAATGAACGAGGAAATGACCAGCGAGGCTTTTTGGAGGCAGGACGTGCCTTGATTTCCATGCTATCGCCGGTGAAAGGGTTAACACCCTTGCCCGCTTTGCGAGCTTTAACTTCTTTACGAACGAGTGCACCGATTACAGGGAATCGGATGCGTTCGCCAGATGCAGCTGCCTTGGCACCATTGTTAAAGGCTGCTTCAACGCAGGCTTTAAGATCAGATCTTTTGATGCGAACTTGACCTTTACGAGTTACTTCAGCAGTTTTCAAAACGCCTTCGTAAACTTCATTGATAAAGGAATATTTTGTTTTTTTCTTTGCCATTTGATTCTCCTCAAAGTTGGTTTTAGGTTTAAATTCAAAAGTGATCAAGTTCTTTTCTTCAAAAGATACAAGAAAAGGGCTACTTTTCAAACCATTTCTTTTGTTGTTCCTAGTTTGAGCCCGATGCGATCGGTTGTTTTTTTGATGATTTTGACCACCTCTTCAGGGTCGTCTGAAACGTGGATGAAGTTAAGTTCTTCCTTTGTTGATGCGCCATTTTTTACAATGGTGTTGTCAAGCCAGTGAGTAAAACCATTCCAATAGTCTTTACCCATCAAAATTACCGGGAAATCGTAGAGTTTTCCTGTTTGAATGAGAGTGACCGCTTCACTGAATTCATCTAAAGTACCTAGGCCTCCAGGTAAAATGACGAACGCGTAGGAGTACTTAATGAGCATGACTTTTCGCACAAAAAAGTAGTAAAAATTGACAACCTGATCCAGGTAGCGATTTGGCTTTTGCTCTCGCGGAAGCACAATTGCACAACCGACGCTCTTTCCGTTGACTGATTTTGCGCCTCGGTTGGCTGCTTCCATGATGCCGGGGCCACCGCCGGTCATGACCGTATAGCCCTCCCGGCCGAGGGCTGCGCCAATTTTTAAGCCCAAGTCGTAGTAGGGGTGTCCTTCATTGAATCGCGCAGATCCATAAACAGTGACGGCTGGGCCGATGTGATACAGAGCGCGTGTGCCGCGGAAAAACTCTGCAAAGATCCGAATGAGACGAATGAGTTCCTCAATGCGAGAGTGTCTGCCTGCCAGGTATTGGGCTTCTTGGTGTCTCTGACCTTCGAGAAGGGCTAGGCGCTTGACTTGAGATCGGGGGCGAAAGACTTCTTTCCATAAGGATATCATCAAGTATTCATCGCACATCCTGCGGTGCTGCGCCACTTCTCAAATCAGGATGTCTTGAGTCCTGATTGTAAGAAATATTGGATAAATATCGTCGGAAATGATAAAACCTGCCCCGCCATGAAAGTTTTACTTTTAACGCCTCCCATGACTCAGCTGAATACTCCTTACCCTGCAACGGCTTACCTGACCGGTTTTTTAAAAAAGCAGGGTTACTTAGTCTTTCAGGCTGATCCAGCGCTGGAGCTCGTTCTGAGGCTACTTTCCAAGACGGGGTTGGCTCAAATTCGCCAACAGCTCATCCGAGCAAAGACTCCTAACTTAGCGAAATCGGTAGTCTTTTTTTTAGAGAATGTAGATCAGTATAGCGCTACTATTGAGCCCGTTATTGAGTTCCTGCAAGGGAGAAATCCGAGCCTTGC
Organism: Bacteriovoracaceae bacterium; assembly: GCA_947463705.1. Classification (GTDB taxonomy): domain Bacteria; phylum Bdellovibrionota; class UBA1018; order UBA1018; family UBA1018; genus CAINWE01. The sequence continues at coordinate 5,293 of CANHSO010000057.1, forward strand.
ATTGCGAATTGTGACTCGTGCTTTTTTGCCCGAAGGCGCTAGGTTTCTCGCCGTTCGGGAGGGGATGTCCTCGGACGATCCTGATCCGATGGCTTGGGCGTTTGGATCTCTCGGTGTGCAGGATCGAGCAAAATTCCTCGCAAGTCTCTATATTGACGACTTGGCAGATGTCATTCGAGAGGGAATAGATCCCAAGTTTGAGTTCTCTCGCTATGGGGAAAAACTAGCTGCCAGCGTCCCCACATTTGATCCTTTACGATCAGCGCTTTTAGATTCAACTACAATAGTAGATCAAAATTTGGATCTTATTACGGAAGAACTCATTGCCAGGCATCAGCCTGATGTCGTGGGTCTTACGGTTCCCTTTCCTGGAAATGTTTACGGAGCTTTTCGAATCGCAAAAAAAATTAGGGAAATAGCTCCTTCAGTTAAAATTCTTATGGGTGGGGGCTATGTCAACACTGAGCTGCGACAGCTCTCCGATCCTCGTGTATTTGATTTTGTGGATTTTATCACCTTGGATGATGGTGAAAGGCCGATCCTCTGTTTGTTGGAGCATTTGAAAGGGCAGCGCCCCTCTGAACAATTGTTTCGAACGTTTCATCGAGTTGATGGCAAGGTAGTTTTTGTCAGCCACGCATCCAATCATGATATTCCCCATCGAGATACCGGTACCCCTTCTTATGAAGGATTGCCTTTAGATCGTTACCTATCGATTTTTGAAATGCTCAACCCGACTCATCGAATGTGGTCGGATGGACGCTGGAACAAGCTCACTCTTGCTCATGGTTGCTATTGGAAGAAGTGCAGTTTTTGTGACACCAACCTGGATTATATTGGCCGCTATGACCCAGCATCAGCAGATCTCCTCGTCGATCGCATTGAGGAAATGATTGCTCAGACGGGAGAGCGGGGATTTCATTTTGTAGATGAGGCTGCACCCCCTGCAGTGCTTCGAGCCATGGCTGAGAGGCTGATTGCGCGTAATGTGGTGATTACCTGGTGGGGAAATTTCCGTTTTGAGAAAGTTTATACCCCCGAACTCACTCAGCTCTTGGCCCAGTCGGGCTGCGTGGCAATTACTGGAGGATTAGAGGTTGCCTCGGATCGCCTCTTGAAGCTCATGAATAAGGGCGTTACCGTTGAGCAGGTCGCTCGCGTGACTCGCGCATTTACCGATGCGGGAGTTATGGTGCATGCCTACTTGATGTACGGCTTTCCTACTCAAACTGTGCAGGAGAGTGTCGATTCTCTGGAGCGTGTGAGACAACTTTTTGCGATGGGCTGCATTCAGTCGGCCTACTGGCATCGTTTTTCAGTGACCGCTCATAGTGAGATTGGAAAAAATCCTGAAAAATTTGGAATTCGCATCTTACCTGAGCCTGAGGTGAGCTTTGCTCGTAATGACCTCGCTTTTGAAGACACAACTGGATGCGATCATGATTTCATCGGTGAAGGACTCCGTAAAGCGATTTACAATTACATGCATGGTGCTGGACTTGATATGGATGTGCGAATTTGGTTTGGTCAAAAGGGTTCAAAATTCAGCGTCCCAGCGCCTAAGGTGCCTCCACGTCTCATTGAGAAAGCTCTTTCTTGATACTAATTTTGTTTAAAAAATTGAATTACCCTATTATCCTGGTTTAGGTGTGAAGTAGTAGTGTCGATTGTTCAAAAACTATAAGGGGGAACTATGGGAATTCGTTTGGATCGCGTCGCAAGAGCGACTCTTTTTGCGTTGGTTACTTTGACTGCTTGTTCTACGGCTAAAACTCGAATTTTTCCAAAGGAAGGTGGCAATTACATGATGGTTGCAAGTGGTCCTTCTGAGTCAGACGCCTTTGACGAGTCTCTGAAGAGGTCTCAAGAACATTGCGAAAAAATGGGCAAACACTTTGTTATGGTCGATCAAAAGTCTGAATATCAAGGTGCTGATAAGACTGCTAAAACTGTTGCGGGTGTAGCGACTGCATTGTTTGCGTCGGGTGGACCCACCCATACCACTGGACGGGGCGACACTAATGACGATTATAAAATCACCATGAATTTTAAGTGTCAATAAATTGACCTGCTCAGAGCTTTTCTCAAAAAGCTCTGAGTCTATTTTCTTAAACCAATTTCCCGGAGTCGCTGACCCAGATATTCTGCAGCTGTCAGGCTTGGGCTCAATGGGACGTCCCCTCGAGGATGCAGAAAAAGTGGTAGAGAATATCGAGAGATCTTCGCTGCTTCACCAGCGGGGTTGATCACTCGATGGGTGGTGGATTTGTAGTACCCGTCTGTCGCGAGTTGGAGCATGTCTCCTGCATTCACAATGATATTGCCTGGTTCACACGGGACAGCAAGCCAGTTGCCCCGTGTGTCCTTGACTTCAAGGCCGGGAGTGGTGGCTGCCGGGAGGAGAGTAATTAAATTAATATCCTCATGAGCTGCAGAGCGCACCGCCCCCGGTTCCAAATCCTTGGGTAGGGGAGGGTAGTGTAAAACGCGAAACAGAGTTGATTCGCTCTCTTGGATCATGTCCGAGAGAGGCATTGAAAGTTTCTTTTTGACCTCTTCCGGGGTTTCCTTTTGGAGCCAGCTCAGGAGTTTCGAAGCCATTTCGATCAGGAGCCATCTGAGTTGGAGAGTTGCAGGACCCACTGACTCGGGGAGAGGTGTCTTGGTGTAGATTTGAAAAAACTCTTTTAAGTCTTTTGCGGACGAGTCTTTGGCATTTTCAGAGCGAAACGGAAAATAGCCAGACTGATTCGCAGCGTCAAATCGAAAGTCGAACTTCGATGGACTTTCAAAGAACTTTGCCCAGTCCTGATAGACCGTATCGAGCAGTGATTTTGAGATGCCGTGGGAGCTGATGACGGCAAAGCCCGTTTTCCTAAGCGAGCGTGCAAACTCCTGTGGCGCTCCTGGGTCCCGATAGTCAATTTTCTTGATCACCATGACGACCTCCTGATGAGAACTCGATGAGATCCGAATTTTTCATCCCTGTAAAGTCTGTTGAATCGATTTTTGTCTAGTTTGCGCTGGAGGATTCTTTGGTGGTGATCGCTTCTAGGGTTCTTCGCTTGGATTCTGCCTCGCGAATGGGGCCATTTTTGGTCAGGAACTCTTTTTTTCGGGTGACATTCGTGGTGCGAGCATCGGCGATCAGGTCTTCAATCGCTTTGAGTTCATCCTCGAGCTCCCATTTTGAGAGGAGCATTAAAGAAAGCTCCTCGTGCGTATCGGGGGATTTCATGCTTTCATGGACTTTGAGTTTATGACGAATCCCCAAAGATCGCTGAATGAGTTCTAGTTTTCGATTTTTGTCCATACAGCATCGCTCCACTGAAATTGAATTCACTACCCCAGCGAACGATAACTAAAATAATAGGGGTTGTAAACGTCAAAGCTGACGGCCAATGGAGAGGGGCTGACTTCAAGGGTGCTGGGCCTTGGATTTCAATCGTAAAAGCCCAAAAGTCCTCAATTCAGAGGTTTTAGAGATCGAGAACCTGGCTGCTTGAGCGCAGAGCAATCCAGCAGCCAGGTTTCTTTAATTAGGAGTTATTTAAGTGACTGGCGTAGGACGTAAGGCAAGATTCCGCCGTGCTTAAAGTACTCAAGCTCATTTGGAGTGTCGATGCGAACTTGAGTGGTTAAGGTCCGGGATTTGCCGCTTTCGTCGGTGACCTTGACTTCGAGTTTCTGGCCAACTTGAAGAGTTCCAAGTCCCAGAATTTCAAACGCTTCAGTTCCTGTGAGTCCGAGTGTCTGCGCAGACTCGCCCGGTAGGTATTGCAGAGGCAAGATTCCCATTCCAACTAAGTTGGAGCGGTGAATTCGCTCAAAGCTTTCGGCGATCACAGCTTGGATACCCAAAAGCTTAGGACCTTTGGCAGCCCAGTCACGAGAGGATCCAGTGCCATACTCCTTGCCTGCGAGCACGATCAACGAAACCCCATCGGCTTGGTACTGCATCGAAGCATCGTAGATGCTCATTTGCTTGCCGGAGGGAAGATGGCGGGTGACGCCGCCTTCAATTCCGGGCACCAAGAAATTCTTCAAGCGGATATTGGCAAATGTCCCTCGGACCATGACTTCATGGTTTCCTCGTCGCGCGCCGTAGGAGTTGAAGTCCTTGGGCTGTACGCCCAGTTCGACCAAGTACTTACCAGCAGGTGTGGATTTACCAATTGAACCGGCAGGTGAAATATGGTCCGTCGTGACTGAGTCTCCCAAGTGGGCGAGAACTCGAGCACTTCGGATATCCTTAAGCGCTGCAGGTTGTGCCGTGATCCCTTCGAAAAATGGAGGTTCCTTGATGTAGGTCGAGGAGGAATCCCATTTATAGAGGTCTCCCGTCGGGATTTGGAGCTTTTGCCACTCTTCAGAACCAGCAAAAACGTCAGCATAGCTCTTGGTGAATTGAGCAGCAGTCACGTGCTGTTGGACTGCTTGAGCAACTTCTTGTGAGGTTGGCCAAATGTCCTTGAGATAGACGGGTTGGCCCTTGGAGTCTGCACCCAGCGGGTCAGTTGCCAAGTTCATGTTGATATTTCCAGCTAAGGCGTAAGCGACGACCAGAGGTGGAGAGGCGAGGTAGTTGGCTCGGACGTGTGGATTGACTCGACCTTCGAAGTTTCTGTTTCCTGAGAGAACAGACACGACAGCTAAATCACCGTCGGTGACTGCTTTAGCAATCGGATCAGGCAGAGGTCCGCTGTTTCCAATACAGGTGGTGCAGCCATAGCCAACCAGGTTGAACTTGAGCTGCTCCAAGTACGGGAGCAAGCCGGCCTCGGCCAAGTAGTCGGTGACTACTTTGGAGCCAGGAGCTAAACTGGTTTTCACCCAAGGCCTCACTTTTAAGCCTTTTTCGACGGCTTTCTTAGCGAGCAAGCCTGCAGCCATCAAAACGCTTGGATTAGAGGTATTGGTGCAGCTGGTGATTGCTGCAATTACGACAGATCCGTGGCAGAGGTTGAATTGCGCTGGCATTTCTTGGACTGCGATGGTTTTCCCGAGGAGCCCGAGTGAAGCGTCAGGGTGAGCCGATGCAAGCTCAGGAGGAGTAGTGCCGCCACGAGCAGGTTGGTCCACCCAAGCGGATTGAGCTTGAGTGTCTCCCTCCTTGAGTTGGTTTTGGAAAAGAGTCAGCATGGCTTGACGGAATGACTTGCGTGCTTGGCCTAACGCGACGCGGTCTTGAGGTCGCGCGGGACCTGCAAGGCTGGGTTCAACTTGAGAAAGGTCAAGTTCCAGGTGGTCTGAGTATTCGGGCTCGGCTTGTCCGGCTTCATACCAGAGGCCTTGTTCCTTAAAGTACGCCTCTACCAGAGCAACAGTATTTCCGCGTCCGGTGAGTCGGAGGTAGTCCGTCGTGACGGAGTCCACGGGGAAAATCCCGAGGGTCGCACCGTATTCAGGCGCCATATTGGCTAGCGTCGCTCGGTCCGCAAGAGTCAGTTGACTGAGGCCGGGGCCGTAGAATTCAACAAACTTGCCCACCACGCCTTTTTTGCGGAGCATCTGAGTGACCATTAAAACCAAGTCAGTCGCTGTCGTGCCCGCTGCCATCTGTCCGGAGAGCTTGAACCCAACGACATGTGGGATCAACATGGAGCAAGGCTGTCCGAGAAGCGCGGCTTCCGCTTCGATTCCGCCAACGCCCCAACCGAGGCAGCCGAGTCCATTGATCATCGTGGTGTGAGAGTCCGTGCCGACGAGAGTGTCTGGATACACCCATTCTTCGCTACCCTTCTTGGAGGTCATTGCGACGTGGGCAAGGTATTCTAAGTTGACTTGGTGGACGATTCCGGTGTCGGGCGGTACGACTCTAAAATTTTGGAATGCTTTTTGGCCCCACTTGAGAAACTGGTAACGCTCAGAGTTTCTTTCAAACTCAAGTTCGGCGTTGATGTGAAATGCGTCAGCTGTGCCATAGGCATCGACTTGGACCGAATGGTCGATAACCAAGTCGGCGGGCTGAAGTGGGTTGATGAGATTGGCATCACCGCCCAGTTTTTTAAGAGCTGCACGCATTGCGGCTAAATCTGCAACGGCAGGAACCCCTGTGAAGTCCTGGAGAAGAACTCGGGCTGGCATGAATTGGATTTCATCGTTTGGGGTAGCTTTGGAGTTCCATCGAGCCAGTGCTTCGATGTCTTTCTTTTTAACTGCGACGCCGTCTTCTTGGCGGAGTAAGTTTTCAAGCAAAATTTTAAGGGAGAAGGGCAGTCTTGCTAGATCCGTTTTTGTGGCCTGAGCAAAATTCTTCAGGGAGTGGTAGTGGTAGTTTTTGCCTCCGGCGGAGAGCGTGGCTTTTGTGCCAAAACTGTTCAAGTTCTGAGTCGTATTCTGCGTTGACATGATCACCTCGTTTTTTGTCCATGAAACACTAGCGAACCGCTGCTTAAATCGCAAGCAAAACCGGCCGCAATTGATGGGTTGCATAATGAGCGATTTTCTGGCCTAATTTCGCCTGGAGAACACCCGCATGAACTGGCTACAAATCATCTTACTTTCCCTTGTACAAGGCGCTGCAGAGCTCCTGCCTGTCTCAAGTTCGGCTCACGTCATTGTGGCGGAGAAGATGATGGGTCTCGATCCGTCGAGCCCTGCGATGACCTTTCTCCTCGTGATGCTCCATACGGGGACTATGGGTGCCGTGTTGCTGTATTTCTGGCCCCGGTGGAAAAAGCTGGACCTCGAGTTTTTTAAAAGGGTTTTGGTCGCCACGGCTGTGACCGGTGTGATTGGTTTGGCCCTTAAAAAAGGGATTGAAGTGGTCATTTTGGAGAAGCTTCTCGGGCATGAAAAAGGGGAGATCGAATCTCTTTTTAAAAGTCTGCCCTTGATCGGAGCCGCCCTTCTCGGGGTGGGTCTATTGATTACTTGGACTGGAATGCGCGAGTCAAGCCCGTCAAAAAATGGAAAAGCCCTGAACCTGGCTCACTCAGTTTGGATCGGCATGATCCAAGGCCTTTGCTTACCTTTTCGTGGATTTTCGCGATCGGGCTCGACCATTTCTACCGGAATGCTTTTAGGCGTTTCCCGCCCTCTTGCTGAAGATTTTAGTTTTGCCTTGGCGGTGGTTCTGACTCCTCCTGTGGTACTGAAAGAACTGTATCGACTGATGAAATCCACTACTTCTGACGTCCACTGGAGTGAGATGGTCACTCCCGGGTTGATGGGGATGTTTTTTAGCTTTTTTGCCGGGTATTTTGCCTTGCGTTGGCTCTCGAGTTGGCTGGAATCCGGTCGTTGGAAGTATTTCGGCTTTTATTGTATCATGGCGTCGTGTGGTGTTTTTGCCTTAGCCTGGATGGGCTTCTAGCAACCGGTTTTGGAGTTGACAACCGAGAAAACGAAACCACTTATAGGGTTAAAGTCCCTGTGAGTGGCATGAGCTGCCTCTTGTTGAAAAGGAGTTAAGTATGGCGTGGTTAAAAAGAATTGTCCTGTTCATGGCGGTCAACCTCTTGGTTGTCGTCACACTCTCACTTGTTTTGAATGTTTTGGGCATTCAGCCCTATCTGACGGCCAGAGGGATTGATTACGGAAATTTGATGGCCTTTTGCCTGGTTTGGGGAATGGGCGGTGCTCTGATCTCTTTGGCGCTCTCTCGAGTGATGGCGAAATGGATGATGGGCGTTCAGGTGATTGACCCGAATACCCGCGACCCTGAGCTTCAACGTCTGGTTCAAACAGTTTATCAACTCGCCCGAGCCGCTCATCTCTCTGGAATGCCTGAAGTGGGCATCTACGAGTCCCCTGAAATTAACGCCTTTGCGACCGGCCCCACTCAGTCGCGCTCCCTGGTTGCCGTTTCCTCTGGTTTACTGAATCGCATGCGGTACGAGGAGCTTGAGGGTGTTCTGGGTCACGAAATCTCCCACATCGCGAATGGCGATATGGTTACCATGACCCTTCTTCAAGGGATCGTAAACGCCTTTGCGATGTTCCTGTCTCGCGTCATAGCATTTGCCATCTCCCAAGCGATGAGAGGCGACCGTGACGATCGAGACCGTGGAATGTCACCTTTTTTGTCTGCGATGGTTCAGATGGCTCTTGAGGTCGTTTTCATGCTTCTCGGCTCCATCGTGATTGCTTGGTTCTCGCGCTACCGAGAATTTAAAGCAGACGCAGGGGGGGCAAAACTCGCTGGTCGTGACAATATGATCCAGGCATTGGAAGCTTTGCGCCGGACATTTGAG
>CANHSO010000058.1 GCA_947463705.1 Bacteriovoracaceae bacterium
AAGGCATGAGTTTATTTTGAAACCACAAAAAGTTAAGAAACCGGCTTCTCTGGCTTCATTCTTGTTCTTAGGGTTCTGCGCTCTTGCAGGGTTAACTCAACCTGCCTGGTGCCAGTGGGTAGATCTTGCTAAAAATCGGCCTCTTTTTGTTTTTAGTTCCGATGAAGTGGACTACAAACTAAACCACCTTAAGCTCAGCAATGAGGAGATCACCCAAGAAATGGACGCAATTGCCTTAAATTACTGCCTCCAAGCAGGATTTGAAGGACTCACTCCTGGAACCACACACTTTAACTATAGTCTAGATACAATCAACCATGAAAAAATCGTAAACTCCCTTCAAGGTCCAGTTCACTTGAAGGCCCTTCCGGACCACACCATTTCTCACGTCTTATTCTCACGCCTGCTTTGCTCCAAAGGTACGAGCTTAGTTTTCACCGATGATGCGGTAGATATTTCAATTCCTCCTACCTCTCGAGAGATTCGACGACATCAAGCCTCACAAGAAGTGACCTTAGGAGACCTCCATGGAAACGCATTAAAGCTCCTGCACTTTCTTGTCCGAGAAGGCGTGATCAGAATTTCGCCCAAAGACTATGAAGAGTTCTTTCAACTTTATGACAATGAGTCTTTTTCTATCACTTCAAGCCTGGATCCGGACACAATTGGCCGCTTTCGGGCGATTTTAGACCGCATTCAAATTGAACCCGTTTTCCCCATGATTCGACTCATTGGAGATATTCTATGCGACCGAGGTGCAAACGATTTCTTCACACTTAAAATCCTGGAAAAATTAAGGTTATCTCAAGTTCCACTCGAGATCGTGCTATCCAATCATGATCTCGAATTTCTGAGATTTTTTTTCCTGCTTCCACTCCCTCCTCACCTACTCCCCGCTGGCAAACTCCCTGTACACTTTAGGCAACTCAAACCCTCTGTCAGCCCAAGAACATCTCTTGAGCGCCTGATTAACACCTCTTTAGCTCAACCTGAAATCTGGAAGGAGACTGGCGACATTTTTGCGAAGCACTATTTACCTGCTTTACGAGTCATCTCAGTGAGTGAAAATCTAGATCATCATGAACTCGCTTTCTTTTCACACGCTTGGGTTGGGATTGATGCTGTAGCCACTTTGGCACATACCTATGGCATTCCCAATTGCGGAATCAGCCAAATTCAAGTCAACCGTGAACAATTAAAATCCTGTGTCCGACTGATCAATCAAACCTTCTTCAATGAACTCGTTACCCCCCCTTTCCCAAGCACCGGGATCAGACGCATTGAACACCAAATCAAGAGTGCACATAATTTTATCAATGCAGTGGGAGATCATCATTTTCTCGCAGATTTTTCAATTCATTATACGATTTGGAATCGAGGTTCGACGTGGAATCGAAAAGATTCCCACCTGGGAAATCCATCCCTCCCTAAAAAAATAGAAGACTTTTCAATTCATTATTTATTCGGACACGTGGGAGAGGACGCAGGTCTCGGTCACGGCAATTTAGACACCCACTTAGGGAAAGCTCCCGCATTGTACGAAGGCTCCTATAAGATCCATCGATTTTAGAATCCAGACAAAGGGAGACACTTTCAGTCTACTTTAACATCTCAACCTAAAACCAAATTGCCCCCCAGCCGCCTTATCTCGTATTGATTCTCAAATTGTGATATCCCCATCTCAATCCGAAGGAGAATCATGTTTACCGGAATCATTGAGGCCCAAGGTGTCATCACCCGACTCGAGAAGCAATCAGACTCCCTCCAAATTACTCTACCCTGTCCTTTTGTGGACGTGGCACTGGGTGATAGCATCGCCGTGAACGGCGCCTGCCTGACTGTCGCCACGATTTTTTCACAATCTCCTGATTTCACGACATCTAAAACCTCCGACGTTCTATTTTTCATCAGCGCAGAGACGCTCGCTAAAACAAACCTAGACCAACTCAGAGAAGGCTCGTCCGTCAATCTGGAGCGCGCCCTCACCCTCAACACACGCCTCTCTGGCCACCTCGTTCAAGGCCATGTAGACGGAAAAGCCCGACTCATCGAAGTCACCCCAGTGGGTGAGAGCTTCAAAATGAGATGGCAACTTCCCGCCCAACTTTCGCGTTATTGCATTTCCAAGGGTTCGATTACATTGAATGGAGTGAGCCTGACCATCAACCAACTGGACGACAAGCGCCACGAGTTTGAAATCATGGTGATTCCGCACACCTGGACCCATACCAATCTTTCCCGCCTTCAGCCAGGCGACGAAGTGAACCTTGAAGTAGACCTTTTAGCCAAATACGTGGAGCGCCTATGCCAACCCTCAATGCAGCCTTAGAGGACTTAAAGATCGGAAAAATGGTCATTCTCGTCGACGACGAGGATCGAGAAAATGAAGGAGATCTCGTTTTATCCGCCCAGCACGTGACTCCGGCGGCGATCAACTTTATGGCCACTCACGCCCGGGGCTTAATTTGCCTTTCCCTCAGCTCCAGCCGAGCCGAGGAATTACAGCTCACCCCCATGGCACCACGCAACCAATCTCCCAAGCAAACGGCATTTACCGTCTCAATCGAGGCTAAAGAAGGCGTCTCAACGGGAATTTCAGCGCACGATCGAGCCCACACCATCAGAACTGCAGTTGATCCGAACCGAGGAGTTTCTGACCTCGTATCTCCTGGGCATATTTTCCCGCTCAAAGCGCAAGACGGTGGCGTACTCGTCCGAGCCGGCCACACTGAAGGATCCATTGACCTGGTCAAGATGGCAGGGCTCCCCCCGGCTGCCGTGATCTGTGAAATCATGAACGAGGACGGCTCAATGGCCCGCCTCGATGATCTCAAAGTTTTTGCGAAAAAATACGATCTAAAAATCGTCAGCATTAAAGAGGTGATCGCTCGGCGAATGGAGCGAGAGAGCCTCATCGAAGAAGTCGCAACTGCTAAGATGCCGACAGAATTTTCTCAGGGCGAATTTGAAATGCGCGTCTTTCGCAGCCTGATTGACGGAACGGAACATGTTGCACTCGTCCACGGCCCCATCCAAGATCCGGTCCTCGTTCGGGTTCACTCGGAATGCCTCACGGGCGATGCGTTTGGCTCACTCCGTTGTGACTGCGGCCCTCAGCTGCACGCGGCGATGAAGCAAATCGGTGAGAGCAAAAGTGGAGTCCTCGTTTATATGAGACGCCACGAAGGTCGAGGAATTGGACTAGGGAACAAGATCAAGGCATACGCCCTTCAAGATCAGGGCATGGACACCGTGGAAGCTAATCATCACCTCGGTTTTCAAGCCGACTTAAGACACTACGGTCTCGGGGCCCAAATCCTCAAGCACCTGGGCGTCAAACAACTCCGCCTCCTGACAAACAACCCAAAAAAGGTGATCGGACTTGAGGGCTATGATCTCACCATTGTCGAGCAGCTCCCCATCGAGATGCCCACCAATCCCCACAATCAAGCCTATCTTGAAACTAAAAAAGAAAAACTAGGACACACCCTCTCTCTTAAAAAAGAATCGGAGTAATTCTCATGTCGCTTCGCTTTGCATTAGTCGTCAGTCAGTTTAACGATGAAATTTGTAACGGACTTAAGTCAGGAGCCCTTTCTTACCTCAAAGAAAACGGAATCGGAATTGCCTCACAGGACATGTACTCAGCCCCCGGTGCGTTCGAGATTCCCCTCCTAGCACAAGCTCTCGCGAAGACCAAAAAATATGCCGGAGTGATTTGCCTAGGTTGTGTCATCAAAGGAGACACGGCCCACTTTGAATTTATAAGTCTGGGTGCTACCATTGGAATCATGCAAGCCATGCTTCATTCAGAAATCCCAATTAGCTTTGGGATCTTAACCACGTACACCGAAGAACAAGCCCTAGTTCGCAGCGCAACAGACTCAGCCCACGCTGCAGAAAACAAAGGCAAAGAAGCGGCTGCTGCTTGCTTATCTGCCGCACGAACCCTGCAACAGATCACAAAAACCTAAAACTCAATTCACTCAAGGAGAATTACGAGATGGCCCCAACCGAATCGCATTCTCACCCTCACGGACACGATCACTCGCACGCTGGAGGCGGACACGCCCACCATCACCACCACGGGGGAAAAGCACCTGCTGCCATCGTCAAGGCGATGGTGATCACCATTCTATTCATGGTCGTAGAATTTGTGGGCGGCTGGTTTTCTAACAGTTTGGCACTCATCTCAGATGCTGCTCACATGCTGACTGACGTAGGAGCAATGCTCTTGAGCCTTTTTGCCCTCTGGATTGCTCGACGTCCCATCACACCCTCGATGAGCTTTGGTTACCATCGCGCTGAGATTCTAGGGGCATTGATCAGTGGCCTGATGATCTGGTTGATCTCGGGAGTTTTGATTTACGAAGCCATCATCAGGATGCAGTCCCCGCCCGAGGTTCAAGGCCCTGTTGTTTTTGTAGTCGCCGTGATCGGCTTAATCGCCAATCTGGTGAGCATGTGGGTCATGCACCACGCAAAGGACGAGAATCTCAATGTCCGTGCCGCCTATTTGCACCTTCTGGCCGACTCCTTGGGCAGCGTCGGCGCCATTATTGCGGGTGCCGTGCTCTGGCTCACAGACTGGCGCCCCATCGACCCGATCATTACCATCGTTTTTGCAGGTCTGATGTTAGTCAGCTCCTGGGGTCTAGTCAAAGAGGCCATTGAGGTTTTGATGGAGTCCACTCCAGCCCACATCGATCCCGAACAAATCCAGAAAGAACTCCAAGCCCTACCCAACGTTCGCGAAGCTCATGACCTCCACATCTGGTCTGTTTCCAGCGGCCGTCTTGCCCTCAGCGTGCACCTCATCACAGATACCCCTGAGACCGTACTTCTCGCAGCGAACGACCACCTTGAGCGTAACTACGGCATTGTCCACACCACCATTCAAATCGAACACCCCGATCAGTTCCAATCAAAACGATGTTATGATTGTATGCCGCTTGAGTTGCGCACCAATCGATGATAAGAATCCCCTCAACGCACCCGTAGCTCAGTTGGATAGAGTAGCTGGCTTCGAACCAGTTGGTCGGGAGTTCGAATCTCTCCGGGTGCGCCATTCTTAATTCTTAGAAATTTCAATAGCATTCCAGAAGTATCAAACTGAAGTCGCAATTAGTGCCTACAGGCAGCCTTTATTAGGGGAACTTTGGGGACGGAGCTTGAATTGGCCCCCCTTCTCTCTAGTCCGACTCATTTAACTAAAAAGCTTATACAAACCGAATTTAGAACGCCGAGTTGGGTAAGTGCTGAAACTGAGACCTAAATTGGCTCCGTCCCCCTTGGCACCCCTTGGCATCGCAAGCTCCCGGACCTTCAGCTCTAGGCTCGAAGCAGTCGCCAGCTCCGGCTCTAAGACCGTGCCTACTCTCAACTCAACAGGGTGCCAGAATTTTCGCTTGATGCGAGCTTTTACCCGAGAACCCGAGTGACTAAACATACTTCCCCAAAGTCCGCTAAGTGCCATCGGTACGACAGGAACGGGATTGCTCTTCAGAATCACCTCAATGCCTCGCTTAAATTCCTGAATCTCACCGTCTCGAGTCAGGCCACCCTCTGGAAATAAACAAATTAGCTCGCCTTGACTGAGAGCATCTGAAATCTGCTCGAATGCACGCTCCAGAATGCGCCGATCTTCGTTTCTGCCGGCAATCAAAATAACGCCAGCATGTTGAATGAGAGTCCTAAAGACTGGAATCTTGGCAAACTTGTACCACATCACAAATCGGACTGGCCGCCTGACCAGTCCGAAAACAATGAGCCAGTCAACAAAACTGCTGTGATTACAAACTAAAATTGCAGGACCATCCCGAGGAATTTTTTTTTCACCTTGAATCTGAACACGATAAAAACAATGAGATAAAGTCCAAGCTAAAAATCTCAACGTAAACTCTGGTACCAAAAAATAAGTATAAACAGCCACAGCAAGATTAAGAACTGAGAAGATCACTAAAATCATCGAGATCGAAACTTTCAACTGATAGAGCCCCATCAGAAACACAGAGCCAATCACCATAAATAAAGAATTCACGATATTATTAACACCGATCACTCGGGACCGATTCTCACGATCACTTCTCTGCTGTACTAACGTATAGAGCGGCACTGAGAAAAAACCAGCTGATACAGCGACCCCGAAGAGATCTGAAAAAATTCGGATCGACTGAGGATGAGACCAAAAGCCATAAATTCCAACCGGAACCTGAGGCGTCTCCCAAGACGACAACACCCAGGCAAGATCCAAAAGAAAGCAACTCATGCCAAGCGCACCAAAGGGAACCAAACCCATTTCAACCTGATCAGAAGAAACTTTTTCACAGAAAATAGAACCGACCGCTACCCCAATAGAAAACGCAGCCAAAAAAACGGTAACCACTGGCTCACTACCATGAATCACATGCGTAGCAATGATAGGTAATAAGCTTAAGATCACAGCACCCAAAAGCCAGAACCAAGAAATACCCAGAACCACATGAAACAAAGACCGGTTCTCACGGCACTTCTTTAACTCTTTCCAAGTCGGGCGCCAGGGATTAAAGTCGAGCCGAAGTCCAGGATCAGCGGCCCGGATCGAAGGCAACGCACGACTAGTGAAGTAACCTGACGCGCTTACAGCAAAAAGAACTCCAATGATTAGATAGACACCACCTGAGATTGAAATCAGATAGCTTCCACACATCGTGCCCATCAGGATCGCTAAGAACGTCCCCAACTCGATATAGGCATTGGCTGTCACCAGGCGCTCTTCATTGAGCAACTCAGGCAAAGCACTGTATTTCACTGGACCAAAAAAAGTTGAGTGCAATCCCATGAGAAAGAGCACAAAAAAAAGGAGAACATACTGTCCGAGATAGAATCCTAGTCCAGCCAAAACCATAATCAAAATCTCGGCCAGCTTAATTCCTTGAATTATCTTGGATTTATCATATTTATCAGCCAATTGCCCAGCAAGAGCTGAAAAAAGAAAATAAGGAAAAATAAAAACCAATGTTGAAAACGAGACCAAAGATTCGGACTTTAGGCCGTAAAGCTCAACTCCGCGAAAGACCAAGAGAACGACCAAAGCATTTTTCAATACGTTGTCATTGAGTGCCCCAAAAAACTGCGTCCACATCAATGGTGCGAAACGCCTATCACGAAAAATCATGGAAACAGCCATGAAAGAACTCCCCCGTTCAGATCAACTCTAGTTTTCAGGTTTTAATAGTGAATTCATCTAATCAAATAAATTAATCGCCCGCGAAAAATAACGCAAGATACCTCGCATTGCCAAAGTAAAGATTCTGATTGGGTGATGAATCATTTTTGACCTAGGTCATTCATTTGATCAATTTAATTTATCATTCCTTTCGTTATTAAAATTAGGAGTGTTGAATTTGACCCTCTTTTTTTTCTCAGCAAGTTCTGCAAGAGGCAGAATTGAAGGCACTCGTTTGGAGATGAGATACGTATGTTGAACTCACGAAAAATGTCCGTTGTTTTAATTTCAGTGATGTTTTCAAGTGGGATCATGGATTTGTTCAAAACTTTGCAGGCACAGAGACTGCGGGAGCAACCGATGGAAGTTGCTCCGTGGCACAGTTTTTTCACCCAAATCGAGTGGCGATCGATAGTCAGGATGATATTTATGTGGCAGATACAGCAAATCATTCGATTCGAAAAATTGATCCTCTCACCTGTCAATTGACTACGTATGCGGGACAAAATGGCATTCGCGGATCAAACGATGGCGCTCTGCAACAAGCGACGTTTGCTTGGCCAAGCGGGATTGCAGTGGATCAATCTGGCGTCGTTTACGTGGGAGACACCATTAATAATAAAATTCGATAACTAAAGGACACACTGAGAGACGAGATGTCTTTTCCAGTTTCGAGTGCTACGATTCATAAAAGGGGTGTTCAAATGTTCAAACAGCGACTCAGCGAGACTTCGTCCTTTAGTACGATCATGCATTGGTACTTATTAAGTTTTAACGCCGGCAGTATTAATGCCGGGGGCTTTCTAGCTACGGGAAAATTTGTCAGCCATGTCACAGGATTCGCGACTCTATTCGGAGTCGATTTTATCGATGATCGACCCGAATCAGCAATCGGGATTCTTTCAGTCCCGCTCTTCTTTCTTATCGGATCATTCATTTCAGGAATGCTCATCGATCGCCCGATCCATCTCAAGAAGCGACCCCATTTTGACTATGTCATGGGACTGAGCGCTCTTTGTCTTTTTGCCTCAGCTGGAGATGGGATCGTGATCCTTTCCCACTTGGCAGGATTTGGTCAACTTTTAAAATTTGAGCAAGTCTATGTTCTCCTTGCTCTGCTCTGCCTCGCATGCGGCCTTCAAAATGGGGCCGTCACCACCGGCAGCGGAAGTACTATAAGAACCACCCATCTGACAGGCATCACTACTGATTTAGGGCTGGGCTTGGCACGTATTGTCACCCACCGAAACAACCCGAGTCACCTTCACAGAGAGACTCGCGTTAACTTAGTTCGTCTTGGATCCATTCTAGCGTTTGTAGTTGGCTCCGCTCTGGGCACCTGGTTCTTTATTCAACTCGGCTATCGAGGGTTTATCATTCCTGGGCTCATCTCGACCTACGCTGCTTGGCATGGGAGAAAAGATAAACACGCAGCCCATCAGGAACAACTAAGTATTTAGGGATCTCTGCGCACCATGAAGCGAGAAGAACCGAAGAACCCAACCGCCCCCCAAAAGCAAAAAAGCCCGGCTGTTGCCGAGCTTTTTTTGTTTTGGTGGCTCCGGAGAGAATCGAACTCTCACACCCGTAAGGATACACGATTTTGAGTCGTGCGCGTCTACCAATTCCGCCACAGAGCCACGGTAGAAAACAAAAGATTGCAAACAGCTACCAAACTCTTGAAAAATCTACAATGGAAAAGATCACTTCAGTCATTAAACCAATCCCAATTGACGAGCTCCAAGATCCCCTCGGGAGTTAAGCGGTAATCTGCTCCTAATGGCAAAGGAGAAACGTCGGGACCATGACCCACGGGCAAACCAAAGACAACGGGTATGCGCAGGCGCTGCCCTACGTCAGTCCAGATCTTTCTCAGTCCTTCTTTCTGCTCCAGCGTGGCGCGGAGGGGCTGAAGTTCTTCTGGAGTCGGAGCATTCAAAAGGCGATCAAGGTCGCCAGAGTGAGGCTGGGACTTCAAGACTGAAGGAGCATAGTCCCGACAGTTCATAAAATTACCTAAAACAATGGCTTGAACCTGGTCCCAAGCACCTGAAAGGATTTGCTGCTGAACCATCCGATCAATGCGATAATGGGCTTCATCGATATCCTCAAAAAACAAGAGGCTCTTGGCAGGCTTCGGCGCGTAAGGAGTTCCCAAGAGGCCATTCCATACGGTGAGATTGCCCCCGATCAGAGTTCCGGAGATCCTCTTTTTAGGGGGTTGAGTCCAAAACTCGAGTTTAAGCCCCTCCCAGGGAGCAGCCGCCCTTTCCTTGCGAATCCAACTTTGGATGGCGGTCCAGTCGGCACTCTCTAAAACGCTGAACTTTCGCATACTCGGCATTGGGGCATGCAAAATGGACCAACCCCATTTCCGATGGACGTAATCCATCAGGGCCGTGGCGTCTGAGTAACCAATCAAGAGCTTACGGGAACGATCTCGAGAAGCCGGCTTCCAACGATCAAGGAGAGGTAAAACACGAATAGCTCCCGAGCCCCCCCGAGCACACCAGATGACGGAAATTTCAGGATCTTTTGCGCAGTCGATCAGAGCCGAAGCGCGCTCCTCGTCGGTTCCGGCAAAAAAGAGGTGAGTTTTTCTGCACTGGGGATGGACGTCTACCTTAAATCCGGCTGCCTTAATTTTCGCCACACCCAAGTCCAGCTCGATCTGAGGCACCTTGGCAGACGGAGCGACAACCCCAATAGACCCTAAGCCTTCAACTTGGCGCGAACTTTTTCTGCTCGACTTGGGCTTCAACGTCTTGGGCTTCAACCTAGATCCGGATGAAAATCTCATAGTCCACGAGAATACGTCCCAAAACCACAGACCATCCAAAGAGGATCGCTAGAATAAACCACCCCGAACCAAACGCCCATGTTCGAAACTGCCGACCGATCGTCCTAAACACGAACTCAGGTTGAGCCAAAAGCAGCCCCGCCAACCCAATCAGCAACACCTCAACAAACAGAGCAAAAACCAAGGAACTAGGCATGTTCCCACCCCTTTTTCATTTCCCGAATGAGCTCAGGTAACCCCTGACGCGTTTGACTCGAAACCCAAAAAATCGCGTCAGCGGCAATTCCAAGCTTCCCTAAAGCCTCGCTCGCGGCTTTTTTCCTTTGGGCGCGCATCGACTGAGTCTTAAGCGTGTCCGACTTGGAGAAAACCACCTTCATCAAAACTTCCCTACCCCTGAGGAACTGGATCGCCTCCAGATCGGCTTCGGTTGGACCATGTCGAGCATCCAACAACAAAATCACACCTTCGAGGTTCTCATCCGTGTCAAAATAATGACGGATAAACTCCTCCCATCGATCCCGTTCACTCCAAGAGGCCCGGGCATAACCGTACCCAGGCAGATCAGCTATAATTCTATCGATAACTTTCCAAAGGTAAAAGTGAATTGCGCGAGTTTTACCCGGTTGCTTGCTCACCTGGGCTAATTTCGCCTGCAAGAGTGCATTAATCAGAGTGCTTTTGCCCACATTCGAGCGACCTACCACAGCAAGCCGAGGCTCCCGATGTCCCTTGAGAAAGGGTCCTCGAAATAAGTCAGGGATTTGGGCAGGGTCAGCGAGAGTAATTAAATATTCAGGTTTCATAGGGATCCAAGTTAGTCACCTCCAGGCTAAAGAGCCGGAGATTTTAGGATGTCAGGATAGGTTTAATTCTATAGAGACCAGCCAGACCACGCAGTGAATAGCGATGATTGGGCCAAGACTCATAGTCATTCCTAGCTAAAAAAGACCAAATTTGAACTAAAAAAGAGTTCAAACGTCTGAAAAACGTTCTGATTTTCATCACTTCCACTTTGGTACAGCTCTTGCTCTCTCCGCTGCATTGTTTAAATGAAATCAGGAGAGAGAAAAATGAGCTTACAATTGAAAATCGAGGACCCCACGGGTGAATGTCGCACTAAACTACTCAACCCAGAAACACCACTCACCCTCGGTCGAAGCGAACACTGCGACATCTTACTTAAGGATCCTACGGTAGCCCAACAAGCTGCCGTCTTATCCAAAGGAGAAAGCCAACACGCCTCACCTCTTTGGCTAAGAATCCCTGCAACCTCTCCTGCGGGCCGCCTAGGCGATCTTTGTGTCCGCGAGGCTCACCTTCCGATCGGCATTCCCTTCCAACTCGGTGAGACTCGACTCACCCTCCAAAGGCGTGGCACTCTGAGCCCGCTTCCTGAATTTCCCTCAGGCACTCGCCCCTGGATCACTCAAACGGATTCAGGCAGAAAAACACTTTGGAACGCTAAAAAATCGGCTGAAACCCAGCTCTCCATTTATCTCTCAGGTGAAACAGGCACCGGCAAAGAAGTCCTCGCCCACCTGATCCACGCTTGGAGTCCGAGAAAATCAGGCGCATTCGTTCCCCTGCACTGCGGTGCGCTCCCCCTCTCCCTCGCCGAGAGCGAGCTCTTTGGCCACGTAAAAGGGGCCTTTACCGGCGCTCACCAAAGCCGTCCTGGTGCACTCCTCCAAGCTCACGGGGGCACCCTGTTTCTGGACGAAATCGGAGATCTCCCGATGGATATCCAAGTCAAGTTGCTGCGATTTTTAGAGAATGGAGAGATTCGCCCAGTAGGTGCTGACCGCCCCTCCAAAGTTGACGTACGCCTCATCTGCGCCACTCACCAACACCTCCTCAAGCTCGTTGAAGAAGGGAAATTTCGTCGAGACCTCTACTACCGCCTAGCTTCTATTACGGTTCAGATTCCGTCGCTGCGTACCCGCCCTGATGACGTTGCTGCGTTAGCCCAACAGTTTGCAGCTGAGATGGATCGACGACTCTCTCCCCACGCGATCCTACGCCTTCAGGCTCACTCCTGGCCAGGAAACGTTCGCGAACTCCGCCATGCCGTTGAGCGCGCCAGCGGCCTTGCCGGTGCTTTCAGTCCCATTTTGAATGAGGAAGCTTTCGAGTTTCTCCTGAGCCCTGAGAATATCTCTGAGCGCCCTGAACTCGAGCTCGGACAGCCTGTCTTGACCCTCAAAGAAATGGAAAAAATCATGCTCCTCAAGGCACTGCGCCTCTCCAAGGGAAATCGAGCAAAGGCTGCACGGATTCTGGGCGTGGCCAGAAGCACACTCTTTGAAATGCTCAAACGGCATAAAGTCAGGGGCACTGCGCAGGCTGAAGAATGAGCAAGACTCACTTTAACAAATGGATCAAAGCAATGAATAACTCATCCACATGGAAGCCCAACTATTATGCATATTTAGTGGTGCAGTCAGGTGGTTGTTGAGAAGTAAGTTCATAGAGAGCTTATCGTTCACGTTGACCCCAATTCCCGTTTGAATGTAAGGAGTCCAGGGCCAATCGTCTTTAAATCTCAGCCAGGGGTCTTCGCGAGCGTTCGTAAACGTCATCACCATCGAAGACATCAAATAGAAGGTCGGGTTAAGATCAAAGCTCGCCCAAGGAGAGACCCAGCCATAAGAGCGAGCACCCGAGCCCCAGAAATAAGAGGACGTGTATTCCTGAACTAGCCCAATATTAAATCGACTCTGAGGAATGGAATAACTCGTGTTGGTGCGAAAGCCAAACTCCAGGATGTTAAGATTGGAAATGCCGTTGTTAGTGATGTTCGGCTGCAAGAAGACATCGTAAGTCGTATTCAATCCAGGCACATCAAAAACCTGCAACCAACGCACCCCAAACCGAGGATCTCGCGGAAAGTAGTTTTCGCCTCGAAAAGGCTCGAATGTAATCATCGCCCTTTGCCAATAAAAGACCCTGAAGTTCTTCTTAAGTTCGTAATCCGCCCAAGCAATACCAAAGAAGTTCGAAGGAATGAGAACTCCACCTTCGGGGTTTGGAATCGTACCCACCTGACCACTCAGAGAAGGGGCCATGACCTCCGTGAAAGCTCGAACGCGAAGTCGCGATTGAACGACTG
>CANHSO010000059.1 GCA_947463705.1 Bacteriovoracaceae bacterium
GATCTACCTGGCACAAATATCGTTTTATCAGGAGATTTTCTTCAAGCCTGCCAAAACAAGCCTGTCCATCTCGTGAGCCTCGGCCAGATCCAACTCAAGGGACAATCACTTCCTGTTGAAGTCTTGATTAGGCCAGACGATCGAGTCAAGGATCAGAATATAATCGAACTAAAGAGTAAATACTTCCAGAAAAATGAGAACAACAGATGCAAGTCGCAAAATTGACCGCAACTTTACTACTCAGTTTGTCAGCTCTCCTGGGAGTCCGAAACTCTCCTCAAGTAGACTTAAATGGGGGCGACTGGACGATTACTCAAAATTGGAAGCAAGCCGACGGAGTCAGCTCCGTCGAAGTCCAATCTTCTAAAATCGTTCAGCAGTGCTCACAAGATGAATTCAGCACCATTCAATTCCCCACTATTATCCATGGGGCTCACGATATCTTCCTGGACGGTACTAAAATTGGGGAGTTCGGGAAGCGTAAGTTTCAAAGCGTTTGGTCATTCTATGGAGCGCCCGAGATTCCATGTTCAATGGTTCGAGGCGGCAAGGTTCTCACTTGGCGTGGCTATAGCTATTCAGAATATTTTGCCCGCTTCAGCCAATTTCCAAGATTAGTTTCACATTCTAAGCTCAATCTATTTAACGAGACATTTAACCTGATTGCAGCGGGCTGCCTGGCGATCATGGCTTTGCTCAGTGCAGTGCTGTTTTTTGGCCGAGTTCCTAATGAGTTGATGGCATCAATTACTCTGGGAAGTCTCGGCTTTGCGCTGTATTTCTTTGGTTCTACGGCGGGCTATTTCCAGATCACTGGGACTATGCTCACAATCCACAAAATCGCTGATTTTAGCGTCTGGGTGGGCCTAGCCCTTTTCTATAACTCGTTAAGACTGACACAATACCTCTCTAAGAGGTTTTACCGGATCTACTTTTTCAATATCGTAGTCGGTCTTGTTTTCATAGTCCTCGGGAGCACCGGAGACGTAGTCCAGTTCGGAACGACACTCCCGTTCGGTGGTACAATCCTGGTGAATATCGCATGTGAGATCGAGCTCGTACGAAAGTACATAAGAGAAGGCTTCGACCGTCGAGCACTATTCGTCTTCTTAAGTCTAACCATTTTTCTCGTTGCCGATTTGAACGAGATTGCCGTGGTCACGGGCCTACTCCCCTCTTACACTATATTTAACTTAGGTGCAGTCGGGGGCCTGCTCTTCTTCGCTCTTTATGTGAACGAGAGAATCACCCAAACCTACCGCGAGCGCGACTATCTCCAAGCTAACTTGGAACTCGAGGTCAAATTAAAGACAAGTGAACTTAAAAAGAAGAGTGAGGACTTGGAAACCACTCTAAAAGAACTAAAAACGACTCAGGCCGATTTGGTTCAGGCGGCAAAGCTGGCCTCTCTGGGTACCTTGTCAGCCGGAATCGCACACGAAATCAATAATTCTCTCAATTATGTCTACGGCTCCCTCAGACCCCTTGAGAACCTGGTGCTTTCAGGAATCACTTCCGAAGCTCGATCCAAAGCTACAAAACTATTCAAAATCATGAACGAGGGTCTTCTGCTCACTTTCGATATTATTAAGAGCTTGAGGAATTATAGCGGTTTGAACCAGGCTAAGCTCAACGATTTAAAGCTCATGGAAGTCATGAATTCGGTCGAAACTATTCTCCGTCCAAGACTCAGGGATTCGATTCAAGTCATCCATGAGGTCGATCCAAATCTATCTGTTTTCGGCAGTGTTGTGGGTCTCCACCAAGTCTTCATGAACATGATCAGCAATGCCATTGATGCAATGCCAAACGGTGGGCAACTGAATATCTCCGCTCATGCTGAGGGTGAGCACGTCAAAATTAAAATTCGAGATACGGGCACTGGAATGCCTGATCAGGTCATTCAACGGATCTTCGAGCCTTTTTTTACAACGAAGGAAGTTGGTAAAGGAACCGGATTGGGACTTCACATCGTAAAGACTGAGGTCGAACGACAAGGCGGAGGCATCTCTGTCCAATCTCAAGTCGGAATAGGAACCGAGTTTACCATAGTACTCCCCATCCACGGGGCATCAGAACGATTACCCGACGCGGCTTAAAAGAATCTGATGATGGAATAATTTTCGTTCCAAGGCAGATGCAGTCGCGCACCGCGACGTCATCCCATTTTTTTCGGTTATTTCGAGCGTATAAAAATGAGTGGACGGGTGGCTATTCCTAGGCCATGATGACGGGTATGGGTAACGATGAAAAACTAATCATAACGGTAGGTCTAATCGTTTGCGGGGTTTGCCTAGTCGGAATTATCTCGGCTCTGAATCTAGTGAGAGAGGCGATGAACTCGTCACCTGCAGAGGAAGAGTCAACATCGCCAAGAAAGATCGTATAGGAATTAACTTATGTTTAAAAATTGGGAAATTTCTTTTTTAGCGGCTGCATTTGGGTCTTTCCTTTTTTCAAATGCCCTTTGGTTTAACGTCATTCCTACTGCGAATCCTCACGAGTCAGGGATTTATGTCGGACATTGGGTATCTAGCATCATCGGCCTCATGACTTTTTTAAAGCTCATGACTCTGCGCTCTAGTCGATAACATCTGATTCGCTCAGCTCAAGCGACTCATTGCCAATTCTTTAGATCGTAAGTTATTTTTAAAGATTTTAATTCCGCGCTCCAGAATAATTTTCTGGAGCGCGATCAGGCTAATCTTGGTTTGCTCTCTGTCTAGCTGGCCTTGACTCTAGGCGGGCCAAATACCCTTCTAAATTCGGAACATCCTGAAGCATCTGATACCGTTTAGCATTTAAAAGTGAATGGCCGAGCATGATATCAGCGGCCGAAAAGACATCACCTTTTTTGGCCGTTAACCAAAACGAATCCCATCTAGAGGATTCAATCGAGCAGCTCTCTTACTAGGATAAATACATGCGGCCAAGACAATCAAGACGGCAGTGATAGGGACACCAAAAAAGTAGCTCAATCTAAAACTCACTGGCAAATGGCGGTCGTAGTAAATCGCTGGAAGCTCAATCAATTCATAGCGTTTGAGTGCACCACAAATTAAAATACTCAGAAGAATTCCACCGATGGTCCCGAGACCCCCAATCAAAATCCCTTCTCCAACGAAAATAGCAGCCACCTCGCCTTTTCGAGCACCCATGGTTTTGAGGATGGCGATTTCTTTCTTTTTTTCCAGAACCATCAAGGTGAGCGTGGTCACGATATTAAATGATGCCACAATAATAATAAAAGCGAGAATAATGGACATCGAAAGACGCTCGGTCCGAAGCGAGGCAAAGAGATGGGAGTTCAACTGGTTCCAGTCCTGTACTCGAAACTGAGGGATGATTTTACGGATCTGATTTGCAATGGTGGGAGCTTGATCAAAATCTCTCACGGAAAGCTCCCATTGATTGATGACATGAGATTTTCTTACAAACGATCGCACGGTACCCAGCGTGGTAAAAACGACATGCATCTCCTGTTCAGGCTCACCGCTATGATAAACGCCATGAACGTTGTATCGCCTCAGGCGGGGTACGCTGCTCAAAGGGCCTTCGGTTTCAGTGGGCGAGATCAGGGTGACCGTATCCCCAGGGATGAGTCCAAACTCAAAGGCGAGTTCCTGCCCCAGGTAGATCCCCGGAAGTTGCGTGGCGCCAGTATCTGGTTTAAGCAAGGTGGGATCAGCAGTTTCAACGACTTGACTCTTGAGAAGTTCAATCCGAGCAGCAGGAACTCCCTTGAGGGAAATCCCCGTAATTTTTTGACCTGATTTTAAGATGACCTCGGTTGCAAGGGTGGGCCAAAAACCCGTAAGCAAACGAGGGTCCTTCCTCACAGCATCCAACTCAGGTATCTCCAGAGCAGACTCTGGCACCATTCCTGAGTCAAAATCGGGCGAATCTGACGTCGGTTGAATCAGGATGTGCAGATCGGAGGCCATCATCCTTTTTTTAAGCTCGTTTTCAAATCCATCCATCACGGACAGGACCACCAGCATAGCGGTCACACCCAGGCCCACACCTAAGATCGACAGGATCGTAATAAAACTCAGGAATCGAGAATTCTTCTTGCTCTTGAGGTAGCGCAACCCGACCCATAAAGTCCAAGGACTCCGCCATAAGTCCCTAAACAGAGTGAAAACACCCCATGACTCTGAATATGATTTTTGAACTTTCTCAGTTACCGTAGAACTTTTGGTCATCTTGGGCTCTTGCTAATAACGCAGGTGCAGGAGCAAATCGAGCCCCAAATCGAGCCTCATACTTACGCAAGCGGTCGACTAGGGTTCGGGGTCCAAGAGTGTCTGCGTATCGGAGCAAACCCCCTCGGAACGGAGGAAAGCCAGTGCCCATAATCATCCCGAGATCCACCTCAGAAGGGGTACTGACAATCTTCTCATCCAAGCAGCGACTCGCCTCATTAATCATGGGCAGAACGCAGCGTTCGATGATCTCTTCAGCCGAGACGCTGTTTGGAATCGGTTTGACGCCAATAATTTCGTAAATCTGGGAATCGAGGACTTTCGTCTTTTTGGCTCCCTCATAGCTATAGAGTCCCTTACCCGTTTTCTTACCCAGTCTTCCTGCGGCAACGGCTTTACTATTAAGCGGAGCAGGAAGCATTCGATCACCAAAGGCGTCATGGAGAATGTGAGATACTTTTTCACCCACGTCCACACCCACTTCATCGATGAGTTCCATCGGGCCCATAGGCATACCAAACTTAAGCATCGCCTGGTCAATCGATGGGATCGGGACCCCCTCAGCAAGCAGATACACTGCTTCGTTGAGGTAAGGCATTAAAAGACGGTTCACGAGGAAACCGGGAGCGTCCTTCACTACGATTGGGTTTTTACCCAAGGCCTTACTGAGCTGAAATACAGCCGAAACAGCTTCGTCTGAGGATTTTTCGCCCCGAATCACTTCGATCAAAGGCATTTTGCTAACGGGATTAAAAAAGTGCATCCCGACAAAACGCTCGGGACGGCTAAATACCTTCTGCATTTCAGAAATGGAGAGGGACGAAGTGTTGCTAGCAATAATGCATTCGTTGCTGACTTGACCTTCGAGCTCCTGGAAGACCTTCTTCTTCACATCCATGTTCTCGACAATGGCCTCAACCACCAAGTCCGTGGATTTGAAACCACTGTAGTCGGTGACCGGGGAAATTAAGTTCAGCTTTTGAAGCAACTCGCGGCGATTGATCTTTTTCTTTTTGAGCTGTTTAAAGAAAATTTTGGTTGCGGCCTGCATTCCGAGGGTCAGGGCTTTAGAGTTTAGATCCTTCATCCGAACAGCCAGGTTCTTATCTGCAAAGAGCTGCGCAATACCGCCGCCCATCACACCAGCACCCAGAACAGCACCCTGGCGAATTTTCACTTCTCTTGCTTTTACGCCTTCAGGTAACCCTTTGGATTTCTTCAAATCTTCCGTAAGAAAGAAGAGGCGGATGAGATTCTTGGAAACGTCCGTAGCAGCCAGGCGACCAAAGGCCTGAGCCTCTCGCTTCATCGCGGCGTCGCGCTCCTTGCCCCTCAGCTTTTCACCATAACCGCCATCGTTATCTTGGATGACTTGAATCGCCTCAATCGGCGCAGGATAATTACCCCGAGTCTGAGCCATTACGCCATCTCGTGCTTTTTTAAAGACAATAGCGCGGGCAGGTGTCCTCTCGAGAAGCCCGCCTACGATGCCGCCCATTCCGCCAAGCTTAGGCTCCTTAGCAAGTCGCTGACCTGACTTGAGAGCTGGGAGGTTGGTATTGACCCAATTAAAAACGGATTCATTAAAATTTTCTTTCGGGAGACAAGCCTCGGCCAAACCAGCTTTGAAGGCGCGCTCACCATTCAACGCTTTTCCTGTCAAAATGAGATCAAAAGCGGTTGCTAAGCCGACTTTCCTAGGGAGACGCACGCAGCCCCCCATCCCTGGACAAAGGCCCAACAGAACTTCGGGAAGTCCAATTTTTGCGGCAGGATCGTTAGACATGACAATGGCTGAAGAGGCGAGAGAGAATTCGCATCCCCCACCCAGAGCAGCACCATTAATGGCTGCAATCGTGGGAAACGGGAGGTCTTCCCATTGATCAATGAGGATTTGGCCAGAACGAGAGAGTTCTTCTGCTTCACGCGCACTTTTTACGGCTTGGATCATCTCAATGTCAGCGCCTGCGATGAAGTTACCGGGCTTCCCGGAAACCAGAACGAGGGCGTCGATTTCCTTCTTTTTGCCCATTTCCTGAAGGCGCTTTAAGATCGACTCGACCTCGCTCATCACCTTGCGGCTGAGCTTATTTACTTTTTCGCCAGGAAGGTCAAAGGTCAAGCTCCAGAGCTTTGCCCCCCCTTTTTGTGAAGTAACTGGTTCAAGACGAAATGCAGCCTGCGTATTTTGAGTTTGATCCATGGTGATTCTCCCGTCTACCTCGCGGATCATAACAATTTTATTCGTTAAGGAAAGGAAATAAATCAAGTTCGAACTGGCTCGGGACAATAACCCAAAAGCCACTGTGTCAAAAAATGATTTTACAGTTGTCAAAAAGTTAGACACTCTCAGGCACTAGCGCTTTTCACAAGTACCTAAAATGGTTAGATTTTATTTTTTCAATAGTTTGGCATTATGCTTGCTTTAATAGAGCCTGTCAGGCAGATGGGCTAACGCCTCTATTCCCTATCCCCCTTACCCCCTATCATCCCCCCGGGTTAGCTCATCTGACTGACACTTCTAAATTAAATCAAGTCACCGCCCCACAGGGAAATAATGCAAGTCAGAGCCGAGAAACTGTCGCTCAATTTTCTGGTTCACACTCGTTGTGAGTCGAGTCAGCTTAGGTGCGATTAGGGACTTGAACAGCGTCATCAAAATTCCAACAGCAAAGGCTAAAAGAAAAAGATACTCGGTAATAGCTTGGCCGCTCGAATTACCTCCCCGTCGCCTCAACCGGGCTAGGACTGACTGAGACTGAGGCACTGGCAATCGCTGCTCGTTTAAATCAACTTGACCCATCAGCTTGCTTCTGTCCTCCCCTGATTCTTATCGGTATTTGGGTTTCGACCTAAACTTTTTGCTAAAAATTTCAGGTCCGCCAATCGCGGTTTTCAGAAATATCAAGGGTCATAGGCTGAGTCTCCTGAAGCATCTCGCCTCCGATGACCTTCTTGTAAATTTTTTCGTAGTTCTTTGCCATGCCAAGATAGTGAAATTGCTCAAGTGCCCAGGCGCGACAAACTTCAGGTGGGGCGATGGTTTTAGATGATCTCAGGAGTTCGAGCCACTCTTCGTCGCTCGACGGTAGGGCACCCACATGAGGAGGTATCAGCTCCGTCAAGCTTCCCCTTGGATTGGCAATGACGGGGGTACCCGAGATCAGGGCCTCTGCGACAACTAATCCAAAGGGTTCAGGCCACTTCACAGGAAAAAGAAGAGCACGAGCACTAGCAAGCAGCTCTGCTTTTCGAAGCCCTGCGACAGGCCCCACCCACTCCAGAGCACGAGAGAACTGACACTGAAGCCTCAGAAGCCAAGGCCGATTGCCGCCAGCTATTCTCAGAGGCCGTTGAGCGATCCTGGACCACCGAGCTGCTCCGCGAACATTCTTAACGCTCCAACTCGTTTTTGATAAGAACAAATTCCAGTCCTTTTTGGACGCTGGATCAAATAAATACTCCGAGGGATTAATTCCATTATAGACATAATTTTTGGCGCCATGCCTGCGGGCGTGGTCTCGGCTCAAAAATACAGAGTTGTGAGGGAATTTTTCGCCGATCTGTCCATTTCCATGGACGGTTAAGACTGCAGGCACAGGCCATGCGCTCCAAAGACTCTCACCCATCGGCGCCATCAAGTGCACGACGTCTAATCCTTTGGGCAAAATACGCAACCAGTCTTCGACCTGAAAATTATTTCGCACTTCTATGAGGTGGCTCCCCTCAGGCAATTGACTCCCAGGGGCAGCGGCAACATAAACTTCATGTCCGCACTCGACCAACCCTTGAGTCAACCAGAGAACCACACGCTCTACACCTCCGTAGTCTCGAGGAGGCAAAAGAACAGGATGGACGAGTAGGATTTTCATCGATCACCTCTGACCCGCGCCAAAAAAGCCTGGATCATCATCTCGTTCGACCTGTTGCCTCGGATAGGGCCTGAAGTGCAGCCACTATTCCACCTAAATCGCCCAAAAAGGGATAGGATTCATGTGAGGCTGCATAAAGTTTCTCGACCCCAGTAGTGGGCCCGATTCCTTGACCTGAATAGCAGAGCAGCGGGTCAGGAATTTCATCGAGCGATGAAAAACCGTAGACGCGCGTGATTTCGTCTCCATCAGGTCGGCCTTCAGTCCTGCCAGTTTCTGCCTGGGTGCGAAGCAGTGCTCTCACTGCTGGTGAGCTTGCTCTGAAGTCTGGGTAAATTTGGGTAACATGATATTCTAAAAACGGCATCAGCTCAGTCGCCTTGCGAAACATTCGTCCTGCAATTCGCCTCTGGTAGTCGGGATCCAGACTCTCAACCTCATATGGCAAAAGGGTCCGCAGAAAAATCACGCGTTCTCCAGGCTGAGCGTTTTCATGGCTGTTTGGCTCGGCCACTTCAATTTCAAGGAGAGGTGCACCTTTCTCCTGCCAAAATGCACGGTTTTGCAGTTTTTCAGGAATTGCTTCCTGATGAACACCCAAGGCGAGAGTAAATCTCCATCCCGAAGGGTTCGCCGAGTTATCCCGCTTTTTTTGGCCAAAATAATACCAAGGCTTTGAATTCTGAATCAGATTCGGATCAACTCGACTCACGGGGCAACCGAGGATTCCTGTAGCGCCTGAAATCATATTTCCAGAGCCACCCATCTGCACGCCCTTAAAATGCTGATTTTCAATAAAAATGCGCTTACAGCTGCTCTCGGGATTGAAGTGAGCGCCCAGTTCAATTGCTCGCTTGATTAAGAACCCACGAAACGCGGTTAATCCCCCTTGAAAAGCTGCACCCGTCCGAGAAAGGTGAAACAGAATGAGAAGATCAAAAAGAAGTGGGTCAGTCTGGGCCGAAGAAGCAAGGCCTGAGTAAAGTCCAGAAGCAATCTCCTGAAAAGACCCCACACCAATGCGCTCTAATAGCGATCCAACCGTTTCTCTTTCGGCAAACCAGAACTGATGAGTGCTCCGGCTCTTCGTCTGGGACCTTGATTCGACTTGTGATTGGCTCTTAGATTTTAGTTTATCCTTAAGAATTAGTTTTTTTCGGGTTTCTCTTAAGTCCCGGCTGAACGAGTACGCGTGCGGCTTCGCTCCTGCTGGAGTTGGCGCTTGAGGAAAAAGCTGACTTGGCAAATGACTCCAAAATGACAAAAGATCTTGTTCGCTCATTTTGAGAGCCGAGATCAGTCCTAGTTGATGAGCAGCAGTGGAGCCCAACTCACGCTGAAGCTCAAACGGAAGGGACTCTTGCGTTTCCAAAACCAGTCGAGCCTGAGGAGTAAGTACCTGCGGCAAAACTCGGCTCTGGGTACGCGTATAGGTTAAAAATTCTGGAGGTAAGTCAGAAAAGCCAAGCCCCTGGAGAACCCAGCCTGGAGTGAGGCCATCATCCGAGACTCCCATCAGAAAATTAGGCTCAGGATCAAAAAGTAGGCCTGCTTCTGTTCGACGCGAAGGACTCGGAAGTCCGTAAGGTACAATCAATACTGAAAGCCCAAGTTTCGCCGCCAAACTTGCACTATAAAGCGCTCCAGGATGGCTACCGAGTACAATCCAGTCGTAATGATCTCTCAATTTCACGATTTGACCTCAGATACCTAAGCTTGGTGATGAATTCTTTGTAAATTGAGAGGAGTCACGCACGTGCCCCTAGCTCGACATACGATCAGCGCCTCGTCCAAAACCTCTGCTGAAGAATCTGCAAGCCCTCCTTTAGCCGGAGATAAAAGGTGAATTACTTTTCTCGCCTCGAACTCCATCACGCGAGAGGTTTTCCCTACCTTTACAATTCTTCCCACAGCCTCGATATAATCTCCGGCGTAAACAGGGGCCAAAAACTCGACCGACTCGTAGGCTCTAAAAAGACCTTCGTCGCCATCCCAGCGAATCAGAAGTTCAGTCGCTACATCACCAAAAAGCTGAAGCATCCGAGAGCCGTCCACAAGACCACCTGCATAGTGTCCGTCATGCAAACTCAGTCGAAGGCGAACCATAGCTTCAGGAAAAATATTAGGTCGGGCATTCGTTCGATGATTTTCGCTCATACTCATAATCCTACCGTGATTAGAAGATTTGAACAATACTAGGATCGACCTGTCCGGTGCGTGCCCGACTCCAGGCACCGGTAAATTCGAAGTGCTGCCCCAAGTCTACTTTTTGCTTCACTTTCCCATTTCAACCGGAATGAAGCATCTCTAGCAGTCATTACCCAACGCTCCAACATTGGGTCAGACGAGACTACAGTGAGTTGTCCAGTGCCGGAAAGTTCTTGGACCTCAGGAAAGTTTTGAATCCCCCGAGGACCCACAGCAACAGGGATACCGTGAATTGCCGGCTCCAAAGCACTGTGAATGCCCTTGCCAAAACCTCCGCCAACCCAGGCCCAATCTGCTGCCGAATAAAGTTCACTCAGAAAGCCAATCTCATTAACCAAAACAACGGTAGTGCGAGAATCAGCCTCCCTCAACGTCTGGGAAAGTGCAGCTGCCGAAGAAGAGTACGTCCTCACGACTCTCAGCCCCTGCTTACTGAGCAAGTCACCGATCAACTCAGTATATTTTGAGTCAACTCGATGAGGAACGACCCACACTGTACCACTTTGTTTTAAAATTTTTGGAAAAAGAAACTTCAGATCCTCCAACCAGACGCTTCCCAAAATTCCCCAAGGCCTGGGAAGTCCCTGAACCGCCTGAACGAGCTCGCTCGCTCTCGAACTCCCCCTACATCCCCGATCAAAAACCCGGTCCCAACGGGGGTCTCCGACGTTCTCAATCCGAGCCCCTGGAAATCTAACCTCCAAGTCTGCCTTGTCCTGATCCGTCGAGGGAAACAGCAGAAGCTGAGGAATTGCCCGACCCATCCAGCGGCAAAGCCTCTGTGCAATCCGTAACGATCGCCGGTCACGAGCCGCGACAATACTGAGAGGGATATCCCGATCGCTCAAACTCACCCAGAGATCCGGCCATGCTTCGTATCGGGCAGTGATAAATAGAGAAGGGCGAAGCTGATCAAGAGAACGTCCCCACTTCCCCTCCCAAGGCGAATATCCTGCAAAAAGGGGCTTGATTTGGCGCGATTTTAATTCATGAACCAAATGATCCAAAGACCGGTCGGCCGATTCACTCAAAACAGTGAGGATTAGCTCACTTCCACGTTCAGCGCAGATTAAAATCAGAGGCCATAGAGACTCTAACTCACCCACACTCGCCGCATGAAACCAGATCCTACCCAATGTACTTGCAGTCGGCAGAAGTTCCGTCATCGAATTGAGACGTGCCCAGCCCTCGGATGCCTTTTGAAGCCGAGTAGGAGAAAATGCCCATGTTAGGATCCACGGTTCAACCACCTCAGACTGGAGCCCCAAATAAAGCCTTCTCGCGTATCCACCGATGAGTTGCCGCGCCGACCTAATCAACACTGACTCCGCTCGAACTGCTGCCTGACATGATCGGCACTCAAGTCACGAAGACACGCATAGGGCTGCCAAAAGCGATAACAAAACCTACCATTCCGGCTGCACGGCCGGCAAGAAAGTGGGGTCTGAATCGAACGACTCTGAGCCCCCCAAGGGCCAAACCCCATTTCAGGATGAGTCGGGCCAAAGAGCATTCGAGCGGGAGCGCCCACTGCCTCTGCAAGATGCGCTAACCCGGTGTCACTGCCCAGATACCCCTCAGGGCACTGGTTCAAAGCCCAAGCTGTCATCCTCAGATCCCACTTTCCAACAGCGGAATAATGAGCAATAGATCGACGCTGCAGTTCCTTCACTAGCTCATGGCTTTCGGAATCCTTGGCGGTCCCCAATACGACAGGAAAAATATCGAATTTGGATATCAGGTCAGCATAGGAAGAAACGGGCCACGTCTTGCCACTCCACCGCGAGCTGGGCATGACACAAATCCACCTGCTGGGCGGATCAAACTCCAACTTTTTCGGCACAGCTTGCACACACAAATGTCGCAAATCTGGCCGCTCAGAGCCTGAGCCTCCTACGCTCCTAGCAAACTTCTGAACCCAGGGCTCGGGGCGCAGCTGCCTAGGCCAAAATCGCTTGAAAAGAAAAAAGCCCCAAAGTCTCAATCTCGGTTTTGAAATCGATTTCCATCTTGGAGCAGCCTGCGTCTGTTTTCCGGAGAATGAGTCACTAAGAGACCAGAATAAAAAAAGGACGCGCATCAATCGCGTCCTTAGACTATTGTGTAGATCGTAAATCTGATCGTATCTCTGCTCCCAGAATGTGCGGCAGAGTTGCACCCATCCGCGATATCCTGACTTTCGATCAAAGGAGTAGAGGGTATGAAGACGCGGATGACCATCGATGACTTGTGAAAACTCCTGAGCTACAGCCCAATCTACATGTTCCGGTAGTGCCGCCGAATTAAGCGAAGCAGATGCAAGGATCACATCCCCTAAACTGCTGATTCTAATGATGAGAGTTTTCCCCGAATGAGTCATGATGCAAAATTAACATAGTGAGGAGATTAAGAAAGACTGGAAGAAAAAAAATGGGGGCGTCTTGCTATGTTAGCGCCGAGCTTCCTCGGTACTATGTTTGCCGTTGACGGGCTTAACTTCTGAGTTCGAGATGGGATCAGGTGTGGCACCGCCGCCATAGACACCCCCAAACTTGTATAAAATTTGGA
>CANHSO010000060.1 GCA_947463705.1 Bacteriovoracaceae bacterium
GCCCGAATTTACATACATCGTGACCAGGACCCTGCATGTGACACCATTCCCTATCCTTATTGCTCCAACTATGAGGAGCGGGCTCGGAACCATAATTACATTTTCCGGAATCAATTGATTCCAATCCTTTCCAACAACCGTTAGTATGCTCAGTGGACCCCCACGATTCATACTGACTCCACCCTTTAGGAACCTCTCTAACTGGGGCCCGGCAGAAAACCCATTTTCCATCATAGTAGAGTTTGGCCTTATTAATATCGATTTCACTTGGATTCTCCCCTTTCGCACCGTTTAACTTTGCACACTCCCGTACTTCCAGGGCTCGATTCCATGATTTAAACGGGAGGGTTAAGCCAAGTAGTGGCGAAAACATTCCGCCATAGAGCTGGATATTCAGTCCCTCAGTAATTAGATGGCCCACAGGTCCGATACTCCCAGCGTCTCTTAAAAATTTTGGGAAAATAGTTTCATCGTATTTTTTCGCATAATCAGACTTTTCAGCGCAGGGTGAAGTTTGATTATCATTGTAAAGACAGTATTCGTATTCTCCTTTCTTTTTTTCATTAGTAATTTCTTGCTCGTATGCCTCAGTTAATTCAACCAAATCTGCCATTGTTGCCGGATGAGAATTTATCGCTGAATCGGAGTCTAAGGACATACGTGACCAGCTATTGAATAGAATAGTTCTAACCGGGGTTCCGGGGGCAGAATTCGTGCCCCTGCCAAGAAGTAACTCTGGCATCACGCTGAATGCACTATCAGCACTTGACCCAGTAATGATTACACTCATCATCCAAGCACCGCCGTTGGACGCATACAAATGATTCAGGAACGCCCAATAGCCAGACCCTCCAGGAATTTTATTGAAAATAATGTCATTTATACGGCCATTACTTTTCCTACCCCTAGCCTCAATTCGCACCTCTTCATCTTTGATTTTGGCTCCCCGAATGTTTAGGTTGCTCGCATCAAAAAATACCAAGTAGTTATCGTATCTATTACTGTATCTTCCAACATCTCTCAATACAACAGGGCATGCCTTGCTATCTTTGGCACCCAGTAAATGTGCTCTTAAACCATTCGCAGAACACAAATTGTCTAACTGTGCCTGAGCGGATCCGCTTCCAACTCCAAACGCTGCACCTAATAAAAGGAGCTTAAGAAAAGCTAGGGTTTTTACCTTAAAATTCGATTTTTTAGTTAACATTTTCCATTCTCCTTCAAAAATGAATCTAAACCCTAATACACGCCCTAAAATTTTTTTATCATCACTAAGGCGCCTTCTTTGCTTCTTTAAAAACACCTGAGATCAACTGCTTAATCACGGTTATTCAGGTCGGCTATATAAATAGGATAGTTTAATTTTTTTTTCCTAACAATTGTGTCTTATTGGACAGATGCGCCCGAATTGTGTTAAGACCCAGCGATTCTGTCCTCTTTAAATCGACTCAAGATCTGGATTTGATACTCTTTTTTCAATCAAAGAAAAGGGGCATTCGTAGGGTTTCATGAACAACGTAAAATCGATGTTGCTAATCTGCTCAATCCCAATCGAATCGCTTACAAAAAATCCAGAACGGCCCAATGAGGAGGTGCGTTAAGTTTCTAAAAAATGCAGGAGACCGTTTTTCGTAATAGTAATGCCCGATCCCTTGCAGAACCCAGCCAAAAACGAAAAGCCCCCAAAGCCAGGGCGGCGGAACCGCGCGACCTAAGAAGTAAGTCCCCATCAAAACCAACCCGAACGGCAAAGCCCTTCTCCAGTCAAGCCAGAGGTAAAAAAGCCCAGCCCCCCCAAAAAGAGCCACACCACCATCGAACCGAAACGGGGTGCCTGCGATACCCCACCCCAGATCAATCTCCGATAACAGCCCCAGGATACTTAAGACGATCAGCGGAATCCCGATGGCGTGCGTCACCTGGTTTCCACGAGTCTTGTGGCAGGCCCGGTAATCGTCAAAGTAGCTTTTTAACCGTTTGGAGATCATTTTATGAGGATCTCAAAATCTAGGCAAAACACAAGCCCATGGCCCACACCCCTCTTTTTACCCTCAAACCGCTTGTTTATCAGATCGAACCAGGGTACTAATCTTTTCCACAATTCAGGTTGGAGAGGTGGGAGAGTGGTTGAATCCGCACGCCTCGAAAGCGTGTTTACCTTAACGGGTAACGAGGGTTCGAATCCCTCCCTCTCCGCCATGATTCACCCCCCTCAGTAAATCCTTAAGAATTTCAGCCCGACGCCGATGAACCTACTGGAGACCAACGATTGACTCTCCCAATTCGAGGTAGCAAGGAATGGCGACGACGGAACGAGATCAAGAAGTTAAAGCAGTTACGCTGAAAGGTGGACTTAAGTTCGCCACTCTTTTGACGCTCCTTTGCTCTTGTTCGACGACCTCGGTCAATATTCAAAGCTCTCCCTCTGGCGCAGACGTTTATATTCAACCCATTGGAAAAGGTGAGGCCAAGCTCTTGGGGCAAACTCCCTACCTGGCATCGGGCTCACGACTCGAAAAAGAAAACGGTGGGGCAGGCCCGGTCTTAATTGAGCTCAAAAAAGAGGGCTATCAATCTCTCCGAACGCTCATCACAGAAACTCAAAGTGTGGATCTCTCACTGAATCTGGAGTTAAGTTCAATCAGCGGCTTTGAGGACCACGAGAGACTGAATGCTCTCCTCGATCGCCTTTTTGAAAGCCAACGACTTGCACGACGTGGCAGCTATGACGAGGCGATGACCCGACTTAAGGCAGTCCAGAAAGAGGCCCCTCAACTCGCAGCTACCTATGAAATCGAGGGTGGAATTCTCTACTTGCAGAAAAAGTACAAGGAATCCCTCACTGCCTATAGTCAGGCTGTTAAGTACAACTCAAAAAATATTGAATCTTTAAAGATGCGGTCGCTGCTCGAAGTAGCGCTCAAGATCAAACCCAGCGCCCCAATAGCCCCACCTGAAGTGTCTGCAAATCCAGTCATTCCTAATGGAAAGAATCCGCCTTCAACCTCAACAACTGGCACCCAAGTGAAGCAGGGAGGAAAAACCTAAATGAATCCGTTGCGTCGCACCGTTATTCTCCTCTCTTGGATCACTGTGATGCTGAGTTTGCCTGCCGGATCTCTCGCATGGGCAGCAGAGGCAGCCTCCTCCAATACGCCTGGAATTCGAGTGGGATCGCTGGAGTGGCAACGAATTGATCTGGAGACAAAAATCCAGGACCGAGTTCATCAAGCCATCCTTAAAGTCATTCCCGAGAAACTCTTCAACGCCAGCGTGAGCATCACTCTTAAAAAAATCGAACCCCAGGCTGTTTCAGAGAGCAAAAAAGATAAAAAAGATACAGAGTCCGAAGATAGTCGAATTAACTTAGGAAAATTAGATTTTGACGTCCCATTGATGGCGGACTCCGAAGAAGACAGTTATCTGGACTCATCAGGCGAACGTCGAAAACTCCGGGTCATTAATCTGTTTGACCAACTCGAAAAGGTGACTGTGTCCGTTCTCATCGACACCAGTATTCCCGACACGAAAAAAGACTTGATCACAAAACTCACTCAAGGTGTCACCGCGGCGCTGGGTGATAATCTGGTTACGACCAGCATCGATAAGGCAGACCTCTACACTCCTAAACAGTTCTCTGAACCCTGGGATACTCCTCGGTGGATCAGTGAACTCAAGATCCCAGTAGCCATAGTCGGAGCTACGCTGATCATTGTCTTATTTATGTCACTCGTGCTGCTCTCTGCTTTCAATGGCTACTTCAGAATTGAAAGTCGAAAAACTGCGATTTTAGAATCCCAGAATGCCAGAGAGGCTGCGGCAGAAGAAGCCCGAATGGCGACGCTCAATCCGACTCCCGGCCAAGCCACATCCTTGAACGAGGCGGGATCAGCTCCTGCGTTAGAAACAACCGAGAAGGGCTTTGATCGGTTCAAAGCTCTCCTGGCTCAGGACCCCGAGAAAATGGCAAATTTGGTGCGTCAATGGGTGCGGTCGCCTGGCAGAGGAGCCACAGAGGCTCTCGTGATTCTCCCTCAAGTTTTATCCACGGCAGAATGCCTTCAGCTTTTCAAATACCTCAAAGAAGACGATCGAAAAGAATGGAAAAAGGCTCTCTCGACCCCAGTAGACGAGCGAAGCTCACAAATCGCAGAAAACTTTATCTCCTTTCAGATCGTGGACTCGCTGCTGATTCCGCCGTCCACCAGCGATGAAGAACTTCAAAAACTCCTCTCGGGTCTTGGTCTGGCCGAATGCATTGAAATCGCAAACCAGGACGTGAATCTCGGGGCGCTCCTTTTGGATCTTTTACCCACAGCTCAAGCCGGACGACTCTACTCGATTATGAGTCGAGATCTGGCTGACTCACTCGCCTCAGCCGTGATTCAACTCTCTGATGAACAAATTCAAGCTCAGTCTGCCAACCTAAAACAAGCCATTCAAACCCAGAGCAATAAGAAAAAGGCAGTTCCGTTCCTAGATCGAGCTGCGGAACTGGTGAGCTCATTAGGACCTGATCGCGAGGATATGATTCTCAAAGCGTTAGCAGACGCGGGGGAATTCCAACTTTTAGAAGCAACAGCTAAGCAATTCTTCCCTGCAGAACTCATCCTCAGACTCCCGAGCGCGGCTCTCAAGACCTGTTTGGATCGGTATCCCACTCCGCGACGTGCCGAGCTGATCCTGTCGCGAGATACCACGGAGAGAACCACTTTACTCGATTCAGTGGGTAGGCCTGCCTCTAAGGCCCGTGAGCTCTTGGATATTGAAATTCAAAACATCCAGGTCGACGAGGTTAGAACCAAACGCATCGAAAAATCACGAGCACTCATTTGGAAGGACTTTATCACTACGGTCAGAACTTTGGTCCAAACAAACGAGACAGTGGGGGAGCTCTCTAAGGACACTCTATCTGACTGGCTTTCCGAAAAGACTGCGGGACAGTATCGAGGAAGTAATGGCGAAGCTGCGGCTTAGTATCACTTTACTCAGACTCAGTTTAGTGATCGTCGGAATGGTAATTCCAACGATCGCTCTTTGCGATGCCCCAAGTGGGGAATTTCACCTTTTAGCTGGTCTCGTGTCAGGCAAGTTCTCAGGACTAGGCGACAACGCGAACGGAACCTTCAGCGTTCCAAACTCAATCGACGTTGAATATGAACTCATTACCTCGCGGCATCTCTCGTTCTTTGCTCGAGCTACTTTGGCCTATCAGATTAGTACGGGTATTCTACCTTATGCCTATACTGGGATTGGCGCTCGCGTTTACGTGTGGAGTAATTCACGAGGCTATGATCAAATTCAAAATGGTTTTGAGATTCGAAAACGGCCCAATTTTAGGCTTTATGTCGGACCAGATTTAGGATTCTCCCAAGCTGTCATCAAGCAATATACCGCAGTCATTCAGACGACGAGCGCTTTCCTAGAAGTTGGAGCTAACGCTGGCTTGATTTATCAAATGAGTTCAACCATTGGGCTAGAGGCACAAGTGAGTTATTCATTCGGATTTGGAATCTCCACCATTGCTGTGGGCGCATCTATTTTCAGAGGCTTAGCAGGTTTGAGTTTTTATTATTGAGGAGATTTTGTGAACTTTTTATCTGTGATCTCATTTATTCTAGCAGGCGGCGTCCTTGCCTTTGGGGTACTGACCGCCGGAAATTCAGACTTATTTTTCAGCCAACATGCTGCACTCATCGTCATGGGCGGAACGGTCGCTGCAGGTGCAATTTCGTTTCAAATTGATCGAATTCTACTTCTGTTTCGGGTATTTTTTAAGCGAGTCATTCAAGGCCGAAAGCAGGATTACGTCAAACTCATTGAAACGTTAATTTCAATTTCAGAAGCTAACCGACTCAAAACGGGGAGAATTGAAGACCACCTCAGAGAAGGGAACGACTACTTTTTAACTGAGGCAGTCAACTTGATGCTTGAAGAGATCCTGGATGAGGCAACTCTGATCCGGATTCTCCGCACCCGTGCACAAACCATCTATCAACGACAGACCGAGGACGTTTTCAAATTCAAGACGATCGGCAAGTTCCCTCCGGCGTTTGGACTCATGGGCACGACTCTGAGTATGATCACACTCTTGTCTAAACTGGGCCAATCAGGAGGTCAAAAGATGATCGGTCCTGCTATGGCCATTGGTCTCGTCGCTACATTCTACGGCATTGCCTTAGCCAATCTGGTATTTATTCCTATTGCTGAAAATTTGGCAGATAGCTCCAAAGAAAACCGTCTAAAAAATCTCATCATTGTTGAAGGAATTCGTCTGATCTTAAAAAAGACAAACCCAGTCGTACTCGCCGAAGAACTCAACTCATTTCTGCTCACGTCGGAACGTATCGATTGGAAGAAAATTTCTCGACCTGAGATCGGAAAAGCAGCATGACGGGAAACGGGAACGATCAAGAAAACTCAATCTTGATGACCCAGGAGTGGGGCGATCCAGTCTCTGATGAAGAGAGCACCTCTGAGGAGCCGTGGCTGATTTCCTACGCAGACCTCATGACCCTCCTCTTTGGTTTTTTTGCAATGCTCTTCACTTTCAGTACATTTGAGGGTGAGCGCGCAACGGTCGAAATCAGTTCGGGTGTCGCAAAACACATGGAAGTCTCACTAAAATCGATGGAAAAAGTAGCAAGCGACCTCACTCAGCAAGTTCAAAAAATGAATGTTGGTAAAGATATCCAACTCACTTTAGTTGAGGAGGGTAAGGGACTTGAAATTGCATTCGACAATTCCATTTTATTTACATTAGGTAACGCCGATCTCTTACCCGATGCCACCAAGTCTCTTTTTGAACTGATGGAAGTTCTCAAGAGCTCAGGAAAAGACTTCATCATCCGCATCGAAGGCCATACAGATGACAATCCAATCAAGAACAATACCCATTTCCCGAGCAACTGGGAGTTGAGTGGCGCCAGAGCCGCAACGATTGTGCGACTCTTTGAGGGTCGCGGATTTGCGCCCGACACACTCACTGCCGTGGGATACGGGTCCGCTCGCCCATTTCTCCCCAATCGTGATGCTCAAGGCAAGGTTCTCCCCGAAAATCAGGCAAAGAACCGACGAGTTCTCGTCAAGGTCGCACTTAATCTTGAAAAGATGCTCAAAGAAAAAAGGGAAAAAGAGAATCAAATCGAGGTAAATCTAAAAGAGAACTCTCTTCTCGAGACTCACTAGTTAGCTCAAATCCCACAAATCCTACTTCTCAAGTTTGCTCTTAAAACCCGCTTTTTTGAGTCGATCATTGAGCGACCTAAGGACTTCTCGTTCCATCTGAGAGCTCTCGGTCGGAACGTCGACCTGAACTTTCTCTTTGTAGCTCAGTTTTTCAGTCTCTTTCAAGAAGCGGCGAATATCAGCCTGCTGGGTTTTAAACTCCTTGGCTTTCGTAAGTATCTCCCCCTGCGAGCTGTCACTTGGTCGAGGAATCGAGTTTTTTGGCTCGGGTCTAGGAGTCAGAGTTTCTACGACGGGTGGGGTATTCACCCCCTGAGTGAGGTCCTTGGTCTGCATTTCTACCTGGGTTGAACTCGCCACTTCAGTGGATTGCCCACTCCCACGTGAGATCAGCTCCATTTCGATAGCACCCCCAGAATCCCCATGCATTGAGGCAAAATCATATTCTTTTCCACCCATTCGAACTCTGGGACCCTTACCTGCTGCATTGAGAAATATCTTAACTTTTCCTTTTTTAGCCTCGATATAGGGGCTCTTCTTCTCAGCACCCGAAGCACCACTTTTTGTTCCTGCATGAAGGACCACTAAACTGTTTGGATAAATTTGAGCAGGCTCAAAATCACGGTACCGCACCGTCACAAAGCTTCCACTTGCGGTGAAAATCGAGTCTCCGGCAATGAAATTTTCAGGGCCGCTCGTTAAATCGTGCCACACCGCTGAGTCTCGATATCGCATTCGAGCATCACCGATCATCTTCAGAACATCTCCCTGCACTTCAGTCTCGCCTAACTGTTGCTTTTCTCGCGCCCCACCAAAGCCTGAGAATTGCGTAACAAGAAAGCCAATCACCCCCAGGACGATGGTCGATCTACCAAATACGACATCCATGTGGTCATTCGAATCCGACCAGATTTTTTTGAGATGAATTTTTGCAAGTAACTTAACCATTTCAGTTAGTTTTCGGAAGTTTCCTCAAGATTCTTGAGCCTTCGCCGAAAGGTATTGAGGAATGTTCAAATTCAATTTTTCCATTCGCTTGCGGGTCCTTGCTCTGATTGCTGGAGCCCTTTTTTTGAGCTTGGGGAGTTATCTCTACATCGGCTCTCGTCTGGTCATCGAAGACAAGACCTCCTACATTTACGACTATAGTTTTTCTCAAGTCAGACTCGCTTCTTTAGCAATTCAAAGCGAATTGGAAAAAATCAACGAGTTTAAAGGCAGAATTCAGCTCAAAGACGCCACAGCTATCGAAGCAGAATTCAGATCTGAAGAAAACTTTCTACAGGCTAATTCTCTGCTCATCTATCATGCTTCAATAGGGATTGACCAAAAGCCTAAACTCGATCTTGAAAAGTCAGTCGGGATGAACATAGGTTCACCAAAGCTCCCATGGACAGAAGGGCAGCTGACCTCTGGCAAGTTGCAACTTCAAATCGATCCAACGAGTCAAACTCTGACTGCAGGTCTGGGCGTCGGCTCAGGCCGGTATGTCGTTCTTCAAATGAAATTGAGTCACCCTCTTTTTGATGGGACTGCTAAGGATTTTGAGATTCTCGTCCTCGATGAAACGGGTCAAATCATTACCAGCAAAAATCCTGCATTTGCAGCGACACTGCAACCCATCCCAAAAGACCTCATGGACGCTCTCATAAAAACAGAGTTTGATTCGGGGGTACATCAGCTTGATATTGGTGAACGGCCTTATCTCATGGGATATGATCAAGTCTTATCGAATCATATCTTTGTCGTTAGCTTGGTTCCTGCTGAAATGGCGATGAGTGCAGCCAAAGCCTTAGCCAAGAGATCCCTTGGCTTGGGTGTCAGCATTTTTCTTCTAGCCATCGGATCCACTCTATTGCTGATTCGAACCTTTCTACTCCGTGTGAAAGAGCTGGTCGATGCAACGAATCGAGTCTCAACGGGTGATTTCTCTACAAAGATCAGGGAATCTACCGGTCTTCGGGACGAGCTCAGCGCGCTCGCTGAATCGTTCAATCGAATGGGCGACGAAATCCAACAACTCCTGAAAAAGACCGCCGCTAACGCTCGTATGGAGCAGGAACTAGAGACAGCTCAACTGGTTCAAAGTCGATTCTTTCCTCCCAATGTGCTCATCACGCCGAATCTTCTCCTCCATGGATCGTCTCTACCAGCGTCAGAGGTCGGAGGAGACTGGTGGCACTATGCACAAGTCCAAAACTATTTGGTGGTGATCATGGGTGATGCGACTGGGCATGGAGCCTCTGCAGCGCTCATTACTGCTTCAGTTCACAGCGCATTTTCCCTCATGATTGCAGAACTTCAACGCGTTAAAAAACCACTTAGGCCCGACACAGAGATCCTCAGCATTTTGAGCAATTCGCTCAATCAAGCTCTTTTACTCACAGCCGGTGAGCAGTCGACTTTTCCGGCCCTCTTAGCCGTAATTGATCTAGAGAGCTTAAAAATGTGGACTTTTAATGCTGGGCATCCCAAGCCCTATCTTTTTCGAGCAGGAACAAAACAGTACGAAGCC
Source organism: Bacteriovoracaceae bacterium (assembly GCA_947463705.1). Classification (GTDB taxonomy): domain Bacteria; phylum Bdellovibrionota; class UBA1018; order UBA1018; family UBA1018; genus CAINWE01. The sequence continues at coordinate 9,704 of CANHSO010000060.1, forward strand.
ATGGCCGCCGAGTCGAGCATTCCTTTGGGACAAAAGGCATTTAAGTTCGAGCCAAAATTGTCAATTACGGATCTGAACCCCGGAGACCAGGTTCTCTGGTACACGGATGGACTTTTTGATTCTCGAATCTCGGATGGGAAGAAAATGAAGAAAAAGGCACTATTAGAAGAGATCAAAGGCAAAATCGATCTCATCTCCAAAAATATCGGCAACCCAGGGGCCATTTCACTTGCAGATTTAGTGCTCACCCAAACTGAACAGTTTTTCGGAGGGAGCAATAATCAATCGGATGACATTACAGTTCTTTCCATTCTAACTCCACTCTCTGCAAGACCCAAGGTAACGCCAAACAATACGGCCACCTAACACTGAGGCGAAGCCGATCTCCAGCCACTAAATACTCCGTCCAGCAGAACTGTTGAAGAGCTCATTTAAATAATCTTTTCTAAATTTTAGGTAGTCAGTTAAATCGAGTGGATGCTGATTCATAATACTGAGTTTGATTCGTTGCCCCGGGATACGAATTTCTTGGTTCGCATGCCCTTTTTTAAGCACACAGTGACCAAGCTCGTGATAAATGACCAGCTGCCTTTGAGTCTCATCTAAATTACCCCAGAGACTTTGATTGACTGTGATCAATGGAGTTCCCACTCCAAGACTGCAGAGAGCTAAAGTTCCATCATTAAGCTCGCCGAACTTGATTTCAATATAATTGACGGTAAGTCCCCGATTCAGAGTAGCCGCATCTTTCTCGAAAGCCTCAACATAACTCTCAAAGGACCCTGTGTTACGCACTGCTTGGCCACAGCTCACTACCGTTAGCAAAAAAAAGGCAAATGCTACCCGCCTGAAACATCTCTGTAAATACAACCACTTCATAAGCACAGCAACTCCGCTGTACAGAGTTAGCAAGGTAGGTGCCAAATGACACACTGTACTATGACGTTGAAATGATAAAGAAATATATAAATTTATTCTTTTTCAAATAAGAAACCCGTCTAAAGAATTTGCCCCTGTATAAAAGTTTGACACTTTATTGCTACTCATCTCTGGAGCTAAAGTGACACCAGACAACTAGTGCCAAAACTGCGCGTTTGACGCGGAGCCTACGCACATTAGTACTGCCTTCGTGATGACTTAAAATCAATTTACTGTTTAAAATCATGATATTACATAGAAAATAAATGATTTCCCTGCCCCGCACAGGACTTGGCAAAGACCTTGCTTTGTCTAACGTGACCTCAGTGCTTTACTCAATTGAGGGATGCGCTCTCAAATTGCAAATAGGGGGAATTTGAGGAGCTAAAACTTGGAATGCTCTAAGGGGGGATCATGAAAATTCAATTTGCCGTCTTTGCTCTGATCTTAGCATCACTCATCGGCGTCTTTTCTTTTCCGCATGCTAGCGCAGAGAGCACACCACCTAAACTCACTACGACAGCAGACGAAAAATCAATTTTAGAAAAGCTCTCGGAGTATGGCACGCTCAACTACTTTGGTATCTACCGAGGATCTTCCCTCAGTGCGCTAGGATCACCTCTCCAACCCCGGATCGACGGGGTTCTCGACGCAACCAGCCCAGCCATGCTTGAGAATCTCCTGACGGCTGGCTATAAAATTAGAAAGGACTTGATTGTTGGGGCCGTAGCGCACTTCAACCTTTTCCCTTGGTCTGATCCCACTGGAGGGACTCAGAGGGCCCAGTTCCTCGATCCAACTCTATTTATTTCAAAGGTTGGTCTCGTAGACTCTAATGGATTCAAACTCGATACCCGGCTCTCGCTCAATTTGCCTCTAAGCAAATACGACACACTTTTGAGTAGGAATCTGGCCACAGCAGTATCAGCGATTTTTAATGCCAGGTATGACCTACCCTCTTCAAAACTAACCCTAGGTACCTTTAGCTACATCCGCGGATATGTCCCGACAGCAGATGTCGTAGCTAATGCGCCCTCGTATGCGATTGTCGCAGCACCTTATGCTAACTATCAACTCACAGATCATTTGGCCGCCACTTTGTGGGTAGACCTCATTCAATGCACTCGAAATTTCGGTACTGGATTCTTCTCGGGCCTCAAAAATGCCCCAGTTGATATTGAGCCCGGAATTAGCTGGGATATTACAAAAAATATCACATTTAATCCCGTGCTAAACATCTACCCCGGGCACCCAACGTTAGCATCCACGTCAATTCTGGCCTACATCATTGCTAAGGCGTTTTGATTTTTCCTCAATCCACCTGGAGAAGTACCTCGTACTTCTCCAGGCGTGATAACCCAGCATCGAACCAATCCAGTTCTTGGCTCGATTCGATGCACAGTTCGCCCGAATCCTCTCTAAAAACTGAATCAACTCGGCTTGATTGATTTCACTATGATAAAGACTTTGAATCAGGGCATAGCCCTGAGTTTGTCGCTCTTTCCACTCCTCTGAATTCTGGGAGCCTCGCACGGCAGCATGAGCGAACTCTTCGGCAGTATCACCTATCCATCCCCCGAAGGAAAAAGAGTCAGTCATCCCTTCGGCTCCCATGGACGTCGACACGGTTGGAGTCCCGCTCCACCATGCGTCTGAAATTTTACCTTTAATCCCTGCTCCGAACCGAAGTGGAGCCAAATTGACTCGATGCCTTTTTAAGGCATCAAACTGGTCTTGAACTGGCCCTCGCACGCAAACACCCTGTTTCTCAGAGGTCAGGACCATCATTTCACGCGATGGATAGGCGCCATAAATATCCAGTTTAGCCTCCGGCATCAGCCGCCGAATCAGTGGCCAAATTTCCCGAACTAACCACTTCACGCCATCGGAATTGGGGGGATGCCTAAAATTTCCGATCATCATCATGCCGGCTCGCTCGTCGAAGCTGGGCGCTGGGGTAGGTGTCGGATAGTGAAATCGACTGAGAGATAACTGCTGTTCAGGATAGTAAAAGTGACGAACTAAAAGTTCGTACTCAAAGCTTGAAAGGACGAATACTCCGTCGCAGCGATAGAGAGAGGCGACCTCCCGAAAAGTATCTTCGCTCGAAAAATCGAGTCCGC
>CANHSO010000061.1 GCA_947463705.1 Bacteriovoracaceae bacterium
GTCTTCAACAATAAGAAGTCGTTGACTCCCTGGAATGCGAGAACCCAAGACGTTCAGAAGCGTAGTTTTTCCTGAGCCTGTACCGCCTGAGATAATTATATTTTTTGCCAGAAAAATACAAACATCCAAGAAACGTGCACCCTCTTTCGAGATCGATCCTCGGTTAATCAAATCAACAAACGAAGGTGTGCCTTTAGAGAATTTCCGAATTGAAAGAGTAGTACCCTTCCTCGAACAAGGTGGCATAACGGCAGCAACGCGACTCCCGTCGGGCAAGCGGGCGTCTAGAATTGGATTTTCATCGTCGATCCGACGGCCCACAAATTGAGCAATATTACGCACGGCGGCTTGAAGCGCCTGCTCATCCTTAAATTTTGCAGGTGTTTTTTCAAGAATGCCGCGCCGCTCAATAAAAACCTCGTCCGGGCCGTTAATTAAAACCTCGGAAACGGACTCATCGGCCAGATAGGCCTGAACAGGGCTGAGAAAAGTTCCAACTGAATCTTCAAAAACACCCACGTCAATTCCTTTCACGACTCATGGGCGCCGCCGAGCTCAACTCCTTCACGAAAAGCAAACCCTCAGCCCCATTAATGGGACAATAAAATCGATATTGCCCCGGCTGCGTTGGGACGAAACTCAACTCCTCAACTTTTTGAGAACGAACCTGCTTACGCAAATTGAAAGAATCCATCATCATGCAAAGGGGCTTCTTCGATGCTCCTGTGAGATAGATTCTAACTGGAATGTCTCGAGTAACGAAAATAGTCTTGGGAAAAAACCCAAGATCTGAGGCAATCAACGCCACTTCTTGTACACCCGAACTAGCGTTGATTTTAAGTGAGGGCTTTGCTGGTTTTTCGAGCGAAGCCAGACCCCGACCTTGAGCCGTAGACTCAGACTCACGGAGCTCCTCCTGCATGGGAGATCCCGCCTGACGCTCCCCGTAAACAGGGGGTGCTGGGGGCTCCCCGAATCGAGAAGGAGGAAAGGCCTCAGCTCCATCGAACAGACCAGCTCCTGTCAGTCCTGCAAACGACACTGGCTGTGCCAACAAAAAAGCCAAAGTCCAAAACAACGTCCCTAAAATCCAGCGATAGAATTTTTCCATGGAGACTCCTCCTCACTAACTCTTCGGTAGAACTGAGACAAAGTTTACCCTTGCGTCTTTCTTATAGGTTACGTAGCTTAGCGCCCCATGTTAGGTTTTATAAAACGATTTCTTTTGTATACCTTAAGCACACTTCTTTTCGCTTTACGTGCACACGCAGTCATTTCGCCTTCGGACTTAGTACCAAACTCAACCTACTTTTTCGTCATCAGCACCAAGCCTCTCACGCGTTACTATAGACTCACAGTCGAAACTCCTACTGGACTTCAAATGATGGAAGTTTCTGGAAATTCTCAAGAGGAACTCAAAACCTCTCTTCATTCCCAGACACTCATCCCAATCGACGCTGACCTCAGGGTAGAGCCCTCACCACGACAGCCCACTTCCCCTGTAGCCGACAAAACAATCACTGCAGCAGCGGAAATGGAGGTCCAAAGCAAATATCCAGGCTCTCGATTAGTTTCAATTGATCGCCTTGGAAAGTATGGCAGGGCGAAAATTATTCAGGTGATTCCGAATTTTTACAGTAAATCACCAGGTCCCGTGGCGACCGCTGCAGAAAGCCAGGGAGCCAACTATCAAATCCACCAGCACTCGCGGGATCTCGCTAATCACGAAACCGTAACCACCATTCAAGCGCAAATGGTATCCCTTTCCTTTTATTACGGGCCGGATTTCACGATCTTGGACTATCCCCTGCGCCCTCGATTCCAGAGAGGTGAGATCATATTACCCGATCAGTTTTGGATGGTGGACTATCACTTACCTACCCATCTAGATGGCACCAACCTCTTAAGTAATCTTGTCGCTCGACTCAAAAAACGATACTTATCGATCGATGAGCGATTAGCACTCAATCCTCATGGCGATCTGGGGGACGAAACTTTTTCACTTTCTCACCGAAAAGCCCGACTCCCCATCTCAATCAAAGAAGAAATCTCAAAACTGGAATCCAAGATACCCGAGGCATTATCGAAGCTCACTGCTTGGCACGAGTCAAAAAAAGGAGAAAGAGAAAACCTAACGAAACTCAAAACTCAAATCACACCTCTCGCAAAAAGACTCAATGAACTAAAAGTCGAAAAGGATGAACTTGGAAAGGTCATTCGAGAGACAATTCGAGCGACAGCAACAAATCCATCCGTCGACTGGGGGCCACACGTCACTCGGTCATCTTTAAACAAAGCAAAAAAACTCAACGAAGAAGAAATTGAATTACAAGGCAGAATCCAAGAGATCAGAGATCAAGCTACAAAATTCGAAGCCGAAATTGAAGCTCCTCTTAAAGTCATTTTTGATGACGTCATTAACGTTAAAAAAAAGAACGCAGAGGATGCTCGCATCCCCAGATACTTTGACCGATTTTTTTATATCCCGCTCTCGATTCAATTGCGTGATCAACTCATTGAAGATACAGAATGGTACCTCATTGGCCCCATTAAATTGGAAGACCACACACAGACAAAGATTCACTTTACTCAAAAAATAAAAATTCCCAGCCTAGTTATCCCAGAAATCTCTAGGACCAATCTTTTCCATCCAGCTCAATCTGAGTTTATTTTTAAAATTAAAAGTACAGATCACAAAAATACTCTCTTCCTTTCTATTGATCGTATCAATTCAGGTGGACTGATGCCTCACTTGGCAGAATTTTTAATCTACTGTGACCCTTCGGAATTTATTTGGACATTGAATTCCATGAAAATCCCTCCTGAAGAACACAAAATTCAAGGAATTATTCCAATAAAGAATACGATTCAAATCACTGATATTGAACGCCACAATAAAATCTATGTCAGAGAGGCTGAACGAATCGATGCAACCAAACTCGTCAAAAAATTAGTTTATACTTTACGTATTAGCGATCAAATAATCACATTGTCTTTCCAAACTCGTCCTGAGTTGACACCCACGCTGGAAGAAATCACCGACACAAGAGGCGGCCCTTCAGAGCGACTCACACCGACCAAACGGTCCGCTTCAGAAATGACGACTGAGCCTCGTTAACCTTGAAATCTTCGATGTGGGGCCTGCTCCCCTGCCCACTCGCGAAGCTCACAAAGAGCCTCGCCTCCCCGGATCCGCACATGGGCAAAAGTAAGGCAGTACTGCCTGCCGATATTGCGCCAATCGAGGTTAATCATCTTAGTCCATGTTCCCGTATTGAGATACTGTTTGCCGTCCGGGTAAACCTTATGCATCGGCTTGTGTGTATGACCCAGAATCAAAGTCTTCACTTCGAATTGCTGATCTAGGTATCTTCTCCCCTGTCGCTCTAGATCTTGAAGGAAGTCAAACTCCTGGAACAAAATTTTTGGCAACCGTCTCAAACTTGAAAGGCGTCGTGGATCATAAAGTAAAAACGTCTTTAGAAAATAAAACGTTGAGAGCGCCGCAAATCTGAGAATGAAAAGTGGATCGAGGATAAATCCTAAAATCATAAAAACTTTAATCGGTCTGACTTTATCGATAAACTCTCTCTCCCATTTGAGTCGGTTCAAAATCTTTAAGACGTACAGACTGCCCCACGGGATATTAAGAACAGGCTCTCGGACCGAGTCATGGACTAATGGTTGTTCAAAATCAAGGACATGAATGGCCTCAAACTGATTCCCGTGATGAATCTCTAAAGCCCCTGGCCGCTGAACACGATCACGATCTGCAATCAGCGTCACGACCTGACTTGGGTAGTTTCCTGCAGGATCCCATTCTCGAGTAATCCTCTCTCTGATTTTCGGGAAAAAAAGATCAGCGTCGTGGTTACCAACTAAATAAGTGATTTTTTTGCCCGGTCGAGAGGCAAATCGCCGCAAGGCTGCCATCACCTTAGGATGACCAACGATCACAGCCTCAAGCTTGGAGAGCGCCAGCGATTCAGTGATCGAGTCCTCAAATTCGCCCTCGGTTGGGACATTGAGGAAATCCAGAAAATCGCCATTAATGAATAGCTCAACGGAAACGGGACCACCCGGCCCTTCGCCATAAACCCCCGTCGAGAAGTGATCAAAAAACTCACACATTTCATCATCGAAATGGAAGTCTTCGTGAATGTTAAGTCGCCCCTCGAAAAATCGCCCCGCCGACAAATGGCAGTCACTAATCACGATGATCACCTCATCGGTCAGCTCCGCAGCGAGGCCCCCCCCTTGACTTGAACTTGACTGAATCGACATAAATTCAGTATAACCCGAAAGCTCCGAAATATGATTTGACTTTACGGGTCAATTCCGAAAAAAAATAAAAAGCGGGTTGGTTTATGGCTGAAAAAGAAAAAAAATGGTCGGATAATGTTCCTGGGAAGTACTTCGTCGATGATCAATGCATTGACTGCGATGCGTGTCGAACCGAAGCACCTGACAACTTCACTCGCAATGACGAACATGGCTATTCTCATGTTTACAAGCAACCTACGAATGAAGAAGAAGAAGCCCGCTGTCGGGCAGCCCTAGAGGCTTGCCCCGTTGAGGCAATTGGCACCGAAGAGTAAAACAAGCAAGACGAGGGGGCGCCCTGAAAACTGCGGGTCCCCCCGCGCCCATTTGATTTGAAGAAGCTCTAGCTCCCCACTTTTGCTAGTTCAGAGAAGCCTTTTTTCAAGGCTCTCTTGAGCATTCCTGCTTTCCTACCAGTTCTGCTAGCGGGAGCCGCTTTAGCCGACGTAGCCTTGCGCCCGGTCGTGGTCCCCTTTTCTGCAGCCGTTCCGGCGCGAGAGGGGGCCTTCTTACGCCGTTGAGCCGCAGCCTTTAAACTAGGCCGCCGAGAACCTGTCGCCCCCGCCTTGGATTGTGTTTTTTTTGCCGTTGAGCCTGATGATCGTTTCTGAGTTGCCATTTTAAAATCTCCTTTTCCGAGAGATTTCGTTTGCAATCCACAGGCCGCACTCAATTTAAGCAGTTAATTGAATCGTCCAATCTGAATAATTTGAGATGGATCAACCCCCTCGGAAGCCAGGATCGAAGCCTGCTGAGCTACTGATTTAGCCAGCTCTCGCAAAGACTGAGCGACAGGAGACTGCGGATCTCGAACCACAACTGGACGCCCTTCGTCCCCACCTTCACGAACCTGAGGAACGATTGGGATCTGGGCCAAAAGAGGAGCCCGGAATTTCTGCGCAAGCGCCTTACCGCCATTCTCACCAAAGAGTGAATGTTTGGTATCGCAGTGACCACACTGGAAATAACTCATATTTTCCACAATCCCCATCACTGGGACGCGGACTTTTTCGAACATATGGTAGGCCTTCCTTACATCCTGCAAGGACACTTCTTGAGGCGTGGTCACCAAAACAGCGCCCGTGACCGGCACCAATTGAGCCAGTGACAATTGGACGTCCCCAGTGCCTGGGGGCATGTCTACGATCAAGTAATCGAGCTGACCCCAATTTACTTTATGGCAGAACTGATTCACGATGCTGTGAAGCATCGGACCTCGCCACACCACAGGCTGATCACCCTGGATCAAGAACCCCATGGACATGACCTTAACCCCCTGAGCCGTCGGCGGAATAAAGACCTCGCCTCGAACTGGATCTTGTTCGATTTTCGGCATCTCGGTAACGCCCATCATGGTGGGTACGTTAGGACCATAAACATCGGCATCCATAAGACCGACTTTTGCACCTTCTAACGCCAATGCAGTTGCAAGATTCACGGCGACCGTGCTTTTACCAACCCCGCCTTTACCGCTGGAGACAGCGATAATATGACTTACGCCTTCGATTCGGTTAGAAGCTGCATGCGCACTGCCACCCCGAACCTTAACCTCAGAATCCATCTTAATTTCGACTTTTTGAACCCCTGGAACAGCCATCACAGCAGTCCGGCATTCGCTCTCAATTTTGGCCTTCAGCGGACACGCTGGGGTCGTCAAAACCACCCGAAACGAGACCAAGCTCTGATCCTCAACCACCTTCAAGTCGCGAATCATATTCAAGGTCACCAGATCTTTTTTCAGATCGGGATCCTGAACATTTCGTAAAGCAGCCAAGACGCTATCGGAACTCAAACGAGAGAAATTTGCCATAGTTCATTTTCCCTATCAGAGCCTGACGCGAGGAGCAAGGGCGAGATCAAGCCATGCAGCATTGAAGTTAAAATTCATTCAAACTCGAGAACTTTTCGTAACCGCTGATCGGTTTTTATAACACAAAGCCTGAAAAAAGCTAAAAAGTCAACTACCCAGACACCCCTAGACCACCCTAACTCAGGAGCGGCTCAGTACTATTCACTAGGACTCTGAACTCATTTCCATTATAAATCTTCATGGGACGTCCGCTTCAGGGACGGATTGCAGGGGGAAATTTTATGGGGAAAAATGGAATTCCAAGGGGATTTTTTTATTTTTTTTACTCGTACTTACTTTTTCAGTCAGCTGCACTAGCTCAATTCAATCTTTGCTTTGCTGATGATAAGAGAAATATTATTCCAGAAAACATAGTCTACGTAGCAGTCGAAAGCCACGAATTGAATGAAGCAATCAGTAAAGACCTTTCAAAAAAAACTGTAAATGAAGCACTTTTTGCCCTTGCAGAAGTCCGGGCAACGCTTTTTTGCTACTATCATACCTTCGACAAACTGGAATCATTTACACTGAGTTTTCGAAACACTGATGCATTTAGACTTGGGACTGCGTATGAGTTTGCCTGGATGTCATCGTTTGAGCCTGTCACTCTCTATCCTCGAGCTAAACTCTCCCCCCCAAACCCAGTCGACCCAAATCAATCCCTAAAAAATATTCAATACCTCGAAGGACTCATGGGGAAACACCAGAGAACCCGACTCAACCGACACGTCCCTCACCTCGTCTTTACAGAGCTGGTCTGCTCAAAAAAACCCCAGTAAGACGAAATCAGGGGGACGTAGCACCCTTTCTGCTCCGCTACTACACGTTGAGACTGTCCAGTCGTTGATAGAATCGCGAAATGGCTAATGTAATCGTACCAAATAAAACGCCTAGGACCACAAGTGCCAAATTATAGGGACGTGGGCTGACAAAATAAAAGCGCATGATAATCGTGCTGACAACAAATCCCACATTTCTGAAAACAAATTGAAACGAGGTGTTCTCCTTTAAAGAGTAGAGCACCAAAAATACGTCAACGAAAATCAATAGCGAAAAGTAATCCAGATAAAAGACAGAGTTGACGTTAGAAAGCTGACTCATACCCGGCAATGAACTTACATGTAGAATTTCTAAGACCCATCGACCTAGACTTACAAAAGCCAACACCAAAAGAAAAATGGTTAAAGCAATCGAAACTGCTTTTTTTACCTTAATAAAGCGGTTAATTTTGACTGAGTAGGTACCAACATGTGGGGCTGGTTTTGGGTTAAGTTTTAAACTCGTAGATTTGGATACCATGAGATGTTCAAAACACCCAATTAAGAAGTATAAAAATAAGCCAACCGTGAGATCCAGAGCCATGTTGATATAAATGGTGGAGTTTTCAGAAAATTGCGAAATATCTCGAATCGATCCAATCTCTTTCAGGGCCGAGCGCACGACGATCAAGGCCATGATCTGAAATTGTATACCGATAGACTTACTGAAGGATTCTGGTATGGCAACAACCATCAAGAAAACCTCAAAAAAAGGACAAAACTAAAAGGAGTATAGATAGAAGAAAGGAGGTTGTGTCCTAAGACTTCTGAAAAGAACTCACTTTTGAAAAAAATCTGGTTTATAAAATGGAGTGCTAGGTGGACGATCATCCCTGTGATTGCGAGTTGAACCACCCAGCCCTCTAAAGTTTCGATATTTTTTTTGCATAAAACCTTGTCAAAAAACTTCGCCAAGTAGGAAATCATACGAGTGAGTCCCCCCCTTTTGGAAAGGTAACATATTGTTCCAAAGCTTAACAATATGAGTTCTGATGGCTTTAACGATATTCTTGCCAATATTAGATCGGATTGGGGCGATGTAACTACTCAGGAAAATTCGAGTAAGCTCTTAAAATAAAATTCAAAGTTTGTCTAAACTACTGCCATTCTGAGTAAACAGAGTGGAACTGAGAGCGGACATCCAAGTCAAGTCAAGACAAAGCCCTAATCAAAACGCGGCGGGAAGTAAAGCAACTGGAAGAAGCCCTTCGTCGGGAGTCTAATCAGAATGAGAAGCTGCGTAAAGAGAATGAGCGCCTCCGCCAAGAAAACGAGAAATAAAAAAAAGAGTTAGCGGCGACTCGGCAGCCACCATTGGCGAGTATCGCCCTCCTTGTTGACGAAAGTGGAACCGAAGGAGGTCGAAGTAGAAGTAGAACCTAAAAACTCGGAACCACCCAAACACCAGGGTTCCTTACCATTGAGAATGGTCCCACTAACTACTGCCTTCTCAGCTCCATTCGATCAGGATGTGCCACGAAACGCACCTTGCCCCTGTGGGAGCGGGAAGAAGTATAAACGCTGCTGCCTCAACCAAAGGCAGGCTCTCGTTCGCTAGAATTTAGGTGAGTAGTTACAAATAGCCGTAATCCTCAGCTAAATACCTGATTCGGCGTACCTTTCTTGCTCCTGTCTTGAATAACTGACAGATCTCGCGATTACTTTTCCGCTGTAGAATCGCTTCTAGTATTTTTCGTTCCATCATTCGCTTCCTCGTTTGTTTGATCATCCTGTGACACCTTCTCTAAGGCTCTCCCTTAGAGGAGATGTCACAGGATTCGACTAAAAACAGGTGCGGTCAGCCGGTGGGAATGAAGTGGCTAAAAGTGTGGTCGTTTGGCTGGGACGGAACAGGGAGTTCTCCTTGACTATACTCCATAGAATGCGGCAAAATATGGAGTATGTTCCATAGAGATTTGAAAGTAAAAACTGATGAAAGCTTCTTCCTGTTCGGTGCACGTGGCACAGGTAAATCGACTTGGTTAGAGCAGAGTTTTGACCGAAAAGAGTGCGTTTGGTTAGATCTTCTAGATTCAGAAATTGAAGATCGATATATGAAAAACCCCAAGTCGCTTGAAAATGAAATCAGCCTTCTGCTGAAGAAGAACCACAAACTTTCTTGGGTCATTATCGATGAGATTCAAAAGGTACCTCGACTCCTCGATAGCGTTCATCGTTTGATAGAAACTAAGAAAATCCGATTTGTGCTGACCGGATCATCGGCCAGAAAACTAAAACGTGGACACGCTAATTTACTAGGAGGAAGGGCCGCGCTCTTTGCCCTCTACCCGCTGACCCGAAGGGAGCTGGGAGAGGACTTTGATTTAGATTCTGTTTTAAATTGGGGTTCATTGCCTCGAATTCAGAATGCTGGAACACCTCTAGAGCGGATTCGTCGACTCAAGAGCTATTGCCAGATCTATTTAAAGGAGGAGATTCTGGTTGAGCAACTGGTGAGGAAACTTCCTCCATTTAAGGGTTTCCTAGAGGTATCTGCGCAAATGAATGGAAAACTTCTTAACTATGAATCCATTGGACGGGATATTGGAGTGGACAATAAAACGGTCCAATCTTACATCTCTATTCTGGAAGAAACATTTTTAGGCCAAAGGCTTTATCCCTTTCATGCGTCGATCAGAAAAAGTCAAAAACAAGCGCCTAAATTTTATTGGTTTGACGGGGGAGTGCAGCGTTATTTAGCTGGGAGCATTCGAAGTCCTCTGGTTACTCAAACCGCCGCCTATGGAGAGGCCTTCGAATCTTGGGTGATCAATGAATTGATCCGCCATTCCTCCTACCACGAGCTGGATTATCAGTTTTCTTATCTCCAAACTCGTAATGAGCTTGAAATCGATCTCATTATGAGACGCGGAAAAGAAATACTGGCAATTGAAATTAAGTCGAGTCCAAGAATCGACCCAGTGGAGGTTCGTAAATTAGAGACTTTGGCTACGGATTTACCCGGCAAGCCAAAAATTTATTACTTGTCTCAAGATGCCAGTCGCCAAGAAATCGGAAAGGTCACTTGTTTGCCTTGGTATGATATTTTTTCTGAAATTTGACGTTTTTCTGGAGCCGGGTTCGGCGTTGGAGCTTGCAGGAGGAGACGAAGTCCAAGGGACGGAGCACCCCTCCCCACTCTGTCTCTCAATGCTCCCTTTTGCCGCGACACGCTTCAGGCTTGGCCAGGTACTTCATTAGTCTGCTCTGCGCAGCTTTTCTCGCCTCCCAAAATGCAGGCTCTTTGAGATGACTAAAAAACCCGTCGTAGTAAGCGCCAAAAACCTCAGACTTTTTAGGTTCCCCATCTCCAGAAAGTCCCTCAGTTACGGCACCTAAACTATGTACTGAGGCAGCTGAGATCTGCTGAGTCCAACTTTCTTTTGCTTTTAGAGCTGCATCGACATGACTGTGGTTGAACTTGGCTGCACTCAAGACTTCTTGCAAAGTATGTCCTCCATCGGCACAGAGGGCACTAAAAATCGCCACAGTAATCAGTCGCATTTCATTTGGGTCTAGGTCTGCTTTTGAGGCCCAAATTGACCAGTACACGAGCGTCGAAGAACCTGAGACACCGCAAGCAATCGGAAGTCGAAGTCGGGTGGCATTTCGATTATAGGGCGAGCTATCAGGAGTGATCTTGCAGGTATCACGCCCCCAATGCTGCCATGGCGAGGTACCCTCGGGAGCTTCCAGTTCTGACACATCAAAATTCATAATCCCATACTGAGTCCTGAGAACCCCATTAAAATTATCTTTGCGATCTCCTCGGACGGGTTTTAAAGTTCCAACATAGAAATCTTGACGTGCTCGCCTCACTTTTTCTGGAATACCTACGTTGTCTAATCGCTTGGCATTATAAAGCAGAAAATCAATCTGTAAAACGGGGCGAGGATTTGCGGACAATGCATAAGCCAAATCAAAGATATTTTCCTTTTGAGCCACCGGTAAAACCGAAGTAGGATCAAGGTTCTTACTCCATTCCTCAACTGCCTCATCGAACCATGTTCCACTTCCTCTGTCCGTCTGAATTTTTTTCATCCCCTCAAAAATTTTCTTAAAAATCCCTGAAATTTTTTCATTCAACTTAGGCTGATTCAGTAATTCAACCGCCAAAAATGATTCGAAAAGGCGATAGACATCCTCGTCAGAACAATAAGACACACTCCTCTTTTCTAGTCCTAAACAGAGAATGTCTTTCTCAGAACACTCACTCTGCGGTAAATCGGCCGAGTTCATGTGATTTTCCAACGACTGAAATAGTCTCTCTAAACTCTCCGGACTACCAGACCTCCAGCTATCTAAAAGTCGGTCTGCGTACCCCGTTCTTTTGATACTCCTTCGTTTCAGGTCTTCATTTACAGAAAAGCTCAAGCTCCGATGCATTGAGGAATGAGCCGCAGGAACCGGGAGAGGCGAACCTGATTTTTCGGCCGGTATCCGACCTAAAACAGGAACGAGTTTATGCTTAAAAAATGATGGTAAATCGAGAAATTGTTCTCCACCTCGATCCCGACAACTCCTATCGGATCCAGGATCAGGTGGAACTGGGCCGGCATTAACGACCGTCTGAGTCCAGAAAATCAACAAAATAGCTATAAAACTGCCTCTAGGGAAAAACTTAGATGTTCCTCGCGAGACCCTGCTCATTCCCATACCCCGCCCTCTCCCCCTAAAATCCATAATAAATATACTGACATAGTTTACATAATTAAGATAAAAAAATGCCTTAAGGAGCTCCAATACGAGCCATGTTGCTCAATCGGACGAATCAGCTCATTAAATCTTGACTTTTTTAGTACAGAATGAGAAAAATCGGACGCTATTCAGCGTGGGGCCTCGGCTTACGATTGCCCCACAGGAATAAAGAGAGGTAAACTGCTCATGAAAAAGTGGATTTTACAATTCGTCGTGGTTCAATTGAGTATGCTCAGTATCACTCAAGTTTTTGCGGGAAATTCAAAAATAGACTCCGACGGGAAATACCTTCCCTTCCCAGGCGTCACTGTAGTCGCCCTCACAGGAGACAGAAATCGGGATCAGTTTGAAAAACTATTTGAAGCCCTCAAGAGCCACACCCTCATTCACCAATACGTTTCATTAGTGCCTGTGCACAGCTACCACATGACTACCCAGAATCTTTTTGTTGAAGCCGATGCAGGCACCCTCACTTTTCAAGGGTTTATCGAACGAAATCTTCCCTTGATCAGCCAATTGAAAAATAAAATTGATTCGAACCGCTTCAAACCCGCTGTCCAGATCGTCCAGTCGCGAGCAGGAGGAGCCTTGACTCTCATGCTTAAGCTCGACCCAGCTCAGGATGCAAAACTCAAGGAAATCTCAAAAGAGTTTGACTTGACGTCAAAGCTTCCACCTTTTCATCACATCACTCTGGGTTATTTTTTCAAAAAAACTCCCGAATCGACCAAAAAACTCATCACCTCTCTAGTAGACGAGCTCGTCGCGACCCAGTTTCCCGTCGGAAAAAATGAATTAATTTTA
>CANHSO010000062.1 GCA_947463705.1 Bacteriovoracaceae bacterium
GATTAACGAGTCAGGCTGTGAGTTATCGATATCAAGTGATTATGCGAAATCAATTTGCTTTTTCATTTTACCTGGTTCGAAGACTAAGAGCATCTGATCTTGGTGCAAACTGGATTTCGATTTCAGAGGCTCAGCAACTGAAGAATCAATTGAAACCTCAAATGCGGCGACCGTGTCAGGTTTCTCGCGAAAGGATCGAATCCTGCATGCATTCCGTGCGTTGCTTATCGCACACTACTGCAGTATCCCTAGAGTTTTCCGCGATTTGCACCCTTCCTTTTTGCTGTAATCTGTATCTGCCTCTGTGTTGTTCTGGGGTTGGGTTGCAATGTTGCACTCAGATGATCTGGACTTCACTGCTCGATTCTGAACAACCGAGACATCAATATCAATTACAGCCTCAGGTAATATCAGCAGTTCAGGGATGTGTTCAAGGGATGGCTGATGCTGGGGCAGGAGTTTGTCGCTGTGGTTCTGAAACTACGATTTTGGCAGAGCTTCCTCACTCATGTTGGGAGTATCCCTACGCTCCCCTTAGATTTCATTCGCCGTCTGTATTGATGATCTGAGTCAGAAGGTATTCTTGAATTCTGATCAAACTAGACCATTCAGGTGCAGTGATGGCGATTATGCGACTCGGGCTCTGAGGCTTACCACTGCTGTAATCGCCATGGCGAAAAGTACGATCACGCTAAAGGATGCTTTGAGGCTACTGGCCCCCGCGATCCAACCAATGAGGGGAGGTCCAATGAGAAAGCCCAAAAATCCAACGGCTGAGACCACGGTAATCGCAGAGCCTGCTGTGCGTTTTGATCCACGTCCCGCTTCGCTATAAGTGAAAGGAACTACTGCAGAGGTCCCGGCACCCACCAAAAAGAACCCGAATAAAGCAGGCCCTAAGGTGGGGAAAAGAATCGACAGTGAGAGTCCCAGGGCAATGAAAATTCCGCAGGCCTGGAGAACGCGGGTAAAGCCCAATCGATCCTTCAACTGATCGGCGATAAAGCGAGTTCCAGCCATGGTGCTCATAAAGGCAGCATAACCAGCGCCGATCCAACCGTCCTTGGCTAAAACAACTTTTTCAAAATAAACTCCGCTCCAATCAAACATAGTTCCTTCGCAGACCATCGAGCAAAAAGTAATGATTCCTAATAAGATGAGAGGGCGGTCTGGCCATTGCCAGGGGATCTTTTTTTCGTGGCGATCTCTGGGTGAGTCTATTAAGAGGGCCCGAGACTGAAGAAAAGCGGCAGCAAATATGACACTGAACGAAAAAGTAAAGTGAGTCAGAGGTGAGATTTTTTTGGCCATCATGAGTGCGCCGATGGCTGCACCCACAAATCCAGCTAGACTCCAAAGCCCGTGGAAGCCGGCCATGATTTGCTTCTGGTAGAGTCTCTCGATTCCGACGGCTTGAGTGTTCACCGATACATTGACTAGATTACCCGCGACTCCAAAGAGGAGTAGAAATAAACTGAGTTGCACAACGTTAGTTGCAAAACCTAAAAGTAGAAGTGCGATGGCGTAGAAAGCCATAGAGAATTGCAAGACTCTCCGCGTACCAAGTTTGGCGATGAGTTGAGATGAAAAAGTGAGGCAGAGCATTGAACCCACGGGCAGGGCAAAGAGAAGTGTGCCGAGTTCAGATTCTGAAAGAGAGAGTTTTTGCTGAAGGTCAGGAATTCTCGCTCCCCAGCTTGAAAAGCAAAACCCATGGAGGAAGAAAAAACTTCCCACGGCGACTCGAGTTCGTTTGCGAGAATATCCTGATTTAAGATTCATCTGCTCAAAAGCCTATTTTATTCGCCTAGGTCGTCTTCCTCGTCGTCGTCATCTACGGAGGAGGGGGTGGTTGCGAGTTCTGCTTTTTCAGGCGTGTTTCCCATGCGGACTTTGATTTGGTACTGCCCGTTGGAGCGAACCAACTTTTGACTGAAATCTACTTTAGTCAGGGCAGAGCGTCCGCAGTCTAATGTCAAAACTTCGTTATTTTTGTTTAAATCCTTGGTTTCTTTTTTCCATTCATTACAGGCCGTTTTCCAGTTTTGATAGGCGTCTTTTGAGTTCACACTTGGCTCGCCTTCGATTTCTTGGCCGCCTTTTAAGATCGTGAACTCAGGTCTTTTCGATTCTTGGGAACTTTCCTTACGGATTGTGATGGAAGTTCCCTTGTGGTCTCCGGTTGAAAGTCCCTTGACGTTCACCGTAGGCCCGTGAGCAGAGCTGAATGGTTCTGTACAAATTAAGATGAGGGTAAAAACCCAAGGGATCGCTTTGAATTGGTTCTTCATGAGTTCTCCTTTAATCAGGGGTCGATAGCCTCATGATGGCCGATTTTGAACTGATTTTCCAGTAAAACGGTTCAAGAAAAGGTGAAGCTAGTTCCACTGAACAACGACTTGAGTCACTTTAGCGTCGGCTTCAGCAGAGCGTTGGATTTTTACATAGCCATTTTGTCGGCCGAACTGAAAAATGTCTCGAGTCACTCGGACGTCTTGAATGCAGTAGTCGATGATTTTTTGAACCTGTCCGGATTTCCACCACTCAACGGCGAGCAAACCGTCGGCCGACTTTCCGGCGTTCAAGGTTCCGCGTGCAACCGCCTCCAGCTTAAGAAATCGTTGGCGGGTGAGGGTCTCAAGGTCGTACATGATGTCAAAAACATCGAGACGCTTAGGATCTAGCCCGTAAGGCACCATCACTGGAAGGTCGAACCCGCGGATGTTGTAGCCGACAACTAGGCGCTCTTCGCAAAGGTCGATGAGGTTCTTCAACTCATTTTCTCTGTAGCTCAGGAATTGATCAGTCTTGCTGTCGTAGGCACAAGCCACGGAAATTCCGAGTTTGTCCACATGCTCCCAGCCCCCCACTTCTTGAACTAGTTTCTGGGTTTCTACGTCAATGACCAAGAAGTGACGATGCTTTAGAAATAAGCTGGAAGGGATGACGTCCTCTGAAAAGGGGACGCAGCTGAGGTGCTTCCAAAATGAAGCGTTAAGCTTGACGCGGGTAGTTGGGGCGTTCATGAGTTGACCCACTGTCGCCGGAAGCTTTTTACTTGTCAAGGGAGGGAGGGGGGGGCAAACTCGGCTCCATGGACAAAACCTCTTTAGATGCAGCTGTTTACCTCCAAGAAAAATTCCCAGCTTTTTTGGAGGATCTTAAGTCTCTGGTGAGAATCCCCAGCGTGAGCTTTGCCGGATTCCCTGAGGTTGAGCTCGAGCGGAGCGCTCAGAGTGTGGCAGATCTACTCCAGCGGAGGGGGCTGGAGAATGTCCAAATTTTGAAAGTCCCTGGCGCACATCCCTACGTCTATGGGGAGCGTCTCCGTGCCCCAGGAAAGCCGACCTTGCTGCTCTACGCCCATCATGATGTGCAGCCCCCGGGGCGAACCGAGCTCTGGCAAACCCCTCCATTCGAACCTACCGTAAAGGAGGGGCCTGCTGGAATGCGGCTCTATGGGCGCGGTACAGCCGACGACAAGGCTGGGATTGTCGTTCATACCTCGGCGATTGCCTCATTTCTCGAAACCGTGGGCGAACTGCCTCTGAACGTTAAAATCATCGTAGAAGGGGAGGAGGAAATCGGGAGTTCACACTTGAGTGAGTTTTTAAAAACCCACCGCCACCTGATGGATGCAGACGTGCTTGTTCTCACTGATACTGGAAATTTTGACTGCGGCATTCCCGCTCTGACGATTGCCTTGCGCGGGATGGTTGGGCTTGAGATTGAAGTTCGTGCTCTGACTAAAACGGTTCATTCCGGGATGTGGGGCGGACCGATCCCTGACCCTGCGATGGCCCTGTCGAAAATGCTTGCCGCCTTGGTGGATGATCAGGGCCAGATCGCCATCCCAGGTGTCTTGGATTTAGTGAAGCCTATCGTAGGACAAGAGGCTCGTGAGTTAGCTGAAATCCCTTATGATGAAGCCGAGTTCAGAAAACAGGCTGGCTTGATCCCGGGGGCTCAACTCCTTAAACAGGGGCCCTCTCCGGTGGTTCAAGTGTGGCGCCTGCCTAGTTTAACGGTGAACGCGATCCAGGCTTCCTCTCGGCTTCAGGCTGGAAATATCATCAACGACGTGGCCTGGGCTAAAGTCACCATCCGCCTGGTACCCGAGATGAAGCCCGAGCAAGTTCTCGCACAGCTCAAGGCTCATCTCCAATCTCAGCTCCCTTGGGGGCTTGATGTCCAGTTTAAGACCGAGGCTTGTAATGGTCCTTGGGCGACCGAAGGAAGAGGGCCTGCATTTGAGGCAGCCGAAGCGGCCCTGAAAAAAGGCTACGGTCATGCCCCTTACAAGATTGGGACGGGAGGGAGTATTCCCTTCGTTCAACCTTTTGCAGACGCACTAGGGGGAGTGCCTGCACTTCTCATCGGGGTCGAGGATCCCTACACAAACGCTCACGGTGAGAACGAGAGTCTCCTGCTCTCTGATTTTAAAAGCGCCTGCGTGAGTCAGGTTTATCTTTTTCAGAACTTGGCGGAGCTTCGGCAAAAGTAGGTTCTATTTTTACCGTTTCTATCGGGCGGGGGTGCGACGGGGACGGAGCTCGGCTGCGGTTTTTGGGTTGGATCTTCAGCTATGCGCTGAATCCATTTAAATAATCTTAACATTTTTCGGATGTTGAGGTGGACTCTGACTGAGTTAGGCTGTTGTGTCGCCTACGATGCTCTCTGCTCGATCTGAGATTTGAAGGCGCTCTTCTCCCGTCAGTCTGTAGACGCTGCTTTCATAGTGGGTGAGATGAGTCGTTGCGGTGTCAAAGGCTTCTTGTGCTTTTTTAAGACCTTTGCCGATGTCTTCAAATTTTTTCTCGAAATGTTCGAAGTGCCGTCGAGCCTTTTTAACGTCTTCTACGGTCTTTTCTACCCCTTTGGCCATCTCGTAGTAGTCTTGAGCGATGGCAATCGAGCGAAGGGAAACGGCCAGAGTGTTTGGAGATACTGGAAAGACTTTGAGCTTGGCCAGAACTTCGAAAAGATCACCGTTTCGGATCACTTCAAAATAGAGCGTCTCACTCGGTAAAAACAGAAGAGCCATGTCTGAAGTTCCGTGATCGGGTCGAATATATTTTTGAGCGATCGATTTTGCTTGGGTTTTGATCACATCTGAAAGTGTCTTGCGAGCCGCCTCGAGTGCAGAAGGGTCTTGAGACTCAAAAAGTGGAAGCACTTGCTCACGAGGAAATTTGCTGTCAATCGGGAGTAGTTGTCTAGGGAGTTTTACGATCGCGTCGACCCGTTCTGCTGAGTGAGGAACAATTGTATACTGGAGTTCGAAGGTTCCTAAGGGTAAAAAGTCTGACAAAATTCTTTCTAAAGTTGCCTCCCCAAAGCCTCCACGAAGATGCGGGAGTTTGAGTAGATTATTCAGATCGGAAATGGATTGTCCAACTGTATTGAGAGATGAGAGTTTTAATTCTGCAGCCTGAAGGTGCTGTTGAACTTTTTCAAAGTGTTTGAAGCCTTCTTTTAAGTTTTCGTTGAGTTTGGTCTCAACATTTTTTCCAATCGTCTCAAGCCGATTGCCGACTTGAAGTTCGAGTGACTTGAACTTGACTTCTAATGCTTGAGTGGATTTTTCGAGCCCATTTTGAAGCTCAAAGCGGTTCTGGGCTAGCGTCCGATCGAGTCTTTCTTGAGTATCGAGAAAGGACTTAGATAGCCGGTCGGCCACTGCCTCGCGAACTTCCCCGTTCATGCGGATCATCTTCTCTGACATTTCATTGAAGAGAGGAGTAAGGAAAGGGGATAAATCGACGGGCTTTTTTTCTTCTTGATTTCGACGCATTAAGACGAAAATAATTCCTGCTAGAGAAATGATTATTGCAAAACTTATCCAACTTCCAACTTCGTTCATACTTTTCCTCGATCTCAGTTTTACCGGAATGTTCAATCTTTAAAAAAGTGATTGCCCGCCCCAAAAGGCGATTGTATGGTTAAACCCATCTATGCAAAAGCCTTATAAGAGCATCCAGGTCTTCAAGAATCCCTTTCTGGAAAAATTGACTCACGTTCATCCAATTACACCACTTCTTTTTTGGTCCCCGGTGATCGCGTGGCTGCTCTGGCACTCAGCTAAGGTCTGGCACGTCACGTCCTCTGAGATGGTGGTTTTATCAGTCAGCGCTCTAGTTGCATGGACTTTGACTGAGTACGTCCTACACCGCTTTCTCTTCCATTACGAGGGCGAAAGTGTTTGGTCGCAAAAGTTACATTTTCTGATTCATGGTCTTCATCATTCTGATCCGAACGACCCAACCCGGTTAGTCATGCCCCCGATGGGAAGCATTGCATTTGCTGCGATCTTATTTCCGGTGTGTAGGGCGCTCTTAGGGCCTGAAAGGGTTGAGACATTTTTTGCATTCTTTCTAGTGGGTTACCTTGTTTATGATTACACCCATTTCGCAGTTCATCATTTTAGACCTACGACTCGGTATGGGAAAATGCTCAAAAACCACCACATGCAGCATCATTTCGTTGACTCCAATTCGAGATGGGGTGTGAGTTCCCCATTTTGGGATTTTGCTTTCGGTTCTCTAGAGGGTCGAGTAAAAGACGGAAAATCGACAGTTTAAGTGGTTCATCCGCCACGAATTAGAAAGGCTACATGACGAATCGAAGGATTTTCACGACCCTGGTGACCCTTGCGTTCCTGTATATCGCCTCTCCGCTGCTATTCCCTGTCGTGATGGGGGGAGTAATGGCAGTTTTGATTTACCCACTTTTGCTCAGGCTTGAAGGAAAACGTCTGTCGACGCCCTTTGCGTCAGTTCTTTTGACTTTTGCTGTGACGGTGGTTTTCATTCTGCCGACGTCCTTTTTGCTTTTTTTTACGCTTAAGGCAGCTTTCCAGCAGCTTCAGATGTTTAAAGCTTCTCATGTTCCCGGTGAGGGTCTTGCCTTTTTTGATTCGATCTTAAATTCCAGTCGCGTCCAAGGATTCATGAAGTCTGTGACTGAATATCTGCCTCTGACTGTTGACGAGCTCAATTCAACTTTTCGTGACATCGCAGGGGGTATTGGATCCAAACTCACCGAGTTTTTAGGGGGAGTGATCTCGTATCTTCCGGGGTTGACCTTGGCTCTGATTATTATGATTTTGAGCATCTATTTTTGGCTAGTGGATGGACGCCGATTACTTTACTTCGTGCGCAGAAATTCCATCTTCTCTCCCAATCAAACTGAGAAACTCCTTCGGACTTTGGAGTCCATCTGTCGCTCTGTCATATTGGCAGCGCTTTTAGCGGGCTTCGCCCAGGCGCTCGTTGAGTTAGGTGCTTGTTTTCTTACTGGCACTCCAAATGCCGTTTTGATTGGCCTTTGCGTTTTTATCGCTTCATTTATTCCGATTGTTGGGGCTTCGCCGATTACCCTGGGCGTAGCTATCGAGCAGCTTTTTGAGCCGGGACGACAGTCGCAAGGTATAGCACTTTTAATTGTGGCCTTTGTAATTGGGGGAATCGATAATGCGGTTCGTCCTTTGTTTTTACGTGGTTCTACAAACCTTCATCCCCTTTTGGCTTTTGTTGCCGCACTGGGTGGCCTTCAAGTGCTTGGTTTTTTAGGGGTTTTTCTGGGTCCTATTATTGCGGCTCTTTTCGTTGCGACAATTCAAGTGGTCAGTGAAGTTGATTAGTTAGGGTGTTTTTTTTATTTTCTTGGTATTTAAATAATAAAATGATAATCCAATCGGCCTATGAAACTTAGCTTTGGCCACAAGCTCATCTTGGGATTGCTTTCCTGGGCTCTCTTACAGACTTTCGCCCATGCAGTGGCGATGGGTCTTAGTGAAAATGCGGAGCGGTCGGCTCCATCGGATCGGATAGGGCGACCGCCTTCTTGGGCTCTCTAGTGGCGGTTCTTTACTCATGTGGAGAGGGAACTTGACAGAACGCTGGTTCGTCTGATTGAATCGCGGCCATGGCAAAACAACCTGGCAGCAACAAAATCACGACGAGTAGTACGGCTGAGTATTTCTCTAAAAACCTCCAGCAGGTGGGTTTTTCTTCTCAGACTAAAGCCATTCTGACCACGCTTAAGGAAGCCGTGGACAACGCCCTTGATGCATGTGAAGAGCATGGCATTCTTCCCGAAATATCAATTCTTGTCGAAAAAGTGGGTCAGGGATCTCTTAAAAATTCTGACCAGATCCGAATTCGGGTCGAAGACAATGGACCAGGGATCGATCCAGAGGACGTCCCAAAAGTTTTTGGTGAGTATTTAGCCTCTTCGAAGTTTGGTCGCGGTCGTTGTTCTCGGGGGCAACAAGGCATCGGGATTTCTGCTGCAACGACCTGGGCTCAGCTCACGAGTGCAATTGGAGCTCGTGTCACGACCAAGACTAAAGCTATGCGAAAGGCGCTGTCTTGTCTCGTTGAGGTCGATATTAAACACAATCGAGGCGTTCTTAAAGATCGTGCGATGTTTGACTGGGATCGCGCTCATGGCACGGCAGTCGAGTTCGTTGTGGATGGTCGAGTGCAACTGAACGGAGAAGCTGGGTTGTTGAATTACCTCAGTGGTACGACGTTAGTAAATCCTCACCTGACCTTGACTTATAAGCTGCCCGATTTCGAACCACATCGAGTCGAACGTGTGAGTACCTCAATCCCAGAAATCCCTGAGGCTACTGAGCCTCATCCTCACACGATGAAGCTTGGAGAGTTTATTGCTCACTCCCATCTTTTTGGTCGAGTCAAAGTTAATGCCTGGCTAAAAAAGGGATTCTCTCGGGTCAATGAAGGCACACTCAAAGATCTCAGTCAGGGCGGATTTCCAGCGAGTCTGCTTGAAAAATCTGTTGATTCTTTGGGTGATGCACAGTTTAAAAATCTTTTCGTTGCGCTTCAAAATCTTAAGCTGATGGCCCCTTCGACCAAATCGGTTATTTCGATCGGAGAGGAGGGCTTTGCTAAGAGTATCAAACGGCTCGGCGCAATTGACTTTTTTGCGGTGGTCTCGAGAAAACCAACGATTTGTGATTTTAAGCCGGTTCAAATCGAAGTTGCAGTTGCGCGCCTCGAAGATCGCTCGGTTGAAGCAGAGTCTGCTGCGCAGGTGCTGCGCTTCGCAAATCGCGTTCCCCTTCAGTTTGATAAGTCCTCCTGTGCGATTGTTCACGCCATTGAGTCTGTGAACTGGCGCTCCTATGGGATTGTCCAACCGAAGAATGCTCTACCCCAGGGGCCATATATTGTTGCAGTCAGTGTGGTTTCTCCGTTTATTAAATTCAAAAATGCTTCCAAGGAGACGATTGACGCCTCAGATGAGCTAGTCGAAGAGATTCGTCGTGCTCTGATTCAAGCGGGGCAGAAGCTCTCTAAACATATCCGTCGAGAAGTCAAAGCGAATGAGTTGGAGGAGAAAATTCGTCATATCGAGCAATTCTGCCCCATTCTGGTAGATGGCCTTTGCAGGATTACAGAGGCAAGTGCTGCTCGAAGAAAAAAAGCAGAGGATGGCCTAGTGAAGATCTTGGGTCGTGACGCGCATGTCACCAAGACAGAGCTCGATGAAGCCCATGCAGTTTTAGAAGCGCAAAAAAGTTCGATTTTGGCAGATGAAATTATTGCCGAAGAAGTGAGAGACTAATGCCTAGCACAGATCAAAATATACCAAAACTTAGCAAGGAACTCTGTAGTCGCCTGTTGTCAGACCTTGAGCGGGCGAAACGGCCAGTTTTGTATGCAACTAAATGCTCACTCGATAATTCAATTTACAACCACAGGAATGGCTACCTCACGCCTGGCCCGAAGAAGGTTGCGACCGAACTCAATGTGAGCTCAGTTAAGAAAATGGCTCGTGCCATCTTCATGTTAGAGGTTTTACTTCGTAACATCGATACCGGCGCTGTGAATACAAAGCGCGAACTTTACTACATCAGTAAGGGTGAAATTAAGCATAACCCCAGCTTGAAGGCTTTGGATTTTGCGGATCAAAATGAATCCGATGATATTATCGACTTTATCTGTGAGATGCTGGAGTGTTATCGCGAAGAGCTGAATTGTTATGCAAATGATCGAGGCGGACAGACTTATTCTCAGCAGCTGGTCGTCACTGAAACGCTTCCGGACGGGGACAAGGCAGTGGTTGATCTCTCTAAGTTGGGAACAACCCCGTTTCAGCCTAAAAATAGACCTCAGAACTTGAAGCTTTCTGCTCGGAAGAAAATTGATTTCTGCCTGATTGTTGAATCCGAAGGTACTGCAAACACCCTCGTTGCTAATGGTTTTACTAAGCGACATGCAAGCATCCTTCTCGGTGCTCAAGGTGTTCCGTCCAATGCAGTGCGGGGCTGGTGTAAGCTCATTCAGGATCAACTTAGTGTTCCCTTGTACTTCTTCGGAGATCTTGATGCGTACACCATGCAGAACATCTTTAGAACATTGAAGGCAGGGTCCGCTGCCAGCTTAATCCGTAATTCAGATTATAGTGCTCCTGATGTGAGATTTTTAGGCGTTTTGCCAGAAGACATTAAAAAGTACGACCTCAATGACTATCCTGTCAAAGAAAATGATGCTCAAGAAGTTCGTGCGCTGAAAAAAGCTCATGATGCCCTGAAAAATGACCCATTTTTTCAGGACAAGAAGAACAAAGGCCTAGCTCAGATTCTGCGATGGCTTCTTGAAAATAAGCGTCGTTGTGAGCAGCAAGCATTCTTTACAGTTGATCCCCGCGACCCCACTATGCCTGAGAAAATCATCGTGGATAAAATCAAGCGAGGAAATTTTGTCTAACTCATGCGTGGGCTAGAGTGACTAGGATTATGAGTCTGTGTTCTTGGTGAAAGAAAATGTTTTGGGGCATTAAATATTTAGATCCTGAGCCCCAAAACATTTTGTCGAACACGATCTGCTTTCAGATGAATCACTACTGAATTGGCTTAGTCAATAGCGCAAAAAAACTAAGCGAAATCGCGATCCATGACGGTTTTTCGTCCATCGCGCTTTGCATTCTCAATGGCTTGATCGCAAAGCTGACGAACGCGATCTGAGATCACGTCGATCACGGCACTTGAAGTATTCATGCCTGCGTGGGCGCGGATGTAATTTTTAAGTTTGGACGCGACGACCAAGACTTCTTTAGGTTCTTCGGTGGTTGTGTTTTCCATAAATACTCCTATTTTAGTTCACGCCCAGGAGTTCAACTTCAAAAATCAAAGTGGAATTAGGCGGAATTGGACCCACAGGGCGGTCGCCGTAGGCGAGTTGCGCGGGAATGGTGAGCTTGCGTTTGCCCCCCACTTTCATGGGTTGAATGCCGAGAGCTTGATCTCCGCCAATACCGCGATCCCATCCTTGAATGACTTGGCCCGCTCCTAATTTAAATTTAAACGGCTCATTTCGTTGAACAGAAGAATCAAAAACAGTCCCATTCGTGAGGGTGCCTGTGTAGTGCACAGTCACTTCCTTGCCATTTTCTGCGACAGCACCATTGCCGGCCTGCTGATCTTCAGCTTTGAGTTGAGCTGCAGCATCTGCGGCGGTGGTTTGTCCTGGATTGGCTGGATTTTGAGCTGAAGTTCCTGCTGAAGTTGTTTTTGACCCTTCAGTGGACTTTTTCATTGTACTGACATAGTAGGCTCCGCCGAGGACTACGACAAGTGCTACTAAACCTAAGATTGCTTTATTCATAGTGGTCTCCTTTTGAAAAGATCTTACTGCGCAAATCAACCGAAAGGCAATTGTTCAATCCAATTTTCAGTGACCTCCGTGAGATCGTGGATTTCAAGGTGGGCACCCTCAATTTTCTGTTTGAAGTGATTAGTTGAGGTAATTGCTACAACCCATAACCCAGCACTCAGTGCTGAGTTGATACCTGCCACTGAATCCTCGAAAACCAAGCAATTCTTGGGCTCGGCTTTAAAAAAGTTTAGCGCTTTTTGATACCCATCTGGATGCGGCTTACTTCGTGAGTAATCTTCGGCACCTAAAATGACCCGAAATTGACTATCGACCCCTAGTTTTTTTAGTATCCACAGAATCTCGTTGCGTCCTGATCCAGAAACGAGTCCGAGTGGAAATCGTTGAGAAAGGCTTTGAATTGCAGCGATACTTCCGGGAACGACTTTTAAGTCGTTATGGAGTGCTTCTCGATATCGATTTAAGCAGGCCTCGCCTGCAGCCTCATAAGAGACTGGAATGGGGTACTTTTTAAAAAGAAACTGAAACGCAGATTCCCAGGTCCGACCCGTGATGTAATTGGCGTCGTTCGGATCAACTTGGATATTCCACTCAGCGAAGACTTTTTGGACTGCCAAGGCGGCTGTGAGTTCGGTATCTACGATGGTTCCGTCCATGTCAAAAAGGATATATTCGATTGGGCTTTTTTTAATTTTTTTCATACAGTTACCCGCTTTCTAGTGGCAGTACTAAAAATAAGTTGTTATCATCTTGCACATTCTTATGAAAGCCCTACCTTTTATTGTTGGCGCACTTTGCGTTTTTGTGATTGCTTACCGTTTCTACAGTGCATTTTTAGC
>CANHSO010000063.1 GCA_947463705.1 Bacteriovoracaceae bacterium
GAAAACACTCGGAGAATCAAGACGAGGCATACAGCACCAGATCACTTTTGCGTTCCGATCGACCAAGGCCGAGATCTGACAATTTCCAATAAGACCAAAGTCTAACTGTGACATACCTCGAGATCTCCTGTTTCTAGTTTGATTCTAAGTTCTTGAACAGCAAGGGAAGAGCCAAAGCATTAAAACCAACTCAGAAATCTGCCGGCACATCGGTTGCACACTCCGAAAGCCAAGCATGAAACACCATGAAAACCCAAAATACCCTGACGAATTGCCATGGCTGCGCTCATTGCGAGAGGGCATGCAAGACCACAAACTCATCGTGATCTCAAATCGCGAGCCCTACATTCATCAACGACGCGGCGAACAGATCGAGGTCATTCGCCCCGCGAGCGGGCTCGTGACTGCGTTAGAACCGATCCTCCGGCAATTCGGAGGGCTTTGGATTGCTCATGCGAGTGGTAGCGCTGACTTCGAAACTGCAAACGAACGCGGCGAAATTCAAGTCCCGCCTTCTCACCCTACCTACACGCTCAGGCGGGTTGCTCTCTCGCGAGAAGAAGAGTTAGGCTACTATTACGGTTTTGCCAACGAAGGTCTTTGGCCTCTTTGTCACCTAGCCCACACTCGACCCATCTTTCGACTCTCCGATTGGGAACACTATCAAGCAGTGAATCAACGCTTTGCATGGGCACTCCCACCTGAAAGCTCAGGAAAAAACTCCCTCATCCTGATTCAGGACTATCATTTCGCCCTCTTGCCGCGATTCCTCAAACGGCGGTTCAATGGAGCAACTCAAAGACCCCGCATAGGGCTCTTTTGGCATATCCCTTGGCCTAATCCCGAGACCTTTGGAATTTGTCCGTGGAACCAAGAGCTCCTCCACGGAATGCTAGGCTCAGATGTCATCGGGTTTCATACCCAGTATCACTGTAATAATTTTCTAGAGACTTGTAACCGATATTTAGAGGCTCGAATTGACTGGGAAAAGTTCTCAGTCACGATGGATCAGCATGAAACATTGATCCGTGCGTTTCCCATAGGAATTGATCCGTCGCCCGTCCGGACACTCAATCAGCAGGAAATTCATCAACTGAAAGCTCGGTATGGAATTCAAGCGGAGATTGTCGCAGTGGGAGTCGATCGTCTCGACTACACGAAAGGACTCGTAGAGAGGGTCGAGGCCATTGAACGTCTTCTAGAAAAATACCCTCACTATCGAGGGCGTCTCAGTCTAGTTCAGATGGGTTCGCCGAGCCGTACTCATATTCCTGCTTACCGTGCGCTCTCGGATCAACTCCATCAAGCAGTGGAACGAGTGAATACGCGCTTTGGATCCGAAAGCTACCAGCCCATCGTCTTTCTCCCCGAGCATCACGAATGGGGCGAAATCCAGTATTTTTATCAAATGGGTGATCTGTGCTTGGTGACCTCCCTCCACGATGGAATGAATCTCGTCGCAAAGGAGTATGTCTGGTGCCAGGCTGCTGAACGAGGAGCTCTCATTCTGAGTAAGTTCACCGGTGCGAGTCGAGAACTCACGGAGGCCCTGATCATTAACCCCTACTCCATCGAAGAGCTGGCTGATTCAATTGCAACTGCGATCGAGCTACCGGTTGCTGAGCGAACCCGACGGATGCTGGCAATGAAAGAGAAAATTCAATCACAAAATGCGTTTCATTGGGCAACTCATCAGATCCGGGCTCTATTGACAGGCACAACGACGCCCAGTACTCTGGCTCAAGCGAGCTAAAGACAAAAATGGCTATTCTGAGATTTCCAGATCCCCGCGAATCGACACCTGAAGGAATTGTTGCCTTAGGAGGAGACCTTGAACCAGAAAGCCTTCTCCTTGCTTATCGATCAGGACTCTTTCCTTGGCCAATCGATGGGCTTCCGCTTGCTTGGTTTTGTCCACCCGAGCGTGCGATTCTTGAATTCAGCCAGATCCACATCCCTCGATCGCTCAAGAAGGCGATCCGAACAGGCCAATTTCGTCTCACCTTGAACCGGGCGTTTCAGCAAGTCATCCTCGCCTGCGCAGACGCCCCTCGGCCTGGCCAGGAGGGGACTTGGATTACTCCAGAGATGGTTAGGGCTTACTCCCGGTTTCATGAACTCGGCCACGCCCACAGCGTTGAGGTGTGGCAAGATCAGACTCTCATGGGTGGAATCTATGGCGTACTTGTCAACGGCATCTTCTCAGCGGAGAGTATGTTTCATCGGGCTCCCAACGCCTCGAAGATCGCCCTTCTCCATCTCGTTGAGTCCCTTCAAGCCCAGGGACTGACTTGGATGGATATCCAAGTCATGACTCCGCATATGGAAAAGTTGGGCGCAAAAGTCATTTCGAGGGACGATTTTCTGGCGAGACTCCGCAGATCAAGCGCTTCAGAAAATGCTTTTGGAGCGCGGGACCCAAATCCTTAGCGGTCCACAGCATTTTCCTTCACTCTGGACAATTTGGGCAAAAAAAAGGCCCCGGTTTTGCCGGAGCCCTTTGTTTTCTTAATCCCTGTCAAAAGAAGCTATTTTTTACGCTTCAGCGAAAGAGTCAGGGTAAATTCCGCCACTGGTTCGGAGCCCAGCTGAGAAGGTACCGTGGCTATTACGCGAACAGGCATATTTTCACGCTCACCTGATTCGGTTGCCTTTTGAACGAGCTTACGGATGGCTTCGCCATCTTCGCAAGTAAAAAGCACATCGCCTTCAGCACGCTTAAGAAAGTTGGCCTGGAAGTCCTTAAAAACTAAGGAGACCAAATTGCCTTCTTCTTGAATTTGACGCATCGCGATCAAGCCACCCGCGCAGTCTGCGCCAGCGGCTAGCACCCCAAAGTACATGGAGTTGAGATGGTTCTTGGTCCTCTTGGTCAGAGGGACCCTCACCACACACCGCGCTTCTGAAAGCTCCATCACCGAAGGGGAGATGAAAAAAAGAACTGGAACTTTAAGTAGCCCAAACGCCCTGAGGTAAAAAGTATCCCGATACTTCGAAGGTACTTTTTTAGCTAAGGGTCCTGCCACCCACTTGGTCAAGGACTCTGCAGCCTCATTTAAGCGCATGAATTACTTCTTTCTGCTCTTCTTCTTGCGGAAAGCTGATTTTTTGTCAGCAGCACGCTTAGATTTGCCTTCAAAGTAGGTTTTAGCCACCGCGCGGTCTGATTGCAACTTGAGGACGCGCTTTTTGCGGCCTTCAGCTTTCTTTTTGCGTCGAGCATTCAATTGAGCGCCTTTGTTTTGCTGACCTGCTGCCTGGGTTTGTGTTTCTGTTGTCATAACTCAAAATCCTTATTTCAAAATTTTCTAAGAAACTCCACATCTACCCTAAACTGCACTCAATTTCTAGTCCCGATTTTCTAAGAACTCTCCGATGGTCACGCCATAAACGGAAACCTGGTTTCCATTTATGGCTTCACCCATCGAACCCAATTGAGTTCAATAAAAACTAGCTTCTTTTTGGACCGCGTCCAAAACCGCGATGTCCACGGTGAGGCTTCCCTGATCGGGAATCACCACCGCGTCGGTCACGACCTTCGCCACCAGGTTGACGATCACGGTCGCGTCGATCCGGGCGGCTAGAGCGACCACCGCCATCCCGTTCAGAGTTGCGCTGAATCGAAAATTGCTGAGGTTGAGCATTTTCTTCTTTTTCTTTGGCACGATCAGCAGCAAAAAGTTCTGGATAAAGCAGACAAAGGAATCGTCCTGCAATTTCTTCAACTGTTTTTCCAGCAAGTTCCTCTTTCCAACTAGAATCCAAAAGATCAATCGCTTTATTGAAATTAACTTGGCCACGGAAAGGCTCAACAAGATTACCTACTTTTCTCATCGCAACTTCTTTGCGAGTAGGAATCTTACCTTCCTTCATTTTTCGCTGAGTGAATTTCTCAATTCGATGAATGAGCCCGCGTTGTGCAGGGGTCACAAGACTCATTGCAAAACCAGACTGACCACTTCGTCCAGTACGACCAATTCGATGAACATA
Organism: Bacteriovoracaceae bacterium; assembly: GCA_947463705.1. GTDB lineage: Bacteria > Bdellovibrionota > UBA1018 > UBA1018 > UBA1018 > CAINWE01. The sequence continues at coordinate 3,991 of CANHSO010000063.1, forward strand.
AGAGTCCATTTCTCGTGGAATCGAGTAATTCAAAACATGGGTAATTCCTTGAACGTCTAGACCGCGAGAAGCAACATCGGTACAAACCAGGACGTTCACTTTCTTATCGCGAAAAGACTTCATCACTCGCTCACGTGCAGACTGATCCATGTCACCATGTAAACAGTCGACAGAATAGCTCCGTCCGCGAAGGTACTGAGTGAGGTCAATCACGAGACTTTTAGTCTGGCAGAAAATAATCCCGTAGAAAGCGTCTGCAGACTCAATTAATTTGCAAAGAATCTCAGGCTTATTGGACTCTTGAGTGCAAAAGTAGAGTTGCTCAATCGTTGCAGGGAGCATCTCAGTCCGATTCACCTGGACTTGCTGAGGTTGACGAAGGTACTCGTCTGCTACTTTTCGGACACCCGGGCTCATCGTTGCTGAGAAAAGCCAAGTATTAGACATCCCCGGAGGAACATGTCCCAGAATAAATTCTAAATCTTCTTTGAAGCCCATCGAAATCATTTCGTCAGCTTCATCCAAAACGACTAGCTCGACCTGATCGAGCTTCATGGTGCCGCGGTCTAAGTGATCGACGATACGCCCAGGGGTTCCGACGACAACAGCAGGACCTCGCTTGAGGCCTTTCAGCTGGTCGCCGTAGCCTGCGCCACCGTAGACTGGAAGAGCTTTGACGCCCTTAATCTTACCGATGAGGTCAATCTGCTGAGCGACCTGAATGGCCAACTCACGAGTCGGGCAAAGCACAACTGCCTGGACAGCGTGGATCGAAGGATCAATCCGCTCAATCAAAGGGATTGCGAAAGCTGCGGTCTTACCCGTTCCAGTAGCAGCCAAACCCAAAAAATCGGTTGGTTCGCCCAGAAGAATCGGCAGCGCTTGGGCTTGAATAGGACTTGGGGTAACGTATCCGAGTTCCTGGATCGCTTGTAATAATGGAGCACTAACATTGAGTTCTTGAAAGGATTGCAAAAAATTCTCGTTTCTTTTGACTAGTGACTAGTGTTTTTCTAGCCGGATTTTAACTCGCCTGGGGTGGGCTGAGTATTTCCGAGGTTTCTCTGAAACCTTCACGAGATCAGCCGATCGAGCCGTTATTGAGGCGTTAATTGAATTTAACTCCTCTTGATCTTAAAAGACCAAGTGTGCGGCACACTACCACAGATTTTATCTATTTGTTAGGTATTTTACTAATCCAAGTCCATTTTTGTCACTAAGTATGCTAAAAGGCCGTTCATGGAACACTCTCACAGTAATTTTGACGTCATCATCCTCGGCGGTGGCGGTGCGGGCATGATGTGCGGAATGCAAGCAGGACAGCGAGGACGCAAAGTCCTCATCATGGATCACGCGAAAAAAATTGGCGGAAAAATCCTGATTTCTGGCGGTGGACGCTGCAATTTTACTAACATTGGCGCAAGCGCTCAAAATTACGTGTCCGAGAACTCGCACTTTTGTAAGTCGGCTTTTTCGCGATATACCCCTGAGGATTTTATCGCTCTCATCAAAAAACATCGAATCCCGTTCCACGAGAAAAAACTGGGACAACTTTTCTGCGACCGAACGGCACAAGATATTGTTAAATTATTAAAATCGGAATGTGACGACGCGGGCGTTCAATTCCTTTTAGATTGCAAAATCGATAGCATCTCTAAAATAGAGTCTGACCGGCCCGGGTTTGAAATTAAGTCAGCCAAGGGAACCTTCACCTGCCAAAGCCTGGTAGTAGCAACCGGCGGCCTCTCTATTCCTAAGATCGGAGCCACAGGTCTAGGTTATCAAATCGCCAAGCAATTTAAATTAACTTGCGTAGCAACAGCACCCGCTCTCGACGGATTCACCCTACCGCCTCAGGGACCTCATGCCTGGAGCGACTTAAGCGGACTCGCAGTGGACTGCACAGTCACCTGCAAGTCTTCCATTACTTTTCGAGAAAACATCTTATTCACCCACGCCGGATTGAGCGGCCCAGCAGCTCTCCAAGCCTCACTTCATTGGCATCCAGGAGAATCAATTTGGGTTGACTTCTTGCCGGGCAGAAGCAGTTTCGCCTGGCTCTCTCACCAGAAAAGAGCGGGAAGCCGAACTCTCGCGAGGAACCTCCTTTCCGAAGCGATTCCATCGCGTTTGGCTCAAAAACTCTGTGAACTCGCCCTACCTGGAGATGACCCTTTAGTCCGCATCAGCGATCGAGACCTCGAGGCATTCTGCGAAAAGCTGCATCACTGGGAAATTCGTCCCGCCGGAACCGTAGGTTACAGCAAGGCGGAGGTCACCCGCGGTGGCGTAAGCACAGACGAGCTTTCGTCCAAAACCATGGAAGCCAAGAAGGTTCCCGGCCTTTACTTCATCGGAGAAGTCGTCGACGTTACGGGCTGGCTGGGCGGATACAACTTTCAGTGGGCCTGGGCCTCGGGCTGGGCAGCAGGACAGGTCATTTAACGCGTCCCCGACCAGACGCACTGAACATGAAGAGCTGTGACCGGCCTAATCTTTGCTGGACCCCTCGAAACGGGGGTCACAGTAAATCATGGCGCCAAAAAAGAAACTCACAAAACCGCTTCACTTGAGCACAGTCACGATCGCCGTAGCCCTGACTTCAAATCTTGGCCTCACTGATGATCGATGGGAGTGCTTCACCGAAAGTAGCCGCCTACCTCTGAGCATTAAGCAAAGAGTGCGTCTATGCTCAGGCGCGAGAAGCGACGCACCACTCAGGTGTTTTGCTCAAACCTATCTGCTAGGCTTAACTGCAGACCAACAAATTACCCTGTGCCAAGCAGCATCCTCTGACGCTCCGGCACGCTGTTTTTATAGCTCTTTAGGAAAAGGAATCACATCTGACCAGATCATCAACCTCTGCACAACAGCAACGAGCACCTACCCAATCCAATGCTTCGACCATACTGCAGGCTTCCCCATCACCTTAGATCAAAGGATCAACTTTTGTGCAAACTCAAGCTCAGAGGAGCCTTTCTCGTGTTTTATAAGCCACATAAATAGTGGATTAACCTGGGATCAATTACTTAATCTTTGCACCGAAAACACACTAATATCCTAAAATAGGACGCTCCAGAAAAGCACTGAGCTTTTCCGGAGCGTCACTGAACTTAATCATCGAGCTAGACGAAACTAAGCCTGAGGGGCTTGCTTCTGGCGCTTCTGGAAGCTAGCAGTAGCCTCCAGGTAGCGGCCACTAGCCAACAAAGCGCGGGTGATGCGGTGAGGGCGGGTCAACTCTTGGTTGATCGGACTGGTCACGACTGTGGTCACATCCAGTTTATTGCCACCCGCAAAACGGCGCATGTTTCTTCGACTACGTGATATTTTCTTTTTCGGAGTTGCCATAGGTCGTATGGGATAGTTTAATTACCTGCGATTTGCAAGAAAAATCGCCCAATTTATCGATTTAGCGAATGATTGAGAAGACGACTTCTTTCACCTAAAGCCGTGATGAAACTCGCGTAGCTCCAAGCCAAATCGCGTGCACCCTGCATGAACCCGGTATCCCGATTAAACTGCTCAGCCAGGGCACCGTCTCGTGGCGTATGGTACTTCACCCGCGTCATGTAGGAATCCCCTGTTTCGCGAATTCGATTCATCAGGAGATCGAAATCCGCCTGACCCCGTTCCAGATGAGCTCCATCCTTGAGCCAACGCCTGCCCAAGGCAGAGTCACCCAAAACCGCGCGAAGATAAGGAAGATTCAAAGCAGTGACATCCACCCTCCCTTGAGCGCCCCACTCTTGAGCAATTCGGTAATTCAACTCCGCAAAGGCAAAGGTAGAAAGCACCCAAGGATTCCCAGGACGCCCCCCGACTGCCAAACCATCGTAGGAATCCTCGGGATAACGACCAATCGCAACACCCAAGCTCGAATTCTGATTTACAGCGTAGCTATTTTTGAAGACCTCGCGAAGTTTTTCAGCCGTCGCCACCACGAGATCGCTACCAGGAGATAAAAACCCATCCGATGTCCTCCCGTGAAGAACACCAAGGACTACTGCCACATCTAATCCGCTAGCCTTATTCGAGTTTCCACCATCCCAGTTCAGAGTCTCAACAAAATAACCCCGCTCCGAATCCCAATGCTTCAGGATCTCTCCCTCGATCGCTCGCGCCTGAGATCGATACCAGACCGCGGCACGACTATCCCCTAAGGCATCAGCCAGCTCGGCACCATCAACTAAGGCACGACGCTGAACCATACGAGCGTAAAAGTGAATCCCCTTAGTATCCTCCCAAAGATCAAAACAACTATCGCGCCAATGATGAGAAACAAATTCGAGATCTGTCTTAATTAAGGACTCACTTGGAATCAAGCCATCGTAAAGCTTGGAACGAACATAGCTCTCTTGATTCCCCGCTGCCAAGAGAAGCTTTGCGAAGCGAATCAACGTCACGGCACGGAGAGCAGGACCATCGTTCTGAGGCCTTCCCCATTCTCCGGTAAAGGCCGTTCCATTTAAATTATACTTAGGCTCCCCCACCCCTCCCGATAGATTTGGAGTGATCTGATTGAGTCGAGAAAAATCCACATATTGTTCCATCGTTTTTAGAATAAAATCTCGATCTTGCACACTAGAAGACCCTTCATACAAGTCCAGAACCACTCCCATAACGAGAGACGAATCTCGAACCCAATGGAAATAATAATCAGGGTCTTGCCGAGAAGGAGAAGCAGAAACAGCTCCGAAAGCTGCGCCAGGGGGCGAGATATTCAGAAAAAGCCCCTGTACTGACTTTATTGCCTGAGGCCCGATCCAATCTTCGAGACTCTGCGTAGACTCAATTCGCTCGAAACCACTGCCGCGAGGCAAATGAGAGGAATGAACTCGAATAGAAGAAGACTGAGAGAGATGATTAAGCCGAGAATCAACCTGAGTGGCGCGCCTGACTGGTCCACTAGGGCTGCAAGCCAGTACGATTGAGGCCAAAGCAATAACACAAGTCATCCTATTGAAGAATGTAGCTAATTTCATGAAGTCCCCCGCAGATCCTTCGATCAAACCACAGCACTCAAGTGCTTACTTATTCTATAAGATCGAACGACTTAATTTCCAAAGAAAATAAATCACTTAAGAATTTTTTTGCCGATGAAAATTTTAAACTTAAATGCAAAAGATTTTGAATTGAAATTAAATGAGAGCGCCTGGTGCTGAGCGCCGTTTCACTTGGCAAGCCTCAACATCCCCCAAGACACCTGCCAAGCGCTCCCTTCCCGCCCAAAAGGTTAGAACTTTATTCTATAACTACTAACCACTCAGAACACTTAGAGCATGCGGCAATAAAATTAACAACTAAATAAATTTCAAGTCGTAAATCGACTCACATTCAGTCTATTAAGTACCACTAAAATAGTTGATGAGCAAGAAAATCGATTTTTACTGAATAGCGGTATAAACACGATGAACGTCATCGTGATCATCGATGGCAGTCAAAAAGTCTGTCACTTCTTTCTTCTGCTCTGGAGAGATTTCGGTGAAATTTTTGGCAATGTAGTTCATTTCGGAGAGCGTCACGACCCACCCTGCCTTAACCAGGTACTTACTCACGGCGTCCAGATCAGTTGGATCGCAGAAAAAGCGACCTCCAATTTGGCCATCCTGAACTTCGAATGCCTCGAGGGATTCAAAGTTTTGAGCCCCTGCCTCAATGGCGACCGTTTCTAGGTCTTGAGTTTTGTTCGCATGAGTTGCCTCTACGACGCCCAGACGGTCAAACATCCAGGTCACAGCACCCATGGCACCCAGTTGACCCTTTCGAAACAAGACTCGGATATCAGCTGCAGTCCGATTCTTATTCTCAGTGAGGCACTCCACGATCACTGGAACGCGGTGAGGAGTAAAACCCTCGTAAGTGATGAGTTCGTATTGAACTTGCTCATCTAAAAGGCCTGCGCCCTTTTTGATTGCTCTCTCAATTGTATCGCGAGGCACTGAGGCTTTGCGAGCCGACTCAACAGCTGCTCTGAGACGAGCATTATTTTCTGGGCTGGGATCACCCACTTTAGCGGCTACGGTGATTTCCTTCACCAACTTGCCAAATAATGCCCCTCGTTTAGACGAGTTTTCGATCCTACCTGCGTGTTTCCATTGAGCGCCCATACTGGTCCTTATCGCACATCTAGAGCTTCATCTCAACCGCTTACAGTCCTAAAATGCTCGAGTGAGGCGGACAAAAACCTGCCTTCCGGCAGCGTATCGAGAACCATTGAAGTTGTTAGCGATGGTGATCGGATATCGGTTATCTAGAATATTCAGGAGATCGACCGAGGCTTTCCACTTACCCCACCCGGAGAGGCTCTCCGCAAAGTCATAGCCCACCGTCGTATCAAAGGTAAAATAAGCCTGCAGAGGGATGTTATTCGTTTCCCCAGTCCACAGACCACTTCCGAAGAGGGCTTGCCCCGTCCACCAAAAGCCCTTTTTCGAGTAAGTCAGGCCTGCATTGGCTGTATGCATCTGGGAGTGGTCCATGTTTTGATAAACATCGCTTGAACCATGATCACTTGCCCAAATCCCCCCGCTGATGCTTCTCGCCTTGGCAATGAGATAGGAATAATTGACGTAGTTAGACCAGTCAGAATCGATCTGCCCCTTTAAACTGAACTCTGCTCCATAAACATAACCTTCAGCAAAATTAAAGGGTTGTGCAATCGGAGTCCTGAGCAGTTGGCCCTCATCCAGGAAGTTCACCCCATTTTTATAGAAAACATTCAAGCCAGCCACTTGTTGACCAAAAACCTGGCGAGCAACACCTGCCTCATAAAAGTCGGCTTTCTCCGCCTTAATATCGTAAGGCACGTCCTTATAATCATCTCCACGGAACGAACTCCTTAGATTTTCGACGGGAGCAGGCTGAAACAACCTCCCATAAAAAACATGAAAACGCGTGGACTCATCCAACATGTAGTTCAAACCAATTCTAGGCTGAAACGCGTAATCCGTCGGGCTAGCTCCTGAGAAGCTAAACTGAGTTGCATCAAATCGAAGCCCGGCATTCAGCACCAAGTGATTTGCTACTGTCCCTTTCTCACGATGAATCGTGAAGTCATCTTGAAAGTACATACTCTCGAAGGTTCCTGACATCGGATCAGAATTAGATACAGGTGCCTTGTTATACTTTTGAAACTGGTAGGATCCTGCCACCTCGGTTCGCTGAAGTTGAAATCCAGTCTTTAACAAATGATCATCCTGAAGACGAAACGAGTAGTCTCCCTTCAGTCCTAAACTATTCGAGCGTCGGTTCTGAGAGAAAGAAACTGGGTCTGCATCCGACACTGGATTTGGCATCGTTCTTTCATAGAAGTCTCCCGCAGTATCAGCCGTATTCACGATCGAGGAATATTTATAGTACGGAGCTAACTGAAAATAAGATCGACTATCGATCGTATGCTTCCAAATGAATTGAGCATAAGCATTTCTCTCTGCCTGAGTATTATCTGCGGGAGAGTAGATAAAAAGCGGATGAGTGTGACTCCCATGAACCTCAGGAGAGTTCCCAAAACTATCGACATAGTTTGGATCCGTACTGAAATATCCATTCCTGGCTGCACTATTGGTCGCAGGATCGAACGAAGTTGGGTAGTTAGGAATCTGGTAAAAACTATAGGAGTGATTCAATATTAGGCTGAGTTTATCGAAATTACTCAGCTGCCAATCCAATTTAACAAACTCACCGTTCCCAGTGGATCGATTATGAACTGACTCAGCCCCACCCTGCCTTTGGTTCTCAAGAGACTCCGGATTGGGCGTGTCAATCCCACGGTCGGTTTGATTATAGTTCAAACTAAAAAAGTACTTTAAATCACCCCGCTCGTTAGATCCACCATACAAGATGTGAGGAGAAAAGGTATTATAGGAGCCGTAATTCAGCTCCATCTCCCCTTCGGACTTTTCAGGACCTGACTTAGTCACGACATTCACCACTGCACTGAGGCGCTGCCCAAACTCGGCAGGAATGCCACCTGTAATGACTTCCATCCGGTCAATATTGCGCGGACTAAAGGTTTGACCAAACGAACTCGACGGCGAGTCAGGCATTTGAATTCCGTCGAGTTGATATTGAATCGTTGCGTGATTGCCGCGGAAATAAAGATGACCAAAAGATCCCGGAACAACCCCTGCTGTGGTGGAAGCAATCAACTTCGGTAGACTGGCTTCGCTCCCTTGAGGAAGCTTCTTCACTTCGTTTTGATTCAGCTCAAACTGAGTGCCTGTTGAAATATTTTGAACGAGCTTTCTCTTAGCACGAACATTCAAAACCATGGCACCCTGAGGGCTCGGCGAAGCCGCAGGAGCAGGCTCTAAAGATAGGTTCTCATGAATATCACTACCGGAGGCTACGTGAACGAACTGAGGTTCGGAACAGAACAAGCCCGAACACAGCGTCAACTCATAATCTCCCAATTTAACTGGGAAAAACTGATATTCCTGA
>CANHSO010000064.1 GCA_947463705.1 Bacteriovoracaceae bacterium
AAAAGCGGAACACTGGGGTGAAAAATGAAACTAAAAAATCTTACAAGACCAAATTACTTCGCAAAAACCATTCTAATGGGTGCAGTAGTTTCGCAAGTACTTTCAGGCTGCACTCCCAAAAACTCCTCTCTTTCGGGGATCAACTCCAGGACATTCACTGCCACCGGAAACACGATTCGGGTGGGTGAAGTCAGCTCACTCAGCGGATCAGAAGCGACGTTTGGTCTCTCCGCCCATCGAGGGATCGAGTTAGCCTTTGACGAAATCAATCGAAACGGTGGCATTTTAGGCAAGAAACTGGAACTAGTTACTTTGGATGATCGCAGCAAACCGGAAGAAGCAGCCACAGCAGCAACCAAGCTGATCGCCGATAGCGCGGTCATCGCAGTACTTGGAGAAGTGGCCAGCTCAAGAAGTATTGCTATGGCTCCGATTGCTCAAAACTCAAAAACACCGATGATCTCTCCCTCCTCGACCAATCCACGAGTCACGGAGATGGGCAATTATATTTTCAGAGTCTGCTTTATCGATCCTTTTCAGGGTGAAGTGATGGCCAAGTTCGCCCTAGAGCACCTCAAGGTAAAAAAAGTAGCTATTCTGCGAGACGTGGACAGCGACTACAGCACGGGTCTCGCTGATTATTTCACGGCTGCACTGAAAAAGGGCGGAGGAACAATCGTCTTAGATGAAAGTTACACTTCATCAGATATTGATTTTAAATCTCAACTTACGGCCATCCGGGCAAAAAAACCTGATGCGATTCTCGTACCCGGCTATTACACTTCAGTTGGATTGATCGCTCGTCAAACGCGAGAACTTGGAATCCAAGCACCTCTCCTGGGTGGTGACGGATGGGACTCTCCAAAACTGGTTGAAATTGGCGGTAAGGCGCTAGAAAACTCCTATTTCTCAAATCACTACTCGAATGACGATACTGCTCCAAAAATAAAAGACTTCGTCACCCAATTCAGCCAACGCTATACCAGTAAGCCAGACGGAATGGCAGCTATGGGTTACGATGCTGCAATGATCCTCGTAGACTCAATTCGTCGCTCAAAAACCTTAAGCAAGCAGGACCTCCGTGACGCTATTGCGGCAACAAAAGGTTTTGCCGCAGTAACAGGTAACATCAGCTTGAACGAGCATCGAAATGCAGTAAAGCCAGCCGTCGTACTAAAAATTGTAGACGGTTTGTTTCGCTATCAAACTACGATCCAACCCTAGAATAGCCGAAAAAACCCCATGATTGAACTCATCGGGAGGATTTTTTTGGTTGGGAGTACCTTTAGGTTTTTTGGATTCTGGAGATTTTAAAGGCTTAAGGATATGCGTAGTTAAAAGTACCCATGAGAAAGGCAGATTAAATGAGCAACAAAACGATCTCCTACGGCAACCGGTTGAAGTTCACTCTCATCACCCTGTTCATAGCCCTAAACTTCGCAGGACCACCCGAATCGCAGGCAGACTCCGACTCACCTCCACCACTCGAGAAACACAAAACGCTGGTGATCGATATCGAATCCCTTAAGCCTGAATTCGGTTTGCAGCTTTTCGGAGCTCCTTCCCTCATCACAAATAGCCAAACCGGGCAGTTTTTTACCAATCAAGGGTATCCTGGCACCAACGCCTCCACCCCAACCATCAGTGCTTTCGGACTCATGGTCGATTACCAACCTTGGTTTCTGCAGTTCGCGGGGGCCTTTGATTTTGGCGCAACACTCGCTTTGAACCCTATTCTTTCCTCCTCTGAAGCGATTGTGAACTCGATCCTCAGCATCTACACACTCGGTTTGCAGGCCCGCTACCAGCTTCGCCTCTTTTCTTGGCAGCCCCTCATTCCCGTCGTTGGTTACTTTGCAGACAACTTATTTTACTCATTTCAAAATCCCAGTGGCTCGGGGCAAGCGGTCACGGGTCGCGCTCTGGTGCACGGTCCCATGTTCGGAGTCTGGCTCTTATTGAATTGGATAGAACCTTCCTCGGCTCGGCAGTTTTATATCAATAGTGGAGCGAGTCGCTCCTATCTGACTTTTGAAGTCAGACAGATGACCACTCTTGACGGAAAAAGCCTCAATGTAAATGGAAGGTCTTACTTATTCGGTATCCGTATGGAGTTCTAAGAAGGTTCAATCCGGGACTTTTGTAAGTCAAACCTAACTCAACTGAGTTGAGTTAGGTTCAGAAGAGGTAAAAATACCTTTATTATTATTTTTAAATAAGGTATTTACTCAATCCCTTTCAGTCATTAAAAGTCATTTCTGCAGACGTTCTATGCCAACCCATAAAGTTGCAAAAGCGAGATGATGGTATTTCAAAGAAGGTATTTCAATGATGAGCTATTCGTGTTTTTTGTATGCAGTCCTGGTTCCGATCATGCCCACTCAATCCAGCACTCCTCATAGAACCCCAGTTGAGGTTGAGGCCCTGTCCCCAGAGCAGCGCGAGTTCTACACCAGGATTGAATCCTCAATTGAAAAAATGCTCTCCCAGGAAACGATCCCATCTGAGGAAAATCCCCAATTCAAACTCAACCCGAATGCGAAGGTTTTTTCTCCAATTGAAGTGCTAACGCCGAGTGAATGCGAAGACATAGCCCCGATACAAGAAGTACTTCTTGAACAGATCCACTCTGGCCTGGATAAACCATTGCAAGAGGAGGACACTAGCGACGAAGAACCCGCTTTTGAGCAAAACTCGGGTTTTATTGCAATTTATGATCGTTTTACAGAAGTGCTGGATGAAATGGAAACTGGACGTTCCTCTTACTCACCCAGAGTGGACATGCACTGAATCGCCTGAATTCGCAGTTCAATTTCGACAAAACTAGTCTGCAACCAACCATCCGGCATTAAAATTAACACTGAGACCAAACCACCGCTTGACTCAGAGAGCAACTGGGATTAGTACATGGATCAGCCCTCACTTCGAGAATGCAAAATGCGGTCGTGGTGGAATTGGTAGACACGTACGTTTGAGGGGCGTATACCGAGAGGTGTGACGGTTCAAGTCCGTCCGGCCGCACCATTTAATCAAATGCAGAAACCTTGAACCCCCTCAAATTTCTGCTAATGTCTGCACATGATGCAACATTCAAAGCCCACATCAAGCGTTCATCACTCAACTTCTCCCAACACGAAACTCACTGATCGAGCCAAAAGTCTGATCGAGCAACTTGAAAAGCGGATTCTCGTGATCGACGGTGCAATGGGAACGGCGATCCAGGATCTCAACCTGGCTGCTAATGATTTCGGCGGACCTGACTTGGAAGGCTGCAATGAGATCCTGGTTTTCACACGACCCGAACTCGTAAAAAAAATCCATCGAGGTTATCTCGAAGCGGGCTGCGACATCGTCGAAACGAACACATTTGGAAGCACACCTCTGGTGCTCAACGAATATGCCCAAGGCCATCGCGCACTAGAACAAAATCGAATCGCTGCGCAACTCGCGCGGGCCGAAGCAGATGCATTCACCACTCCGGATAAGCCTCGATTCGTTGCCGGTGCGATTGGGCCTACGACCAAAGCAATCTCTGTTACGGGCGGCGTGACATTTCAAGAACTGATCGAAAACTTTTCCATTCAAGCCCAAGGCTTAATGGAAGGTGGTGTTGACTACTTTCTGATCGAAACATGTCAGGATACCCGGAACATTAAAGCCGCACTGATTGCCATTGAAGATCTTTTTCAAAAAACAGGGGCTCAGATCCCAATAGCAATCTCCGGGACTATTGAAGCGATGGGCACCATGCTGGCCGGTCAGTCAATCGAGGCACTACTCACATCGGTCAGCCATATCAACCTCCTTTACCTAGGCCTGAACTGCGCTACTGGGCCTGAGTTCATGACGGATGCGATCCGCTCCTTGGCCAAGCTCTCCCCATTTCGCGTCTCCTGCGTGCCGAACGCCGGCCTCCCTGACGAAAACGGATGCTATTTAGAAACACCTGACATGGTTTCCAAGGTCCTTTCGCGATTTGTGTCGCAGGGCTGGATCAACGTCCTCGGCGGCTGCTGCGGCACCCATACAGGCCATATTCGGGCTCTCGCTCAACTGGCAGCGCAACACTCCCCTCGCAAGCCCATACCGAGTGAACGGTCTGTTCTTTCAGGAGTCGACTACCTGGAGATTACTGATGAAATGAGGCCTGTCATTGTAGGCGAGCGAACCAACGTCATTGGGAGCAAGAAGTTCAAGACGCTCATTTGCGAAGAGAAATTTGAGGAAGCTTCTGAAATTGCTCGTGCTCAAATCAAAAACGGCGCTCAAATCGTCGACATTTGTCTCGCAAACCCAGACCGCGACGAGATTAAGGATATGCGAAGCTTTATGGAGTTCGCAGTCAAAAAGATCCGAGCGCCATGGATGATTGACTCCACCGATTCTCAGGTCATCGAACTTGCGTTAACCTACTGCCAAGGTAAATCGATCATTAACTCAATCAACCTAGAAGATGGCGAAGAGCGGTTTGAACAGGTGGTTCCACTTGCTAAGAAATTTGGAGCCGCGCTCGTCGTAGGTACGATTGACGATGATCCCCAGCAAGGAATGGGAGTCACCCGTCAAAGAAAACTCGAAATTGCTGAACGCTCCTACCAACTTCTCACTCAGAACTATGGCATTCCAGCTGAAGATATTTACTGGGACCCTCTCGTGTTTCCCTGCGCTACAGGGGACGCTCAGTACCTGGGATCGGCAGTCGAAACCATTGAAGGAATTCGACTCATCAAGGCCCGCTTTCCTACCACCCGAACGGTTCTAGGAATTTCCAATGTCAGTTTCGGTTTGCCGACGGCAGGCCGTGAGGTCCTCAATTCAGTTTTCCTCTATCATTGCGTCCAGGCGGGGCTCGATCTCGCCATTCTGAACTCCGAAAAGCTAGAGCGCTACGCCTCCATTCCAGAAGAAGAAAAGAAACTTGCAGAGGATCTGATTTTTAAAGGAGGTCAACCCGAGGACGTCGCAGCGTTTACTGCTCATTTCCGAGAGCGGAAAAAAGTTGAAGTCGCTCGGGAAAGACTGCCTCTGATGGAGCGCCTGCCACACTACATCATTGAAGGTAGCAAGGACGGGCTCGTCAACGACCTCAACGAGGTCCTGCAAACTCTAGCCCCTTTGGAAATTATTAATGGCCCACTGATGAAGGGAATGGACGAGGTAGGTCGACTCTTCAACACAAACCAGCTCATTGTTGCCGAGGTCCTTCAGTCAGCTGAGGCGATGAAAGCCGCAGTCTCCCATCTCGAGCAATTCATGGAAAAGTCCGAAGCCTCACTTCGCGGCAAAGTGATTTTGGCTACCGTCAAGGGAGATGTCCACGATATTGGCAAAAACTTAGTCGAAATCATCCTCGCTAATAATGGCTTCAAGGTCATTAACTTGGGAATTAAGGTCCCACCGGAGCAGCTGATCCAGGCAGTTCGTGAGCACCAACCGGATCTGGTGGGCCTCTCAGGTCTCTTAGTCAAATCTGCTCAGCAAATGGTCACCACGGCAGAGGACCTTTCCAAAGCAGGGATCGACACCCCGATTTTGGTGGGAGGAGCAGCACTCTCCTCAAACTTCGTCGATCAGCAGATTGCTAGAGCCTATACAACTGGCACAGTCGCTTATGCGAAAGATGCGATGAATGGATTAGATCTCGCAAAAACGATCGTCGATCCCGAGCGGTTTGAAAAACTCAAGTCAGACCTTGCCCAACGAAGAACTCAACTTCAAAATCAAAAGACTCAGAAAGCCCCAGCCCCTGCACCGGTTATTTCTGAGGTACGATCCAGCTTAATCCCGATTTTAGATTCGCTCCCTTCTCCACCCGATTACGAGCGACATATTTTAAAGAACACCCCGATTCAGCAAATCTGGAATTTCATTAATCCCCTCATGCTCTATGGGCGTCACCTCGGAGTGCGTGGAAGTAGCGTCAGACTTTTGGAACGTGGAGTTCAAGATCCCTCTGCGCTCAAGGAAATTTCAGAAACCGACCCAAAGGCTCGAAAAATTTGGGACACCGTTCAGGAAGTTAAAGAAGAGTATGGAGAAACTGAAGTGCTCCGCCCTTCTGCGATTTATCAGTTTTTTCACGCTGCCAGCCAAGGGAACGATTTGCTCATCTTTGATTCAAAGGGAACTCAAGGCAGCAAACCGGCAGCGACCTTCCAGTTTCCTCGACAACGGAAAATCGATGGCTTGTGCTTAGCCGATTACACTCTCCCTCTCGAGGTAAAAACACCGACTGCATCCAAAGACTCCGTAGCATTCTTTGTCGTGACAGTAGGCCGAGGGGTCAGGCAGCTTGCTGAGCTTCTAAAGAATCGCGGAGATTACCTTAAGTCCCATATTATCCAAGCACTTGCACTTGAGACTGCCGAGGCTTATGCCGAGCTCCTCCATTCGCAAATCCGCAAGGCTTGGGGCTACCCGGACCCCACCGAAATGCGAATGATTGAACGATTTCAGGCGAAGTACCTCGGTAAGCGCTACTCTTTTGGTTATCCGGCTTGTCCGCGACTGGACGATCAAGCCCTCCTTTGGCAATTACTCAACCCCACCGAAATTGGAGTCCAGCTGACCGAAGGCATGATGATGGACCCTGAAGCCAGCGTTTCTGCTTTAGTTTTTCATCATCCTGCGGCAACGTACTTCTCTGTCGGACAGCAAAGTGGAGATCTAATCAATGAAGACAACAGAACAGGGTAGACGAATTACAGGAATTGGGAGCCTGCCACACTCCAACATCGACTCCGCCCTGGAATTTTCGATGCGACTGGGCATCCCTTACCTTCCTCAAATCCCGATCCGCAACCCATGGGAGTATATGATTCCACAGGCTTTGGATGGTCTGCCCGGAATCCAACTCGAAGCTGGAGGGACCCTCTCGCTGCAGTTGGATCTTTGGGAAAGTCAGTCGCATCACCTAGATCGTCGCCTGGCTCGTGCCTTTGAAACTGAGAATTTTGATGAATTTGAACCCCTGGCATCGACTTCGGGAGGATGGCAACCATTTCTTTGGGAGTTGCGAGAGCGCGGACATTCAACCGCCAAGATTCAAATTGCAGGCCCATTTACATCGCAGTGGGCGATTCAGATCAAAGGGAATTCATCGACCCCTCTGCTATCTGAACTGTCTGGCCAGATTTTCCGACTCACCCTGGCGCGCTCGCTGGCTATGGTCCGCCGGCTCACTGCGGAAAAAATCCATCCCACCTTTATGCTCGATGAACCGGGACTTTTTGCCTACTCCTCTCACAATCCAAAGCACCTCTCGGCGCTCAAAGAGATTAGCCTCATGGTCCAGAGCCTGAAAAAAGCGGGAGCTACAGTAGGAATTCACTGTTGTGGGAACACAGACTGGTCCGCCGTAGTCCAAACGGGGATTCATCTCTTATCCCTAGATACTTCACTCTCACTCCCGGCGGCTCTCGCACCCACTCATCGCCCCGCCTTGGAGTCCTGGTTGAATTCAGGCGGTCGGTTTTGTTTTGGAGTGATTCCTACCGAAACTGAAACCCAAAAGGAAAGCTCTCAAGTGCCTCACCTGGTTGAACAGCTTAAAAAGAATTTGAACTCCTCTTGGATTGGAGAAACAGGAAAAACCCAGAAAGTTTTAGAACAAGCAATCTACACACCTGCCTGCGGGCTCGCTCTTCATAGTATCAGCGAGGCTGAATCTGTATTAGAAACCTTAGTGAGTTTTTATGAAACACTCTTTCCGTACTGAACTCTCACCGCTCCCAAAACTTGAGTCACGTCTTTTTCAAGAGCTCCAAGCAGCTGCTGTGGATGCTTCACTGATTATCCCTGCCAAAAACTCCCATCAAACTCTTGAAAAAACCGTTCAAGAAGCCCATGCATTTTTAAAAGCAAGGCACGGCGAATCATTTGAAATTATTTTAGTACCTAACCCTTCCCCCAATGATCCGTTGGATCAATCCATTCCAGTCGCTCACGAACTGGCGACTCGGTACCCGCAAATTCGAGTGTGTCCTCATTTCGCTCCCCGAGGCAAGGGTGCAGCACTCCGGACTGGGTTTCTAGGTTCGCGGGGGCGCTGGATTTACTTTACGGATTCAGACTTACCCTACGACCTGAGCTTTTTTGATCAAGCGGAAGAAAAACTCAAACAAGGTTATCACTTCGTTCACGGTAACCGAAGGCTTCAGAATAGTCATTTCTCTATTCCAGTTCGATTACTAAAAATCGCTTATAGTAGGCATCGACTTGGGCTTTGGTTTAATGCCTGCGTGCGGGCATGGCTACCCATTACTACAACCGACACCCAAGCTGGCATTAAGGCCCTTTCTCGAACGCTAGCGTTAGAGTTTTTCTCACGTCAGACCTGCCCAGGATTTCTTTTTGACTTGGAAATTTTTCTGACTGCTCATGGCTTGGGACTTCCCGTTACCGAGCTCCCCGTGACGCTCTACCTCAACAGTGAAAAATCAACCATCCGAATCCTAAGAGAATGCGTCCTGGTTGCCAACTGGTTAGCCCGCATCAAGCTCAACCAAGCTCGAAAGCGATACGGAAAAAAAACCAAGCCCCCGGTCCTTCGGCGTTTCAAAGAGGCCCCCCCCTTAACTCGTGCCTTTTTAGCTGCACGATGGTGGCTCACCCCCTACTCCAGGATGTCAGCCCACCTTCCTCTGCAAGGGAAAATCCTCGATCTAGGCTGCGGTCACGGTCTTTTTTCTATTGCTGCCGCCTTGCAATCCCAAGAAAGGGAAATCCTTGCCCTAGATCATGATGAGAATCGGATTCTAGCTGCGTCTCGAGCTACGCCCGACCTTGAAAAAATCCGCTGGTCTCGTGGAGATCTCCTATCCGTCCCGAGTCAGGATCCTCGGTTTTCAGGGATTGCTATGATTGACGTCATGCACTACTTCGAGCCAAGTCACCAGCAAGAGCTTCTCGAGAATGCCTTTGATCGACTCGATCCAGGCGGAATACTCCTGGTCCGTGAAGTCGACCCTGAAGGTGGGTTTGTTTCACGCTGGAACCGATGGTACGAAAAACTAGCAACAGGGATCGGGTTTACCCAAGCCAAAAAGCAGGCACTCTCCTTCAGATCGCGCCATGCCTGGGAAGAGGTGATGAGGTCGGCAGGCTTTCAGGTTTCTTCAGAACCGTGCAGTAGCGCTCTTTTCGCCGATATCCTGTATGTTTGCAAAAAGCCCCTCTCCGAGTACCCGCATGGAAAGTGTTAAATCCAACCAGTCTCGAACAATCTGGAACCGAAGACTCACTTTTTTGATCTTCGGTTTGGTTTTTGGGATTGTGCTCCCTCTTTACGCTTATAAAATTTACATCAAACAAGACTACACCGACTTTAGTGTCTACTACTTGGCAGCCAGTCGCGCTCGAACTCTCCAATGGGATCACGTCTACAATTTCCTGGATGGCGCATCTCCCTACCGTTATGCACCGCCGTGGATTCTACTCTTCCTTCCATTTTCGTGGCTCACGCTTCCTCAAGCCCAAGTCGCTTGGTATTTGTTCCAGTTTTTTTTCTTTGGATTTGGGTTTTATTGGATTTATCGGAGTCTGAAGATCTGCATGAGCAATCGAGACCCTCAAGAAGCTCTATTTTTTACTTGCCTCAGCCTGGTCGCAATTCTAAGGCTCTGTTTAGATACGTTCACCATTGGACAGGTTTCGAGTTTGATGTTTTTTGGGTTTTCGGTTGCCTTGCACGCCTGGATCACCCGAAAAAGTATTTGGACCGTTTCAGCACTGCTCATTCCCACGCTTCTGAAAATCGGCCCGGGGATCGTGCTCGGGGTCTTTCTGTCTGAAAGGACCCGCAAACGATTTGAGGCCGGACGAATCTTACTTTTCGGCACACTCTCTTTTGTACTTCTCACCTGGCTTTTCATTCCGTCCTGGGATGCTTTCAAAGTCTTGTGGAAAGGCTGGCTTTCGATCGTTCAAAACGACTCAGTTTACTATGACGCCTCCCATTATGGCAGCCAGTCGATCCATAGTTGTCTCCTCCGATTCGCCAAATGGGGCTGGCTCAGCATAGGAACAGCATCCCGCATTGAAACTGGACTCGCCTTGGCACTCCTTGGGATCACCTCAGGATTTTGGTGGCTACGAAAACCTCGAGATCTCGCGGGACGCGCACTCTCTTTCTCTTTGGGTTTATTTATTTACATGCTCCTCATGCCGGAGACGTTTAAATACTCTCTCACTCCCCTCGCAATTCCATTTGCTTTACTTTGCACCACGCCGTCCAAGAAAAAATGGGTGACCCAGTGGACTCGCGGGAGCCTTGTCTTTTTAACTCTCACCCTTTCATTTGCTGGAAAAGATATCATCGGGGACTGGCTCTTTTTCTGGCTGCAGAATCATTCTGTTCCACTTTTAGCGGTGACTTTCCTTGCGATCTCTACATTTCTCCTCGCCTGGGAGCACTCTGCCCCATCTCAGACTTTTAAGAGGCTCCGGTCAGCACTGTTGAGCTCTCCTCAGGAGTTTCCTCTTTGGAAATCACTTCCTCGTGTCGACCCCTCAACTGAATGCTCTATCCTCGCCCCGGTTGCTCTGGGTCCAGAGTATTTTGCTAATCCAAAAGAGATCATCCAAACGCTCAGACTTTGGCACGAAACCTGGTCTCAAACGAGTCCTGTACAGTCATTTGAGATTCTTGTCATTCTGTGGGGCGATCGACTCAGCGAACTCAACCCAGTGGTCCAAGCACTCACAGATGCTCAGTTCCCGGCTTCGTTTCGAATCGTTCGAGCGCATCAAGCGAGCGGACCGAGCACTGCATTGAGAGAAGGATTCATCCAGGCGCAGGGAAAGGCTTTTTTTGTCGCAAACATCGAGCAGCCAATTGACCCCGAGTTTTTAGCGACGTGGATTGCACAGGCCCGATCAGAAATCAAAAATGGTGTGGACCTGGTCCGAGGTAACCGACGCCTTTTAGAAAGTCACTTTAAAATTCCGGTTCGCTTTTTGGCTCTGGTTTATGGCAGACACCACTTGAGTCTACACTTAAACTCTTGGCTCTATTTTTTTCTCGATTTAAAATCTCAAGATAGTCCGTCTCCCTACTTGGCTTTTTCGCGACGATTAGCAACTGAAGCATTCTGCGTGCAGAGATGCAAAGGCGCACTATTTTTTGTCGAGATGAGTTTGATCTGCCGCAATCTTGGCCTGCAAGAGAGGGATTTACCCATCTCCGTTCGGCTCAGTCTCGAAAAGTCGCTCAGACGAACCCTTTGGGAAAGCTTTGAAATTGCCATCGACCTTTTCAAGCTCCTCAGGAGGTCTCAACAAGGAAGCTACCTTCCTTTGCCTGAACTTAAAGGCATCACGGCAGATGACTGGGGCCTTTCACCGGGAGTGAATTCTGGAATCCTCCAACTCGCCCAGCAAGGCGTGATCAAACGGGTGTCCCTCATGGCGAATTGCCCATTCGTGAGCCACCAACTCAAAGAACTCATGGCCATTCCAGGGATCGAGCTGGGTTTACATTTTAATCTGACCTATGGCCGATCTCTGTCGAAAAATGAACTTTTTATCCCGTCGCCTGCTCGCTTCCTCTTCAATTGGCTGAACCCCAGAAGTGGGAGACGTGAGCAAAAATCAGATTGGGCACGAAACGAATTGATCTCACAGCTGAAAAAATTAAAAGAACTCGACGTTCCAATTCACTACTTAGACGGACACCACCACATCCACCTGACGCCAGGACTGATTCCAGCTCTTTCGGAGACACTGGCCACTTTTGGGATCCGGCGGGTTCGCCTCCCTTGGGACACGATGCTCTGGAAAACCTCTCAGTTCCCACTTCTGATTTTATCCGCCCTAGCCCAGCGTAATTTCAGGTCACTCGGATGGGAGAGTCTCCCCTGCTATTATCCCCCCATTCGGATTTTAGTAAACCACACTCAATTCCGGGGAGCCTTGCGATCCAGACTTCTCAAAATGCCCCACTGCGAGGTCATCACCCATCCAGCCGCTTGGAATGATGTGGGCTCACTCGAGATTCCGGAGTCCTACCAAGACGGTAGAGTCGACGAGTTTCTCTCGCTTCAAATGCTTAGACCCAATCGGGAGCTTAAACGTGATTAAAGCCCTTGAAAAGCGATGGAATTATTTTTTGATTCTGGCGGGGGTAGCTGGCCTCTTGCTTCGCGTCCTTTTTGTTGAGGACATGGAATATAAAGAAGACGAAGAATATAATTTCACTCAAACCCAACTCATTGGCGTCACTCAACCCTGGCCTTGGAGCG
>CANHSO010000065.1 GCA_947463705.1 Bacteriovoracaceae bacterium
AAAACCCGCAGGAACTCGATGCCAATGGCTACTACAAAGAATGCATGGATGGTACGGTCGAAATCAAATTGGCAGATGGCAGCAAACACCCGATCTACGAGACCAGAGGAACGGAAGTTTGTACATTTATCCAAGACCTAGCAATCGCTAAATCACTTCTGAACCACCTAAATAGATTGGTGATCTTAGCGGATAAAGAAGACTGCCCAAATGGATGGGGTTCAACTCTTGAGAGTAATCACGGACGATTCTGAGTGACTCTCAATTAGAGTAGTCACTCAGTCATTCAAGGCCATGGACGGCCTTTATTCTAATCCGTATCTTCGTCGTTTACGCCAGAGTGTGCTGAGATTAATCCCTAAAATACCAGCAGCCTCTTCCAATGTCGTTGCAGTGGAAAGCACGTGACGGATGTGCTGTTTCTCAATATCCTCTAAACTAATATCCCCTGGCGTCACCGCAGCCAGAGGGGTCTGTGTGGCAAAGCCAGGCTGAGTGTGCTCCAAAACACGATCAGGCAGATCCTCTAAGGTCACCTGATCTCCCGTGCAGAGGATTGCAGCACGCTCTAAAGCATTTTTTAGCTCACGAATATTACCTGGCCAACCGTAACCCTGGATAGCCTGTCGTGCTCCCTCACTAATCGACCGAGGTTTGCGACCTGTCGAGGCGAACGAACGAGCCAAAAGTTGGTCTGCAAGAGTTAGAATGTCTTCGGGTCTTTGCCTCAAGGAAGGCATGTGCAGATCAATGACGTTGAGACGAAAATAAAGGTCTTCGCGAAAACGGCCTTCTTTGACCTCTTTTTCTAAGTCTTTGTTGGTTGCAGCAATAATCCTAACATCGACGCGGATCGTCTTGGTATCTCCGACTCGCTCAAATTCTCGCTCCTGGAGAAATCTCAGCAACTTGGTCTGAAGACTCGGAGAAATTTCGCCAATTTCATCCAAGAACACTGTGCCAGTATCGGCCACTTGAAGACGACCCATTTTATCTTTCACCGCGCCTGTGAAAGATCCACGAACATGCCCAAAAAGTTCGCTCTCAAGAAGGTTTTCAGACAAAGTTGCGCAGTTAACCACTGCAAAAGGCCCCTTGCAGCGGGGGCTGACATCGTGCATGAGCTTGGCTAAAAGTGTCTTTCCAGTACCGCTCTCCCCAGTTATTAAGATGGTGGAGTCGGTCACGGCCACTTTCTTTGCGGTATCTAGAACTTTCTGCATGCGTGCATTTTGCGTCACGATCGCTGAAGGCTCCGAAAGCGCATCAACTTGATCTCTGAGCTTGGTGTTTTCCTCTCTCAGTTTTCGGTAATCCTCAATCTTCTCGATCAGATGTTCCAACTGTTCGGGAGTAAAGGGCTTAACGAGATAGTCATAAGCCCCGTTCTTCATAGCAGAGACCGCCGTATCAATGGTCCCGTATGCTGTCATCATGACCACCGTTGCAGTCGGAAAGTACTCACGAGCCTTACCCAAAAGATCGAGACCGCTCATTCCGTCCATTCTCAAATCAGTCAAAATGATGTCCGGAACAGCTTTCCTCATCAAAGTGATCGCCATCTCGCCACTCTCAGCCAGCTCGACCTGATGCCCTAGATTCTTAAGGACAGCGTCGATGGTAGTGAGAATGCTTTTTTCATCATCAACAACCAGAATACGTGCCACAAGCGCTCCTTTCAAAAAAGAATTCTCTCGTCCAGCCTAGTTCATCAGCCGATGGGCTAAATGAGGTGTCTGACCTTGAAGACTCTCAGTTCTCAATCCTACTGATGCAACTCTTTGATCCAGGGGCAAACGGAAACCAAACTCCGCTCCTGCTCCTGGCTGACTTGTCACCCAAATCTCTCCTTGGTGGGCATTCACGATCTCTTTAGCAATAGCAAGCCCTGCCCCAGCAACTCCAGAGCGCGCCACCCGAAGGTCGTAATAGGGATTAAACTTCTCAAAAATTCTCTCTTGCCGATGAAGTTCAATGCCAGGCCCCGTATCCTTGACTCGAACCTCTGCCCAATGAGACAAAGCTATTAAAGAAACTCCAACCTTCCCCCCCCGTGGAGTATGCCGTAAGGCATTGGTCAACAGGTTCGATAAAGCCCATGCAATCTTCGTAGCATCCATGGTCAGCAATACTTTTTTACTTGCCTCAGGACTCTCGGATGAGACCGAGATCGAATGGGTCAACTCAATCTCCTTTTCCTGCGCTTGCATGCGGAAGGATTGTACAGCATGAGTCAGGAGCTTTCCAAGATCAATTTTTTGAAGTTCAAGCCTCTGGGCCAAAAGATCAAAGCGAGAAACGGTCATAAGATCATCAATCAGAGCCCTGAGTCGATCAATGTCCTCAGCGCAGGTTGTAATCAAATTTTGGTGAATCAAATTTGGAAACTGATCCTTAGTTTTTTTCAAAAGATGAATGGCCATGGTCAGACTCGTCACAGGCGTTTTCACCTCATGCGACAAGGTCCCCAGAAAGTGAATCTTAGCCTCTTGACTCTCTTTAAGTAGGGTAATGTCCTGAGCGAGAACGAGGAGATCAGGCTCAAGTTCTTCCGAAGAATTCTCATCCACACCCCGAGGATCGAGCTGGAGTGGCTGGGATTGTATCAAATAATAGCGAATTCGATCAGTCCCCCTCAAGACAAACTCAGCAGGAAAACAGCTACTCAGCGCCTGAATCAAGGCCTCAACGCCAGGGGTCAATTTTTGATTACCCTCTCGACCAAAGTCAAAGCCTGCGACGGGAACACCGACGGGCAAATCTAAAATTTTTTCGGCAATTGAATTTGCGTAAACGACTTCTCGATTTCTTAAAAGTAAAATCCCATCCGAAATGGAGGCGGCAATTAAGTCGGCTCTCTTCTTTTCAACTAATAATTTTCGATACTGAACAATCTCGGTCTGTCTTTTTTGATCCTCTTCTTTTTTCTGAAAAATCAGTGAGGCAACAAAAACACACGAAGCCAGCGCTGCAATCTGGACGATCAAGACCTGGCTTCGCAGGGCATAAAGTAGGAGTACAACTACAAAGCTCTGAATCAAAGCCAGCAGAAGTCGAGATCGAGTCATACTGCTGCAACCTTTGAAAAACGTTCCGAAAAACCCAATTCTTTTACCCCCTCAAGGTGGGGCAACTAATAACCTATGAATCGTCGGAATTGCAAAGCCTAAACGTGGAAATATCTTATTTCGCAGGGCCGCTGCAAAATGCACGAAACAAGGCAAAAAATACCATTTAACGCTGAATCTACCTAGCCGCCGCGCCCGAAAAACGACTTCTGGCTGCCTGCTTCTCCTCAAAGGCTTGACAGTTGGCACAGAGTCTAGCTGCAGGTAAGACGATCAAGCGCCGTGCGGGGATCTCTTCTCCACAGTCTTCGCAGGTGCCAAAACTCCCCGAGGACATTTTCGCCAAAGCTCTTTCTATAGCTAACTGCTCTCGACGCTCAGCCTCTCTGAGAGAGGCGTCTCGACCCAATTGCTCAAGACTCTGAGCAATGTCGATGATTTCAGCATGTGCAGAAGTGAGGTCCTCTGACTGTTCAAGATCTCGAACGGTGTGTCTCTCAATCTGTCTCCACTTACTAAGAAGAGAGTCGCGTATCTGCTCCAAAATTTTTCCGTCCATAGGACCTCCTAAAGACTGCAAAACTCTGCGAATTTCATTCCATATTTGTCTACAATTGGAATTTACACTCTAGCGCGCGTCGAAAAATCAAAACTTCCACACAAGAAGCAGCCTATCTATCGCGAAGCAGGAACACTTTCCAAGAACTCAAGCGCATCGTTCATTTTTTTTCGCGTTTCTTCAGCTAACTTCTCTACCTGATCAATCCCTAGCCCTCGCGTTGAGATCGGAGGAAGAACTCGCACTTGCAGAACTCCACTGATCAATTTCCGCTCACGCCAACTCACCAATCGACTCAACGGAGAAGAAAGCATAGGAACGATGGGAACTTGAGCTTGGATAGCTGTGTGAAAAGCTCCCTTTTTGAAAGGCAACAGCCCGCTTCCATTTCGATTCCTAGTGCCTTCTGGAAAAATCCAAATTGAGACTCGTTTTTTTTGAATCGTTTGCGCCACTTGAGATAATCCGGCGACTGCTTGATTGGTCTTTTTTCGATCGATTAAAACGTTTCCTGCTAAAATATAGATCCAACCAAAAATAGGAATCCATCCCACTTCTTTTTTTCCAATGACCACTGTATTTCGGGGGTAAAACTCACCAAAGGTAATGAGATCAAAGCTACTTTGATGATTAACAACAAATACCGCCGGTTTCTGAGATTCGATATAATGGGCACCCTCGATGTGAACCTGAATTCTTAGGATCTTCAAAATCCCCCAGGACAGCATTCGACCATAGTCACGATTCAGATCTCGAGGACGCCAGAGTGCAAACGGCACAAAGAGCATCACAAACGACGAGAACAAAAACCATAAGATAATAAAAGATAACTTAATGTAAAACACTGATCACTCACATTTTGACTTTGCCCAGGCCTGAACGTAGCGACTTGTAATTGGCCGTTTCAATTTTTTAGCCATTAGGAGACTCAATCGCGCCAGGGAATCCAAGTCAATCCCAGTTTTAATTCTCATCCCGTTCAACATATAGATGAGGTCTTCGGTTGCTAAATTGCCGGCCGCCCCAGGGGCAAAAGGACAACCCCCGAGTCCCCCCAAGGAGCTATCGATCACCCGCACTCCAAGATCCAAAGCCCTCAAGGAGTTCGCAAGGGCCGTGCCCCGTGTATCATGGAAGTGAACGGCAATTCGACTCACTCCCCACTCTCGAAGGGCGGGACGAAGCACGGCCTCAACTCCACGCGGATCTGCAACTCCAATGGTATCTCCAATGGAGATCTGATCCACAGGAAGCTTGGCCAATGCCTCAATTACTTTCAGAGCTTTTTTGGATGAGACTTTTCCTTCAATAGGACACCCAAAAGCAGTCGACACGTATCCTCGAAATCGAACTCGACCGTCCGCGCTTTCTTCGGCTATCTGTTTAACTGCCTGGAACTCCCGAAGGGACTTTGCAATAGACATCCCAATATTCTTCTCAGCAAATCCATTCGTGGCTGCAGTAAATAATGCAAAGTTTCGAGAACCAACGGCAAGTGCCCGATGGAGACCCACTCGATTCGGAACCAAACTCCAAAGGCGCGCTGGACCCCAATCGGACCTCTTGGATCGAATCAAAGCAAAAAGTCGGCCTGAATCCGCCATCTGAGGGACGCGATCAGGACGAACAAAGGCTCCAAGCTCCAAATCTCTGATCCCACAAGCCACTAATTCTCTTGCGAAGTAAATTTTATCTGCCGTTGAAAGAATTCGCGGTTCATTTTGGAGTCCGTCCCTGAGGCCGACTTCAAAAACTTCAACTCGAGTGCTCATCTTTCTTACCCCCTAAGAGCCAAGCAGGCCTCCTCTTTTCCAAGAATGCTCGTACGCCCTCTTGCCCTTCTACTGATACTCTCAAATCAGAAAGGGTTTTGGAAATATAACCGAGATAATCCTTGAGTCGGCTTCTTCGTTCAGGCCAGGAAAGGTCTAAAATCAGCTGCTTCGCTACCTTAAGAGCGTTTGGACTAGACTGAAGAATTTGACCCAAAAGCCCGTCTAAATACTCTTGTGCCTCCCCTTGGCCAGGCACGACTTCATGAACTAAGCCGATCTCACGCGCCTGGGAGGCGCTAAATCGCTCAGCACTCAGAAAATACCTTCGCGCCTGAGAAGGACCAATTTTAGCAATGACAAAAGGGCCAATACACGCTGGTACTATTCCCAAGCGAACCTCACTCAAGCTAAAAACAGTCTCAGACGTGGCAATCAGGAAGTCGCAAACACTGACCAACCCGACACCTCCTCCGATCGCTGCACCATGAATCAGTCCAATCAACGGCTTTTGGCATTCGTTCATCGAGGCAAAAAGAGCGGAAAGTCGTTGCGTATCGTCTAAGTTTTCCTGATAGCTATAATCTACAGCCTTTTTCATCCAGTTCAGGTCTCCACCCGCGCAAAATACGGGCCCCTCTCCTCGAAGTACAATCACTCGTACTTCACTTCCTAAAGCCTCTTTCACAAAAACTTGGGTGAGTTCAGAAATCATTTCATCATTGAACGCATTTCTGATGTCTGGACGATTCAAATGGATCGAAAGAACACCTCGACCATCTTGTTGAATTTTAAGCGTACGATAGGTCATAGCCTCTCCTATTCAGTTAAAATCGCTACCTCTATGACATAAAGCATATCATTTTATTTGACAACCGACTTAATTTGCAGCAAACAGTGGGATCTCATTTCTAATTACGACTATTAATCAAACCCTGAGACCCACACTCTACGAGTAGTCTATGGTATTGATGAGAATTTGTGGGTTTCAAACCTTGAGTAAGGAGGAATACTCAAAATGAAGAGCTTTAACACACGAGAGATCTCGCACAGAACTTGTCACATCATTCGCGACGAGAGACTTTCACGCGATTTGACTCAGATTGAGATGGCCAGTGAGCTTGGAATTTCTCAATCTGCTCTTTCAAAAATCGAGAACTTGGCCATGATGCCCACCTTGATCCCATGGTTGAAATTCTGCTCCACCTTCGGTCTCCCAGCTAATTTACCTTTGGACGAAAAACTCTACAAGGGTTGGGCAAAAGACCTAGAAAAGAAGACCTCTAAACCCTTGAAAAACAAGGGTATCAAGCATCACTTGAATAGCTAGTACAAAAGTAGCTCATTCACTTTACGGCTGAGTTGCCCCTTGCGGGCAACCAGCCCGTTTCAAATCTTGACTCGATCTGATCAATGCCATTACAAGTAAAATAATATGCAAAAGATCAAGTCCCAGGTCAAAACTCATTCCGAAGAATTCAAATCCAACTCTGCAAGAAACCTACAGCTCGCCAAAGAGTTAGAGACTCACACCTTACATGCTCAAGAAGGGGGCGGAAAAGAAGCCAGACTTCGACACGAGAAGCGGGGAAAGCTTTTCGTCAGGGACCGAATCCAGAAACTCATTGACCCGGGAACTACTTTTTTAGAGCTCTCACCGCTCGCAGCCTATGGAATGTATGAAAATGCAGCTCCCTCTGGCGGCATTTTAACAGGAATTGGGGTAGTCCACGGACGAGAAGTCATGATTGTTGCGAATGACGCGACTGTAAAAGGTGGCACTTATTTTCCGATCACTGTAAAAAAACACCTTCGAGCGCAGGAAATTGCACGGGAGAATCATCTCCCCTGTGTCTACTTAGTGGACTCTGGAGGCGCTTTCTTACCACTCCAAGCCGAAGTATTCCCTGATCGTGAACACTTCGGTAGAATTTTTTACAATCAAGCACAGATGTCTAGCCTCGGAATTCCGCAAGTCGCGGTAGTTATGGGATCTTGTACAGCAGGCGGAGCCTATGTTCCAGCCATGTCAGACGAGACGATTATCGTAAGGAGTCAAGGGACTATCTTCTTAGGCGGACCTCCTCTGGTCAAGGCGGCCACAGGTGAAATCGTAACTGCTGAAGATCTAGGGGGCGCTGAGGTACATACTCAAACCTCAGGAGTCGCTGATCACCTTGCTGAGAATGACGAACATGCCCTTGAGATAGCCCGAGATGTCCTATCTCACCTCAATCGCCCCCATCCCACCTGGGTGGATCGAAGTCCAATTGAGGAACCGCTCTACGACCCGATGGAGTTGGCAGGCATTATTCCCTCTGAGCTAAAAAAGCTTTTTGACATCCGCGAAGTAATTGCCCGAGTCGTTGACGGTTCGCGGTTTCATGAGTTTAAGCCCCTCTATGGGAGTACGTTAGTTTGTGGATTTGCTCATTTATGGGGCTATCCAGTTGGAATTCTAGGCAATAACGGTGTGCTCTTCAGCGAAAGCGCTTTAAAGGCAGCACACTTCATTGAGCTCTGCGCCCAGCGGAAAACGCCTCTCATCTTCCTACAGAACATCACAGGCTTTATGGTTGGCAGAAAATATGAGTCCGGCGGCATCGCGAAGGACGGTGCAAAAATGGTCACCGCCGTCTCAAACGCAAACGTACCCAAATTCACCGTCATCGTTGGCGGAAGCTTTGGTGCCGGAAACTATGGAATGTGTGGAAGAGCCTTTCAGCCTCGGTTTCTTTGGACCTGGCCAAATAGTCGAATCTCAGTCATGGGCGGAGAACAAGCCGCTGGCGTTCTTTCGCAGGTCAAAATGGAGCAGCTGGAAGCGCAGGGAAAAAAGCTATCACCCGAGGAAATCGAGAAAATCAAGGCCCCCATTCGAGATCAATACGATCGCGAAGGGAGTCCATACACCAGTACGGCTCGACTCTGGGACGATGGCATCATCGCCCCATGGAAAACGCGCGAAGTCTTAGCAATGGGTCTTTCTGCAGCCTACAACGCACCGATCTCCAAGACACAGTTTGGTGTATTTAGAATGTAATTTACTATTTACGCCTATGATCCCAATCAAAAAAGAAAGATACCACCGCGCCATTGGCATAGGCCATAGGCCATAGGCTAAAAGGGTCTAGGCAAAAAATAAACGGGTTCTATGGCGCTCCAGAAAATGTCTATCTTGACCTGAAAAACAGAGCAAACTTACTTCTTAGAATCGGACTTAGCTGAATCCGCCTTTGACCCTTTTGATTCAGGAGCCCTAGCAGAAGAACCACCTACTACACTTGACCCTTTAGAGCCATCCGAGACGGCCTCACAACTCGCGTCATCAGACTGCCCTGTCTTCTTATCTGCTCCGTGTGCAAAAACAGAGGTAGACCCAAAGCAGGTTAAAATAAGAAACAAAAAACCAGAATTTTTAATTAATTTTTTCATAATAAACCTTTCATATTTATGATACTTTTTTACCCTTTAAAAAGCAAGAGTCACGCCGGCTGGCTTAATAATATCTAGAAGTCCTTGAAATGAGGCGGTCACTTGGGCTGCAATCTTACGACCTGCGGGGCTACTTACTTCTTTAATTTCTCCACTGTTGTTGTAACTCACTGTCAGCGTCCCTAAAGAAGGGTCTGAGATCTCCACAGGCCTTGAACTCTCGTTGTACTTAAAGTTGATCTGTTCCTTATCTTGGTCGATTAGTGTCTTAATTCTACCTGCTCCATCGTAGATCAACTTAACTCCTTTACCGCTTGAATTCCTAGCGAATGATAAATTCCCATTAGAATCATACTGAAACTCAGACCAAGAAACTTGCTTTTTATTTTTATTTGGATAGTTAACGACACGGCTCACTTTATTTACCGCAGGATCATACTTGAGTTCAGTAACTTCAAAGGGGGTAGACTTTTTAGTCACATGCCCTTTAATGTCATACTCAAACGTCGTCTCCTCACTTCCCTGCCTAATCGTCAAGGGAAGACCGCAGCACTCATTATAGGTAGTCTCCACTCGATCTCCGTCAAGATCGGTAACGAGCTTGTAAGTCCACTCCTCACCGGTAGCCTTCAGCTTGATGAAATACTGATACTTGCTGCGTGAATAGATTTCATTTCCCTTCCTTACCAAAACACTGACTGAAAGTGGACCACTTCCGCCCGAGGGCACGCTGTATTCATAGTCAGTAACAGTACCGTCTCGATCCTTGATACTTCTGACATTTTCCTGCTTATCAATACCGTAATAACCAACGCTCATAGTCGTCTTATCTGCATAGGTAATTTCAGTCATATTATGACGACCTTGCCCATCATAGCTAAATGAATAGCTATTTCCATCAACGTCTCGAGTCTGAATGAGTTCATCCTTCGAATTGTAGCTGTAACTTGCTGCTCTACCATTTTCTCCCTCAACTTTAGAGACCAATGATCGACCATTATACTCGAAGAACATTTTCCGATTTAAATTATCCACCAACTTCTTGAGATGCCCATCTGTTCCGTATTCAAAATTCAAGAAATTACCATTTTTATCGGATACCCGAACGACGTGCCCCAAATTATCAAACTTCTCGATCCGCCCTGAGTCGGCCAAAGTTCGAACATATCCATCGGCGGTCTTTGTAATGTACTGATAGCTAAACCGATTCGACTGCAATTGAGTTCCAATCGCAAGCTGCCGTCCTTGAACCTTACCCTGAGTTCTGAACATCTCCCATTGCTGGTTGCGATAAGAGGCATCAGCTTTTAATTTATTTTTGTACTGTAAAACCTGAGCTGCAGACCCTAAAGCTCCACCTTTTTGAGCAACACTGGCCAAACTCTCAATAGCTTTATCCAATTCGGCTGCACTAAATACTGACGGGTTAAATCGATTTTCAGCGCCGCCGCCGTTTTCATAAACAACCACACTCCCATCGGCAGACACTCTCAGATGCACTTCAAATTCATTCCCCCACCCCCAGCCAAACATCCCCTTGTAACCACTCTTAGAATTATAAACCCGCTCTAGCTTAGTCTCGAATCCACCCGTGTAGACAATATCGTTAAAGGCGACGAAAAAATTGCCATTTTTCAAACTTACATTAGCAAATAATTCTTGTATACTAACTAAACCAATTAGAACCGCAAAAAAAACTCTTATGTATGTAATAAATTTCATGATTTCCGTACCCCTAGATCTAATTATACATCAATCTTGACAATTTTCATGATTACAAAGAATCCAATTATTTCCAATATAATTATAGCCATAATCGCAATCCAACCTGGAAAAGTTGTATAGAGAGGCCGCATCATATCTGGATCAGATGCAGTTAGATAGGCTGCCATTGCAGGTGGAATTGCCATAACCATCATCCCCTGATAAAAACCCATTGCTGTAAGAGCTGCAATTTTACTCTCAACTTTAATTCGTTCACGAATAGTAACTACAATTGTGTCAAATGTCTCCGCTAAGTTACCGCCAGTTTCCTTGAGGATGTTAATAGAAGTCACGAACATCTCAACATCATCCAGCGGAATTCGTTTTGCGAGATTAGAAAACGCTTCCTCTAAGGATACACCGAGCTTATTCTCGCTTAAAACTAAACTGAACTCTTGTCTAATTGGATCAGGCATTTCCTGAGTTACAAGACCCATTGCTTGCGCAACAGAAAGACCGGACTTTAAACCGTTTGACATAAGACCTAAAGCATCTACCATCTGTAAGACAAAACGATTCAGACGTCGCTCAAAGAGGTGATTTACGATTGGCTTAGGCAACTTCCACCCAACAGCCGCAACTACGCTCCCCAAAAAGAGCCCCAACATAAAGTTTGGAAGACAAACTAGGAAAACAATCGATCCAAGACCAAAACTTAAAATAAAGAGTCCGATCAATATCCGTTCGGATGGAATCTCAATGAACATCAAGTTCAGCTTCTCAACAATATAGTCTCGAGTCCCCAACGACTGAAAGCGGAGCCAGTCGAAAAATCGGCTACTATAGTGGTAAGCTAATAAAAAGCAAGACACTGCAAAAAGAAGTAAGCCAAGCCATTTTATCATAACTATGGAACACCTTTTTTTATTTAGCAGCGAAAAGGCCACGTGAAATTTTCATGCCTTTCGCCTCCATTTCTTCAACAAATTTAGGAATAAAACCTGTCGGGACAAAACGGCCTATAATCTTTCTCTTCTTATCTAAACCTTCTTGTTTATATACAAAAATATCCTGAAGACTAACCACCTCACCCTGCATCCCGACGACTTCGGTGATATAGGTTACCTTTCTTGATCCATCCGAAAGACGTGACTGTTGAATAATTAGACCCACTGCTGATGCGATATTCTCTCGAATTGCCTTAAGGGAGATGCCCAAGCCGGACATCATCACTAAGGTCTCAAGTCTAGCAAGACACTCCCGAGGGTTGTTCGCATGAAGGGTGGTCAAAGAACCCGAGTGTCCCGTATTCATTGCCTGAAGCATGTCCAAAGCCTCACCGCCTCGACATTCTCCAACTACGATTCGATCAGGTCGCATACGGAGACAACACTTAATCAGATCACGAATACTGACTTCTCCCTCACCCT
>CANHSO010000066.1 GCA_947463705.1 Bacteriovoracaceae bacterium
CTCGTGGAATTGCTCTTTTTGTGGACCGAGGCTTTAAGTGGCTCTCGGAAAAATACGCATCGCTTCTGTGTGTTCTCCTCGATCATAGATGGAAGACGCTTTTAGTGACCCTGTTGTTCTTTCTTGGTAGCTGCGTAGTAGGCAGAGGTCTTCCGTCTGAAATGATGCCTGCCCAGGATCAGTCGATGTTTATGCTTCGATTTAAGCTCCCGGTAGGGACCTCACTCAGTGTAACTAATCAAAAAATTAAACAGGTCGAAGACTATCTTCTTACTGTGCCCGAGGTTTCAGGCTTTTTTAGTGCAGTCGGAGGATTTGGGGGAGATGCTGTGAATCAAGGCATGGCCTTTGTTTCTCTGGTAGACCGGGATCAGAGAAAAGCCTCTCAGGCTGAGGTAATTAAAAAAGTGCGGCAGCACTCCAAAGGACTGGTTCCTGGGATGGAAACGGTGGTTCAGGATCTCTCACTTCGTGGCTTTGCCGCAACGCGTGGGTTTCCAGTCGAGTTCGTGATTCAAGGACCCAATTGGAATGAGTTAACGCAGCTCACTCAGAGAATCACGGGAAAAATGAAGGAGTCGCGTCGTGTGGTTGACGTGAACACGGATGTTCAGTCTGGTATGCCTCAGATCGAGATTATTCCGATTCGAGCTAAGATGGCCCAATATGCGGTATCAGTTAGTACCGTGACTCAGGTGATTAATACTCTCATGGGGGGCGTGATTTTGAGTGGCAAGACCCAGTATCCAAAAGGGGACCATCGGTACGAGATCGAAGTCCGTCTGGAGGGAGAAGATCGGTCCCAGGTCCACGATCTCAAAACAGTGATGGTGAGAAACAACCGTGGCATGAGGGTGCCGCTTTCAGAATTGGTAGAGGTGAGGGAGAATCCTAGTTTACTTCTGATTTCTCGATTAAATCGATCTCGTGCGATCACAATCTATGGAAATCCGGCACCTGGATATTCACAGCAACAGGCTATGGAATACACTGAGAGTCTTGCGCACTCGATGCTGCCTCCTGGTTATAGCATCAAGATGACGGGTGGTTCCCAGAGTTTTCGGGACTCTTTTCAGAGTCTGATGGCAGCACTGATCTTGGGAATTGTGGTTTCTTATATGGTTTTGGGGTCGCAGTTTAATAGT
Organism: Bacteriovoracaceae bacterium; assembly: GCA_947463705.1. GTDB lineage: Bacteria > Bdellovibrionota > UBA1018 > UBA1018 > UBA1018 > CAINWE01. The sequence goes on from CANHSO010000066.1 coordinate 1,146, forward strand.
TTTGTCCATCCCATTACTGTTTTAATGGCGTTGCCATTTAGTTTTTCAGGTGCATTTATTGCTCTCGCTCTTGCTCATCAGTCGATCAATATGTACAGCATGATCGGGTTTATTCTCTTGATGGGGATTGTGAAAAAGAATTCAATTTTGTTGGTCGATTTCACGAATCAGTGTCGCGAGGAAGTTCATGATGTTCGCGAGGCCCTGATCAAAGCTTGTCCAGTTCGACTCCGTCCGATCATTATGACTTCGACTGCAACCGTTGCTGGAGCGCTACCTGAGGCTCTGTCTCTTGGGCCTGGGTCAGAAGCAATGATTCCCATGGCTGTTTCCATCATTGGAGGGGTAATCGCTTCGACAGTATTGACATTGTTTGTGGTTCCTTGTGCTTACAGTTTGATCTCCCGCTGGGAGAGGCGTGAATAGAGTATTCGCTCGCTTTTTTGATTCCAAAAATCTTGACCTCTTAAAGTCAATGTGATTTCTATTGTAATAGTTTTTTACGACTTAATGAGCAGAGGTGAATTCGTGAGCACATTTAAATTTTTTTCGATTCTTTTTTTGCTAGTAGCCCTCTTGGGATCTGATGCTTTTGCAGCCCGCTCACTGCGAGTCTTGGACGCTAAAGATTATGGCGACGATATTGAAAGATTCTACGCCGACTGTGCATCTGAGCCAGTAATTGTGAAAAATGTTTATGAAAATCACCCACTTTTTTCAAATTTGAACCCCTCGATCGTTGAGGGGTTACTCAGTGGTATTAAATTGCAAACTTACAAGCGTTCGGATGAAAATACGGGTTGGAAATTGTTTCCTGTTCTGGCCGAAGCCTATTTTGATGAGATGAGAGTTGGATCTCAAAAGTATTTTATTTTGGATCAACCCCTTCGAGGTACTCCTTTAGAGGGTCAAGTTGAAGCTCCCAACGTGTTGAAAGAGGATTGGTTGGACAGCTTGAAAGACGCGGAAGGTAATCCTGAGTTTGGCTTGAAAATTACTTTATCTGGAAAAGGAAGTTTCACTGTGTTTCATGAGGATGGAAGCGGTGAGCAAGCCTGGATGTATTTAGTATACGGCCAGAAGAAGTGGACTATTTTTCCTCCGTCTTTGCGTGCCGCGCTTTTTGATGCGCAATTTAAGCGCTTCTATGATCCTAGAATGAGCGAGGCTGAAAAGGCTCGATATCCGTTCTACCAATACATTAAGGATCAGGCTTGGGAGGTTACGGCGAACGGAGGGGATCTGATCCTTTTGCCGCCCGGATGGGTTCATCAGGTCGATACGTCTGAAGAGTCCTTCGGGGTTGGTGGCAATCTGGTGAATGGGCATCAGATCGATGAGTCCGTACAGACTGCCATGGTTGAGCGATCGCACGCTTTGAAACCTGATTTTAGTCTTGAGGACTTGCTGACTGAGGTTGGACTGAAGCGGGCTAAAACTCCTAGTGAGCAGGAAAAGCTGGGAGTCCTACTTCAACAGATCTTGATTTGGAGGCGCTCGGTCCAAGATAAGACGACTGACCAGCCTTTGAAACTCTAGTTTTTTAGTTCAGTCTGGGTCGCGCGCCGCCCAGTTTTCTTTCCGTTAGGCTCAGGGTAGGGAATACCCTTTTGCTCAAATTTCTTCCTCCAGTGGGTCTCCACTTCCTTTTTCGCTAAGTCGCTATCCCGTAGAAATAGATAGGGGTCAAAGCCGCAATTTTTACAATAAATGCTGGCTCTGGCTCGGGTTCGATAAATGACTTCAAAAATGCACCAAAAGGGGATAAAAGAAACCAAACCTTTCCACTCAAAAAGCGTCCAAGTCAACAAAGTAAAGAACGCCGAGGTGAGCAGAATCTGTGCAAAATGCCTGGGTTGCGGTGTGGGGTGGGTTGGGACTTTTCGTTCAAGTCGGCAAAGTGGACAGATAAATCCCCAGCCTTGATCGCGACGGTCAGCCTTCCAAAGGCTTTTGAGTTGAGTGACTTCACCCGGGGTGAAAATGTCTTGGAGATGAGTGCGGTTCATTTTGAGCTCCGTAGTTACTCCCTGCAAAAACTGATTGTAATTAAATTAATATAACATAAAAATGGAATTTAAATGACCATCTCTCAAATGAACTCGTTTCCCCCTGCGTGGCTTTGGCTAGTTGATGAAGCGATCCCAAAGTGGGTAAAAAAGTCCTACAGCCCTAAGGAGTCTTGGAAGGACAAACCTTTTACCCTAGATGATGCAAAGTTCTTTTTTAAAGGCGTCGAGGAACTCTCTGAGCTTTTTACGGATGAGCGCCCCAAAGGGATGCCTCAGTATTTTTTGCATCCCCGGTATCGCTCCGGCTATTTGCTGTATTTTTTGCCGCTCCAGGCGGCCAAGTTTTTAACCCTTTTTCAAATGCACTCGAAAGCAATTGAGTCTGCGCTGCAGTTTGCTCGTCAAGAAGGAGTGCTTCGGATTGCTGACTTAGGCGCAGGCCCAGGTACAGCATCGTTGAGTCTGCTTTTAGTTCTGCTCAATCAAAAATTGGCTGCGGGGGAGGAACTCCCTCCAGTCGAACTCCACTGGTTTGATACCAATCTCAGCGTCATGAAAGATGGCCAGTTTCTGGTCGAAGAGCTAGCCAATAGCTTCCCTAAGCTCAGAGGTAAAGTTCAGTTGTTTCTCAATGAATTACCCTGGTGGAAGGCTCCTTCGAAGCTACCGAAGAGCTTGGCTTTGACCGTGATGGGGCACATTCTCAATGAATCGACTGCCCCGCAAGGTGAGGTCGATGGATTTTGGGAGGAGATCGTCCTGAGGTCCAAAGGTGGAGGGTTGCTCTTAGTTGAGCCTGCCTCGCGACGGCCTTCCCAAGTCTTGTCTTCCTTAAGGGATGAGTTTCTTGCATCAGGTTTGATTGAAAATACTCCCGCCCGGATTTGGGGGCCCTGCTTACATTCGGGCGCATGCCCTATGGCTGAAGGGCGCGATTGGTGCCATTTTTCAGTCCCAGTTCAGATTCCCGGGAAGTGGTTTCGCGGATTTTCTGAGGGCTTGGGTTCTGAACGTCAGTGGCTCAAGTACTCTTACCTTTGGTTGGCTTCTGAAGGCTTTCAGGCACCCGTGGTTGCTAGCCATCTCCGTCGCGTGATTAGTGATGCTCTCGGACGTGGGCCTCGGCCTGAGGTGTTGATTTGTGAACCTGAAGCGGCTGGGCGTTGGAACGTGCCTACTTATGGTCCTGCGGAGAGAGCCACGGTTAAACGGGGAGATGTCATTTCGGTTCGCCCATCGAGTCCGGAGAGGCCAGTTCGAGAAAGTCGAGGGCCTTTAAAATCGCGCGAAAAGCCCAAAGGCTTTAAAGTGTCCGAGAAGCGGTCACGTCCTAAAAACTCTCGCTAGCGGCGCTGGTTTGGGCTTGACATCAGGTTTCCAAAACAGATAAATCTGGGCGCATGTCCGTAAATAAAGTGATTTTAGTTGGTCGTCTAGGGCAAAACCCGGAGGTGAAATACACCCCTGCGGGCGCGCCTGTTGCTAATTTTAGCGTTGCCACAAGTGAAAGCTGGACTGATAAATCCGGTCAAAAGCAGGAAAAAACTGAGTGGCACCGAATTGTAGTTTGGGGCAAGTTAGCTGAACTTTGTGGTCAGTATTTGTCCAAGGGTCGTCAAGCCTACATTGAGGGGCGCCTTCAGACCCGACAGTGGCAGGATAAAGACGGACAAACTAAGTACACTACTGAAGTTTTGGCTCAGACCGTACAATTTCTAGGTGGAACCACGGGCACTGCTGAGCGATCCGCTCCCCGTGATGTTGGCTTTGATGCTCAGGCAACAGGGGGTGGGATGGGATCCTACGGTTCCCCTTCGATGGGTTTTCAGCCCAGTGGCCCATCTCACACTGAATCTTCTTTTACTGAAGACGATATCCCATTTTAATGAGAGACTAGACGAGTGCGTACTCTAATAGTTATACCAACATACAATGAAGCAGAAAACGTAGGCTCGATCACTGAGGCGGTGCTTTCAGTGACATCACCCGAGGTTTCGATCCTGGTCGTTGATGACGGTTCGCCAGATGGCACCGGACAGATCGCCGATGAAATTGCAAAGGCGAACCCTCGAGTCAACGTACTGCATCGGCCGAAAAAAATGGGGCTTGGGACTGCTTACGTCCATGGCTTCCGATGGGGTCTTGAGAAGGGATTTGACTCCCTAATTGAGATGGATGCAGACTTCTCTCATCATCCTAGATACCTCGCTCAAATGCTTGAGTTGCTCACTCGGCATGACGGCGTGATCGGATCTCGCTACGTGCCTGGTGGAGGAACTTTGAATTGGGGTTTGGGACGAAGAATCTTAAGTCGCTGTGGGAGTGTCTATTCCCGAGTGATCCTAGGGGCTCCGATTCGGGATTTTACTGGAGGCTTCAATGGGTGGCGTGCCTCGCTTCTCAAGGGCGTTGACTTTCAAACTCTTAAGTCGGACGGTTATTCTTTTCAAATTGAGTTGAAATATCGGGCATTCTTGAACCGATATAACTTGGTTGAGTTTCCGATCATTTTTGAGGACCGGAAAATCGGAAAATCGAAAATGAATCGCCGAATCGTCATCGAAGCTCTCCTTCGAGTTTGGTCATTTCGAAAAACAGTAGCGCGTCAGGATGCAAAACGCGTCCTGACTTGACAATCATACCTGGGGTTTTTTAAAATTAAATCAATGAGCCCATTACGACTTCTTAGGGTCTTTGTAGGACTTATTCTGGTGTTCTCTGGTTCTCAAGGCTACGCGTCTAGCGATGGAACGACAGCCATTCTGGTCGATAAAAAGACTAATAATCTTCATGTCGTCCAGTACGACTCTCAGCACTATAAGATCCTCAAGACTTATCATGCCACTCTCGGGCAGGTGAAGGGTGATAAGGAACAGGAAAACGACCTAAAGACCCCAGAGGGGATTTACACGTTTAATTCGCTCCTTACCCCTCCTTCTCTTCAAAAGAAGTTTGGAGTCATGAGCTTTTATATGAACTTCCCGAATACTTTTGACCAACTTGCGGGTCGAACCGGTTCGGGGATTATGCTTCATGCCACGAACGAGCCCGATCGACTGAAAAAGAACTACGATAGCCAAGGCTGCGTAGTCGTTAAAAACGAAGAAATTCAAGAGATTAAGTCCTATATTCGTTTAGGTTTGACTCCGATCTTAATTTTTTCCGAGCTGACCGACGAATACCTCAATCCTGGATCTGACCCCAAACTTGGCGCATTTTTCGATAGCTGGGTAAAAGTTTGGGAGACTAAAAATCTCGATCAGTACATGGATCACTACCACTCTGATTTTTCTGCTCAAGGCAGAAATAAAGCGGGTTGGAAGCAATACAAGGCTGATTTGAATCGAAAGTATTCGTCCATCGAAATTCGTCCCGAGGATGTGAAAATTTATCGGCATCCAAAATATTCTGTGGTCACTTTTACCCAGAACTACCGGTCGAAATTGAAAAATGGCGGATGGGGACATCGATCCCGCGGAACCAAGATCCTCTACATTGCCGAAGAAAACAATCAGTCAAAAATCATAGCTGAGACATTCACGCAATTGATGTGGTAGACTTTCCGTCATGATTCAGACGGTAGAGACCCTGATTATCGGGGCAGGTGTCATCGGAAGTAGCGTTGCCATGCACTTGGCAAAAGTTGGGATGACCGGGATTCATGTCATTGATCTCGATTTGGAGGGAAGCCTCAGTAGCTCCGAGCTCAACGCAGGGGGAGTGCGGGCGACCTGGGTACAGCCCATCAATATTGAGATGTCCAAGTTGACCATCGACTACTTTTCTCAAGTTGCTGATCAAGTTGGGTATAAGCCTTGTGGCTATCTCTGGTTGCATCCGGAGGAGCGTTGGAACCGAGCCCTTCAGGCACGTGACCGCCAACTGGAGATGGGATGGCCGGTTGATGTTTGGGATGTTGCTCAGCTTCGCAACCGCGTCCCTTTTTTGGACAAGACGGATGGTATTGCTGGGGCCATGTTTGCTCCCAGAGACGGTCTAATTAATCCAAATTTATTAAAAAATCACTACCGAGATGTAGCGCGTTCTCTTGGGGTTGAGTTCGAGGATCGAACCGTATTGCGAGGGGTCAGCTACGAGGATCACTCGCAGTCCCCGATTCATGCCTCCTGTGAGCGGTTTGAAAAAGTGATGTCCCACGAGACCAAGTTGGAAATCTCTGCCTCGGCGAGTCACGATTTGGGACGAGCCAAGGTCGAATATCGTGCTCAGCGCATGATAAATTGCGCGGGCCCTTGGGCATTTCGTGTTGCACAGATTTTGGGCTATTCAACTCCTGCCCGTCCCGTGCGGCGTCAGGTTTGTATTTTTGATGGTCGAGATGTGGACCTCACTCCCTATGGTATGATTGTGGATACTTCTGGGGTGTACTTTCACCCTGAGGCCATGAACGGACTGGCTGGTTTTGCTAATTCAGACGAAGCCACGGGGATCAACTTTGAGTATGACGGTGAGAGATTTTTCGAGGAACGGATCTGGCCTGCGCTCTATGAGCGTTCGACCGCTTTTGAGCGACTTAAGCATGTGACTGGTTGGGCCGGCCTTTATGAAGTATCCCCAGATGAGTGCGGTATTATCGGATCGGTTCAGGAGGGTGTTTTTGAGGCACACTCTTTTTCTGGGCATGGAGTGATGCATAGTTATGCCGCAGGACTGGTTCTGGCTGAGGAAATTGTGTTTGGGCGCTCCAGAACGATCGATAGTGCTCTGCTTTCGGGGGAACGATTTAAGACAGGAAAACTCATTCACGAAAATCTAGTGATTTAGAAAAGAGTAGGGGGGAGAAATGGTTGGCACTTTTTCGGCTCCGGTGAGTTCGACTCGATTTCCTCTGACTGTGCAGGCAATTCAGCAAGCACTAGAGTCCGAAATAGCCCCGGGTTTTGCTGTAGGAATTTGGCGCAAAAAGGAACCCAGCCAGTTTTGGCTCGGAGCCTGGGGGAATCGGAGAGTTGTGCCCTCTCGGCTTCCAGTTTCCGTCGATACTCCTTTTGACTTGGCCTCTCTGACTAAAGTTGTTGCGACTTCAGTTTTAGCTGCGACACTGGTGGATCGAGGTTGGCTTCGATGGGATACTCCGGTTGCGTCGATTCTCACTCAGTTTTCTGCTCAAGATGTCGAGGTGAGGCATTTACTTTCTCACACGGCTGGGTTTGTGGCTTGGAAACCCTACTGGCAAGCCTTGCGTGAGGGACTCACTCACTCTGGACTCGCAGATGAGTTAGAGAAGGTTTCAGTAAAAATTCGACAAGCGCGGATGCGTGAACTGATTCTAACGGAGGTCCCGGATGAAAAGCCGGGGACTCGAGTGCTGTATTCGGACGTTTCCTTTTTACTTTTGGGATTCTTGTTGGAGGAAGTCACTGGTCGATCCCTTGATCGAGCAGTCCGAGACTTCGTTTGGGAGCCATTGGGACTGCGTGAGTTTCAGTATCGACCTGGACATCAGCCCTCCGAGATCATTGCTGCTACCGAAGACTGCCCATGGCGTAAGAGGGTTCTTCAGGGTGAAGTTCATGACGACAACTGTTGGGCAATGGGTGGCTATGCAGGACATGCGGGAGTATTCGGAACTGTGAACGGGCTTTTAAAATTCATCCGCAGTTTAGTGATGGATCGGTTTTTGAGTCCGCGAGTTTTGGCCGAGATGTGGACCCCTGTGGCTGAACCGGCCGGGTGTGGCAGGACTTTGGGTTGGGATACTCCTTCGGAGGTAGGCTCTTCGGCTGGGCAGCACTTTTCTCGTCGTTCGGTAGGGCATTTGGGGTTTTCGGGAACCTCGCTTTGGTATGATGCGGATGCAGGAGTAGCGGTTGCTATGATTTCCAATCGAGTCCATCCTTCTCGGGAAAATAATCGGATGAAGGAATTTCGGCCCATTTTTCATAATGCTGTACGGACTGATCTACTGCAGTTCTAAGTTGACTCGGGTGATCGATTGAGGGGACACTTAAGCCCTAACCAAAGGGAGTGGATATGAAATTGCCTGAGCTGAATTCCTTAAAAAATGTTCATATCATCGGTGTTTGTGGAACTCTGATGGGCGCCTTTGCTTCTTATCTGCAGAATCGAGGGATTCGAGTCAGCGGGAGTGATCAAAATGTTTATCCTCCGATGAGTGATGTGCTCAAGGCAGCTGGAGTTCACCTGATCAATGGGTATCGGGCTGAAAATCTATTGAACTCTGGCTCAAAGCCTGACCTTGTGGTCATTGGAAATGTGATTCGGGCAGATAATCCCGAGGCAAGAGCTGCCATTGACGGGGGCTATGTCTACACGTCGTTGCCCGAGGCGATGGAGCGACTCCTTTTAAGTAAAACCCGAAATCTCGTTGTCGCAGGGACCCATGGTAAGACGACAACATCCAGTCTTTTGGCTCATGTGCTCTTCGAATGTAGACAAGATCCAAGTTACTTCATCGGGGGAGTCTCTCAGGATTTGCCTCAAAGCTTTTTTCTGTCGGAGAGGGATTTTGGGGCTCAGTCTCGGTCTATGAATTCAACCCAGCGACCCGGCTATTTTGTTCTTGAGGGAGACGAGTACGATACTGCTTTTTGGGATAAGGTTCCGAAGTTTAATCATTACTTGCCTGATGATGTGATTCTGACTTCGGTTGAGTTTGATCATGCTGATATTTATGCAGATCTTGCGGCTGTGATGAAGGCTTTTGAAGGACTAGTTGCACGAGTCCGACCCGGTGGGCGCTTGATTTGTTGCGCGGATTACTCCACCGTTCAGGAGCTTGTCCGTCACGCTCGAGTGCCTGTTTTAACTTATGGAACCCGCCTGGATGGGGGTGCGCGATTTACGGTTCGCACTGTGAAAGTTGTGGACGGATTGACCACTTTTGCTGTCTTTGATGGCGAACAGCAAGTAGATGAGCTGACTCTTCAGATTTCAGGGACTCACAACCTTTTGAATGCTTTAGCTGTTTGGATTCAGACCCGCGAGTTGGGGTTGGATCGCGAGGTCGTGGCTGCTGCGTTTCGATCGTTTCGAGGGGTGAGAAGAAGGCAAGAGGTGAGAGGCGAGCCTCGAGGTGTTTTAGTAATTGATGATTTCGCACATCATCCCACGGCTGTTCGAGAAACCCTCAAAGGTCTGCGCGCAAAGTATCCTGGGCGGCGGTTGATTTCAGTTTTTGAGCCGAGAAGTGCGACCTCTCGACGAAAGATATTTCAAAATGATTATGTTCTGGCCTTTCAAGAATCGGACTTGATTTGGATTTCAAGCCCATTTGATCAGTCTCGAATTGCTCCGGCTGATCAGTTTTCAAGCCAGACTTTGGTTGATGATTTAAATGGAAGCGGTAAAGAGGCTCACATTCTTGAGTCCGTGGATCGAGGCGTTTTGGATGTGGTCCGTGCAGCTCAACCGGGTGATTTAGTGGCCGTACTCTCAAACGGTGGGTTCGATGGATTCATCCCGAAGCTGCTCAAGGCGATGGAGTAGAGCGAGGCTCCTTCGTGTCTGTTTTTTTCATTTCCAGTTGTTCGTCTAGGATGACGGTCTTGCCTTCTTCGATAGTCACTTGAACGATCTTGGACATTCCCAAAATTTCGTTTTCGAGGCTAATTTTATAGGGTCCAATGGGGACCTTTTCCCCTTCCAGAGGAGTTCGCTTGACCCAAGGCGAGCCATCGATGATCAGGGTAGCATTAGCACTCGGTGTCGTATGGAGGGTTAAAAAGCCATAATGAAGGGGCTCAATCCCTAGATCCATGACCCATTCCTTGAGACCGGTGGCCTGCTTAGAGTCTACGACGAACTGACTCTCAAAAGGCTTAAAGCCCGGTCGATTCACAGTGAGGTCAAGTGGGGTATCGAGGCGAACTCGGATCGACGTTTGACCCGCAGGTAAGGTTTTTCCATTTAATGAAATCGAGGGATTCCCGCCGCCAGGCGAGAGCTGTAGTTTTAGAGTAATGGATGGACCACCGAGCTCTCGATCTGTCTCGCTAGGGTTTTCTGATGCTTGAGGGGAGGGGATGGTAGCTGGAGAGGGGGCCTTTTGAGCGGGGTTTTGGCTAAATAACTGTAAAATGCCAGTCCGATGTGTTCCTAGAACAGGACTAATGGCTAAGGCTCCGATGAAAATCAAAAGAGCAGCGATTCTCAAATGAGATTTCTTTGGCAAAGGTCTGCCTGGGGGGGGGTCTTGTGCCTTAGGTTTTGCCAGCGATCGGGGCTTCGTTTGAGATGACTGAGTCTGTGATTTTTCCAATTCGATTCGGGATGATCGAGTTCCTGAGGGAGGGGGTCCCGATCGACTCTGAGAGCGAATCGCTGGGGGCACCTTGTCCAGTTGAGCCTTTACTTCGCTTGCTGACTGAGGGGAGTCCGACTGCTCCTCTGATGACTCAATCAGTCGACTATTGAGGGAGATTGATCGCTTTTCTGGTGTGCTAAAATCTGTGGCGGGGCTTTTTGGCTGGGGTGTAACTCCAATTCGAGTTGCTGCTGTTCCCCGAGTTTCTAATGCGAGCTGGACCTCGATTTCAGCGTTAAGGCTCTGAATTTTTTTCCGGTCTTCCACGATTTCATTTTTAAATAAATCTTTGGCGTAATAAGCGAGGTCAGTGGGATTGAAGTCGTCAAAATAGGTGTAAATAAATTTATGGAGAGCTCGAGCCATGTCTTCTGCGGTGCTAAATCGGCGTTCTCGTTGCTTGGCAAGCGCTCGAAGTACGATATCATTTAATTCCTTGGGGATATCTGGATTGTGAATTGAGGGCGGCTTGACATGAGTAGAGCTGCTCTCGATCATTTTTAAAACAGCCAA
>CANHSO010000067.1 GCA_947463705.1 Bacteriovoracaceae bacterium
ACTTGCATTGTTGCTAGATCCCGGCTCTTTCACCGAGCTTGACCCCTTTGTGACCCATCGTTGCACTGACTTTGGCATGGAAGGTCAAAAAATTCTGGGAGATGGTGTGGTCACCGGATACGGAACGATCGCGGGAAGGACAATCTTTCTCTTCTCGCAGGATTTCACCGTGTTTGGTGGAAGTCTTTCAGGAGCTCACGCTGCGAAAATTTGTAAAGTGATGGATATGGCACTCAAAGTCGGGGCGCCGATCATCGGCCTGAATGATTCTGGAGGCGCCCGTATTCAGGAGGGAGTCGAAAGTCTTGGGGGTTACGCGGAGATTTTCTGGCGGAATGTCCAGTGTAGTGGCGTCATTCCTCAGATTAGCGTGATTTTGGGCCCCTGTGCGGGAGGAGCGGTCTATAGTCCTGCCATTACAGATTATATTTTTATGGTCGAGGACTCGTCTTATATGTTTGTTACGGGTCCTGATGTGATTAAAACCGTGACCCACGAAGACGTGAGTAAAGAGGCTTTAGGTGGTGCATCTACCCACGCCGAAAAAAGCGGGGTTTGTCACTTTGTTCATCCATCTGAGCAGACCTGCTTAGAGGCAGTTCGTAAACTGGTCGAGTTGCTTCCTCCAAATAATTTGGATCAAACTCCTCTTTTGACGGCCTCTACTCTCGATCCTATTGATCGAGACTGTAAAGCGATTGCTCAACTCCTACCAGACAGCCCGAACAAGCCTTACGATATTCGCCTCCTCATGGCAGATGTTTTCGACGACGGGAACATCATGGAAGTTCAAAGTCATTATGCTCAAAACATCGTAGTAGGCTTTACAAGGCTTGCGGGCCAAACCGTGGGAGTTGTAGGTAATCAACCCGCTCATCTGGCGGGATGTCTCGATATTGCTGCATCTCTGAAGGCAGCTCGTTTTGTTCGTTTTTGCGACAGCTTCAATATTCCTCTCGTAACCTTCGTAGATGTCCCGGGCTTTTTGCCTGGAACTGCACAGGAATACGGTGGCATTATCAAGCACGGTGCTAAATTACTTTATGCTTACGCCGAAGCAACCGTCCCCAAATTGGCTGTAATTACACGGAAGGCTTATGGTGGGGCTTACGACGTCATGTCGTCTAAACATATTCGGTCTGATTTTAACTTTGCCTATCCCACCGCCGAAATTGCGGTGATGGGTCCAGAGGGCGCAATTAATATTCTCTATCGGCAGGAGATCCAGCAGGCCGAAAAGAGCGGCCGAGTTCATGAGGAGCGAAATAGACTTGCTCAGCTGTATCGAGATAAATTCGCCAACCCTTACAAGGCTGCTGAGTTAGGTTATATTGATGGCGTGATTCTCCCTGAGGATACTCGTCGTGTCCTAATTCAAAGTCTAAAGGTTTTGTCTGGAAAACGAGAGCGCGGGCCGTCGCGAAAACATGGAAATATTCCCCTATGAAACATGCACCTGTTTTGATTGCAAATCGCGGAGAAATCGCCACTAGGGTCGCTAGAACCTGTCGCGCTTTGGGATTCCCCGTGGTGGGCATCTATTCGGAGGTCGATCAATTTGCCGAACATCTCAGGTATTGTGATCAGTCCTACTGTGTAGGACCAGCTTCTCCCAAGGAGAGCTACTTGAACGTCGAGCGAGTCATTGAAGTAGCTCGAAAGAGTGGAGCTAAGTACGTTCACCCTGGCTATGGATTTCTCAGTGAGAGACCTCATTTTGTCGAGGCTTGTGAAAAGGCTGGTCTCATCTTCGTGGGGCCCTCTGCAGAGAGCATGAGGCTGATGGGGGATAAGATCCAAGCCCGAGCAACTGTCGACCGTCTTAAGGTTCCCCGGGTTCCAGGGAGCGCTGGCGCAGTCAAAAATGCCGAAGAAGCAAAGCACTTTGCAAGGGAAATCGGCTATCCGATCTTGCTGAAGGCCACTGCTGGCGGCGGAGGTAAGGGGATGCGTCGAGTTGATTCAGAGGTTGAAATGATCTCGGCCTTTGAAGGAGCATCTCGTGAAGCACTCGGAGCTTTCGGAGACGGCTCCATGTACGTTGAGAAGTTGATTTTGGAGCCCCACCATGTTGAAATTCAGGTTTTTGGCGACGGCAAGGGTGATGCCATTCACCTAGGCGAACGCGAGTGCTCAATTCAGCGCAGGCACCAAAAAGTATGGGAGGAATCCCCTGCACCCATCCTTGAGAAATTTCAGAAGACCCGTGAAGCGATGTATGAAGCTGCCGTCCGAGTCGCCAAGTCGGTCAAGTATGCTAGCGCCGGTACATTCGAGTTTATCGTGGACGGGCAGGGTAATTTTTACTTTCTCGAAATGAACACTCGGCTTCAAGTCGAACATCCGGTAACTGAATGGGTGACGGGTGTAGATCTTGTGGAGTGGCAACTTCTCCTTGCAGCTGGAAAGTTTGCACTCCCTAAGACCCCAGAGCGACGCGGGAATGCGATTGAAGTCAGACTCTATGCCGAAGATCCACATAACTTTCTTCCAGCTCCAGGCCCACTTGGAGCTATTCAAATGCCTCAAGGTGCCTTTGTTCGAGCTGACTCAGCTTTTACTGATGCGGGCGAGGTGAGTTTGCATTATGATCCGATGATTGCAAAAATTTCAGTTTGGGGTGGAACGCGAGAACAGGCGATCGATCGCTTGCGTGTCGCCTTAGATGAAACTCGAGTTCAGCCCCCTCGTCGTGCTGATGGAACGGCTCAGGGGTCTTTGAGGACTAATCTCAGCTTTCTCAAGAGGCTCGTTCGCAACGGTACCGTTCGCGGTGGGAATACCACGACAGACCTGATCGCTCGGCATCCGGAACTGACTCAAAACAGCTCTGTTACTTCAAACCCAAGCGCTGCTGACTCCCTCACTTGGGAGGCTGCGGTTGGAGTTTGTTTGGCTCAATTTCTTCGGGACTCATCGCCTCAGGACCGATCAACAAAAAATGACTCCTCTCATGGAGTTCGATTTGCAAGTCCTTGGGTGTTGACGGCTAGAAGAGAAGGAGTGCGAGAGTGAGTCACCTAAAATCGCAGGTCGGCAATTGGAAACTGAATTGGAAAACTCTACCGCGCGGCCCTGAGGGAAAGGCAGTAGTAGAAATTCAGGGACGTGGCGAAATTGAAGTGTGTTGGCGCCTCGATAGTCAGGGCCTCTGGCTTCAAACTGATACGGGAATTTTCGGTTTTGATCTCAAATCTGAAACTGATGACTCAGGCCAAAAGATCTACTCGGTTGTTCAGCGTAACTTTCAGTCGGAGTGGACTGGCGTGACAGTTTCCGTCGGTGAAGCTAGTGCTCAGTCCAGCTCACGAACGACCCAAACCAAGACGACTCGAGTGAAAGCTCAAATGCCGGGCAAAATGATCCGAGTTATGGTCAAACCGGATCAGGTGGTTGAAAAAGATCAACCGTTAATGGTGATGGAAGCCATGAAAATGGAAAACGAAATTCGAGCACCGGGACCGGGTCGAGTTTCACAAGTTCATGTCATTGAAGGGCAGGCCGTCGAAACTGGGGCTGAGCTCTTGCGGATTGATCCCCTCCTTGCAGAGGGCTGATCTTTAGATTGGGTTTTTATGAAAAAAGAAAAAGGAGCTCCCTCCACAGAAAAGACTTCGCGTCGAAATTCAGTGGAATATCCGGAATTTTTTACTCGTTCAGGAATACCGGTTCAAGAAATCTACGGGCCCGCTGATGTTCACTCCAGCTCGTCCCAAATAGGGGAGTCAGGTCAGTTTCCATATGCTCGAGGCGTTCAAAAAGACATGTACCGAGGTCGGTTGTGGACCATGCGACAATACGCGGGGTTTGGAACGGCTGAGGAATCGAATCGACGCTATCACTACCTCCTTTCACAAGGGACTACGGGACTTTCAGTTGCATTTGACTTGCCCACTCAACTGGGCTTTGACCCGGATCACCCTCGGGCAAAAGGCGAGGTAGGGAAGGTCGGCGTCTCGATTTCACATCTTGATGATATGCGAGTCTTATTTCGGGGAATCAACCTTGCCCAAGTATCCACCTCGATGACGATTAACGCCACAGCTAGTATCTTACTTGCACTCTATGTCGCCGTCGCTGAAGAGCAAGGAGTGCCAGTTCAGGAAATTCGCGGCACTGTCCAAAACGATGTTTTAAAGGAGTACGTAGCTCGAGGAAACTATATTTATCCTGCGGAGGGGACCCTGAGACTGACCACGGACATGTTCGCATGGTGTGCTGAGTATGCCCCTAAGTGGAATCCAATCAGTATTTCCGGTTATCATATTCGAGAAGCGGGATCTCACGCTGTTCAAGAGCTAGCATTTACCTTTGCTAATGCGATTGCCTATACGGAGGCTGCTGTAAAGCGGGGTCTTTCGGTCGATGAATTCGCTGGGCAGCTCTCTTTCTTTTTTAACGTTCACAATGACTTTTTCGAAGAAATCGCCAAATTTCGCGCCGCCCGCCGGATTTGGGCCAAGATTATGAGAGAGAAGTTCGGTTCAAAAAATCCTAGATCCTGGATGCTAAGATTCCACTCGCAGACTGCGGGCTCAACGCTGACCGCACAGCAGCCGCAGAACAATGTGGCGAGAGTGACCCTGCAGGCTCTTGCTGCAGTTCTGGGGGGGGCACAGTCGCTTCATACGAACTCCATGGATGAGGCTCTCGCCCTGCCGACTGAGACCTCGGCTCGACTGGCATTAAGGACCCAGCAAGTGATTGCTTATGAAAGCAATGTCACACAAACGGTCGATCCTCTGGGCGGCAGCTGGTTCATTGAATCCCTGACTGATGAACTTGAAAAACGCACATTTCAATATCTCGATGAAATTGAACGCCGAGGTGGAACCATCGCTTGTATTGAGTCTGGATATATTCAGA
The DNA here is from genome assembly GCA_947463705.1 of Bacteriovoracaceae bacterium. Lineage (GTDB taxonomy): Bacteria > Bdellovibrionota > UBA1018 > UBA1018 > UBA1018 > CAINWE01. The sequence continues at coordinate 4,867 of CANHSO010000067.1, forward strand.
ACGAAATCTCTAATGCGGCTTATTCTGATCAAAAGAAGATCGATACAGGTGAAATCAAGGTCGTTGGCGTGAATTGCTTTAAGGATACAGACGCGAGTGGTTCACTTCCGCTCGAAATCCTTAAAGTTTCTCCTGAGCTCGAAAAGTCCGCCGTCGAGCGACTGCGATCCTATCGTGCGAAGAGATCACAAGCTGCGACTCAAGATGCACTTCATGCTCTATCCAATGGAGCAAAGGGAGACGCCAACCTACAGGCTCTCATTCTGATTGCAGTCAAGTCGGGCGCTACTTTGGGTGAAATTTCAGACACACTAAGAGACGTGTTCGGGCTCTATCGCAACTATGCTGGCTTTTAACTTTTGTGAGAGATTTTCTTAGGATCAATATCGAAAAAATGCAACTAAACTTTGGCCTCTATTTTGTCAATGGTTGCCTGGTATTCAGGCAAATTGAGGTGTCTTCCTACTTGTGCGATGACTACGGGCTGATACTTAGGAAATACCTTCTTCTTTAATCCTCGAATACGTTCTGCAGACTCAAAAATAATAGAAGGTTCGAGTTTTCCGTCCTCGATTGCCCTAGTGATGGCTTCGTGGGCGATTCGGCAGGCGGCTTCCGTGCGATAGATGAGCATATCGCAGCCAGCTTGAAGAGCTCGGACGGGTGCTTGCGTTGCTCCGAAGTGATCGGTCATGGCTTTCATTTCCATGTCATCACTGATGATCACGCCTTGGTACCCTAGATCTTTACGGAGAATTTCCTGAAGAATTCGCTCAGAAAGTGTCGCAGGCCAGTCCTTATCGAGCTGCGAGTTGAGGATATGGGCGCTCATGACCATTGAACACTTCGATCTAAAACCCTTCATGAAGGGAACGAACTCTCTTAACTTTAAAACTTCAAGAGGGGTATCAACCCTGGGGAGGGCAAAATGGGAGTCAGTGCTCGTATCCCCGTGTCCTGGAAAATGCTTGAGACAGGGCTGCACACCTTGGGTGAGGTGCCCACGGATCATCGCACTCACCATTTTTGCGACCGCCTCTGGATCACTTCCAAAGGAGCGGCCTCCAATTACTGGGTTTCTGGGATTGGTGTTAACATCAGCGACAGGACAGAAGTTTAAATTAATTCCTACCGATTTCAATTCACGAGCAATCAGGGTTGAGATCTCAAAGGCAAGTTGAGGAGATTGAGTTGCCCCGATCGCGGCGGTCTCCGGGATTCGAGTAAACCCCTTTTTGAAGCGCTGTACCTTACCGCCTTCGTGGTCCACACTGACCCAAAGAGGGGTTTGCCCGCGAGATTCCTGAATCTGGTTGCTAAGTTCTGCTACCTGGGCTGGGTTTTCGAAGTTATGCGCAAAAAGTAGAACCCCACCGATCTTGGACTGCGTCAGAAAAGCCGCAGTCTCATCTGAGACTTCAAAGCCATTCATGCCGCTGATTAATAATTCTCCTGCGATTTCAACTGCTTCTTTGCGTGTACTCATTTTTTTCCGCCACTTTTACTCTCTTCTTTAAGAGAAACCATGCTACCGTATTTCACCCAGAAAGGCCACTTTTCGAACGCGTAACCCAATGCATTAACGCTGAGTGGCAAAAATGCTGCTTTTCATTCAAAAAATTCCAGAAAATTCCGATGAGTTAACTGAGGTCTCAGAATTTAGATGGAACTTTTTGATCGAAGCCAGTTAGTCATGTACTCTGCCTATGGGTTACTTGGTTTATCCATATTTCTGCTAGTACAGGCGCTTCTCACCGAGCAGGAGAGTCGAAACGCTCAGGAAAATCTCGAAGATTTCCGGGGACGGCAAGCAAGTTTTCCATTCGTTCAAATACTTCGTCCATTCTATTCACAGTATATCGTACCGATCGTGCGTGGAAAACCTCTGTGGGAAACTAGGCGAAAACACTGGAGGCGTCGACTCATCGCCGGGGGAGTTAAAAATGAATTTACCCCCGACGAGTTTATTGCATATAAGCTTATTTTCATTATTTTTTTGCCAATTTTCCTTGGCTTCATGCAGACAGCCTCAATGATCGATCTTCCCCTGCCTGTCATTCTTGGATCTGGAGTCCTAGGTTGGTTTCTGCCAAACCTTCTTCTTAGTTCAAAGATCACGACCCGCCAAAAAAAGATCCTTCGTGCCATGCCATTTATTGTCGACCTTCTGGCGCTCTCAACCGAGGCCGGTCTTGATTTCGTTGGAGCTATTGGGAAAGTTGTCGAGAAAGCAAGACCTAGTCCACTAGTGGAAGAATTTGCACAACTCCTGAAGGAAATCAAAGTCGGTTCATCTCGGCAAGAAGCCCTCCGAGAGATGGCGGTAAGGATTTCTATGACTGAGATTAATTCATTTGTCGCTATTCTCATCTCAGCAGACCAGATGGGAGCCTCGATTGGAAAAATTTTAAAACAACAGTCCGAACAAATTAGAACACAACGAATGCTCGCTGCTGAAAAGGCAGGGGCAAGAGCAGCTTCTTCAATTACTCTGCCTATTATTCTATTTGTAATTCCAGCAGTATTCATTCTAATTGGGGCTCCATTTGTTTTGGGGGTGATGTATGGGAAATAGATCTCCACAAATAGGCGTTATCAGAAATCTGAGAAATGAAGTTAATGTTGCAGACAGCTGCGTTATTGCTGAGAGCTTTATGAGTCGAGCAGTAGGTTTGATCGGCAGACGACAGATATCACGAGGCGAGGGTCTGCTGCTTAAGCCCTGTAATAGTATTCATATGTGGTTTATGAGAGTTGCGATTGACGTTGCCTTCTTGAAAAGACTTGGTTCGAATCGATTTCAGGTCACCTCAGTTCATCATAATCTATACCCTTGGCGAGTTTTTCCTGTGGGTGATTCGAAAGCGGACGATACTCTTGAGCTGCCCAGTGGCATGTTGAAAAGCTGCTCGGTTGAAGTGGGAGATGTCCTATGTTTAAGTTAGTTGTCATATCGGGACCCAATACTGGGTCGAGCTACCCCCTCTCTGAGGGTATTTCGAGTCTCGGTAGGCAGGAAGACAACTCGATCTCACTTCCATCTGAAAGAGTTTCAAAGAGACATTGCCATATCAAAGTGCATCAGAATGATGTGACAGTGACGGACGACGGCAGCTTTAATGGGATCTTCGTGAACGGGCAGCTGGTCAAATCAAAGAACATTAAGCCAGGGGATCGTGTGAGCGTCGGTGAATATGTCCTTCAGCTAGTCGAAGTGAAGGTGACCAGGCCTAAGAAACCAATGGTTTCATCGAGCTTGTCTCCGGCGATTCCTGAAGGTTTAAGCTCACTTGGAATTCAACAATCCTCGCTCGAGAGCCCACCTAAAGATTTTAAGCAAAGGCTAATTTGGTTCTTTAATCACACTTTCATGCCGGTATTCTACGGTTTGGTAATGAAAAGTGAGTGGCGTAATGTTTGTATTTTCTTTTCCGTCATTTTCTGTATCGGTAGCGTTATTCTGAGTATTTCTCCACTGCTAGATGCGAATCGTGCTGGAATAGTTAATGAAGTCAAATCTCGCGGTAGCTTTATGGCACGCCAAATTGCAGAGCAAAATGCGACTTACTTTGCTGCGGGTGCCGAGACTAAGACGGATGTCGGGAATTCTTTGCATGCCAATGGGGTCCGATTAGCAGTTTTGATTGATTTAGACAGCCGAATCATTGCGCCCAACTCACGCCTCAATCAGTATTTGACAAGTGGTCCAGAAGCTAGTTCTGCCATCAAGGCTAGGGATCAGTTTAGGTTGGGAAGGGAAACTGGCCTTACATTTGAGGACGAATCAGGTGTAGTCATTGCCATAGAGCCTGTAAAAGTCCTAAATCCAGCCATGGGCAAGAATGTGGTGACGGCTATGGCATTGGTTTCCGTTGATTCCACTCTCTCCATTTTAGGTGCTGGTGAAGTAGGTGTCATCTACTTTCAGGCATTCATTATTGTTAGTATTTTTGGTTTAATTATTTTTACAATAATTTACAAAGTTACGCTACGACCTTTTTTAGTTCTTAATGAAGACTTAGATCGAGCTCTAAAGGGTGAGTTGCCTCAGGTGACACATGAATATCAGCTTGAAGAGCTGAATTCACTTTGGGAAATCATTAACTCAGCAATTCAGCGAATACCAAACCGTTCAGAGCTTGGTTCTAGTTTGAGTTCGCTTAGAGTCGGCGGATTAGAGATGACAGCTACACCTGAAGATTTCGAAGGTCCGATAAAAATGCTGGGAAACTTGGGAAAAGTGGGAGTGGTGGGATTCAGCGCCGATAGGAAGATTAACCACCTGAACTCAGTTTTTGAGGAATTGAGCGGAATTCGACTCGACTCGGCACTAGGTCAGCCTATAGCAAACGTTGCGAGAGATCAGTCTCTAGGCCTGTTTACGGATGAATTGCTCGGTCGTGCAGTCACTGGATCAGAGGGTGTTTCAGACGAGTACGAGTTCTCGGGGGTTCCCTACAGAGTTTTGGCCTCGGCATTTGGTGCATCAGGGCAGAGTCCTCGATTCTATCTAATGATTCTTGAGAGGAAAGAATAGATTGAATGTCTAATGCGATTCGATTCAAGCACAGTCTAGTAGCCAGACAGCCCGTAGAACATGCGAGGTTGAAGGTCGTTCAAGGACCTGACTCAGGTGCTATCTATGTGGTGACTGGAACTAGAGCATCCATTGGTCGGGGCGAGGAGAATGACATTGTAATCGCGGATCTTCGGGCCTCACGGGTGCATGCTGTACTCCGTTTAGAGAGTCAAGCTTGGATATTAGAGGATCAGGGAAGTTCAAATGGAATTTTGTATCAAGGAAAGCTCCAGAGAGTGATTGTTTTAAAGTCGGGAGATGCTTTTTCGGTAGGCGAGAGTACTTTGGAGTTTCACTCCGCAGAAGAGGGGACATCTATTTTGATGGCTCCTCCAAAGTCTCAGGAGCAGCTTGTGGCGGAGCAGAATCAGATTAATTTACAGGAGCAATTCCTTAGTCGGCGTGCAAAAATGGTGAGAGGCGAGTCGTTGCCTAATCTTATGGGTGGGCTTAAGCCATCTGGAGGATCTGAAGGAAATCGAAAACTGATTCTTTACCTAGCCTTTGCCGGTGCAGCCTACTTTATGTTCTTCACGGATGATTCTACGCCCACCCGTCGTCCGGGCAATGCTACGGGCCTCACAAAAAATTCGGAATCTTCATTAAATAGCTCTAATAATCTTGCCGCCTATCTACCCTCTACATCCCCAAATAAGTCCGCTGAGATTCTGTTTCGAGATGGAATGCGAGAGTATTTTTCAGGTAATTATAATCGTGCTCGGACTCAATTTGAGACTGTCCTTCAAATCAGCCCCAACCACGCTATGGCCTCTCTTTATTTGGAAAAGTGTTCCACTTCTGTCCGAGATGAAGTTAAAGTGCAGCTTTCTTTTGCTAAAAAAGCCATGGAAGCTGGCAAGTTGAGAGATGCCCGTTCTCGATTTGATCGGGTGATGCGGCTTCTCTATAAAGATCAAGCTAATCCTGCCTACATTGAGTCGAAGGAGCAATATCAAAAAATTGTTCAACAGCTCAAATCTGAAGGAGGCTCGGGGTTGTGAAGCGCGACGCTCTGCTGATCCTCACTAGTGATCATGATTCACCTCGGCGGTTTCCGCTGACGGGGGAGATTTGGGTGGGGAGGGACGCCGAGTGTCAGATTAGACTTCCTGATCGTTCAATTTCTCGTCGGCACGCCTTGATAAGAAAATCAGGGGATGCCTTTGAGTTGGAGAAAAAGAGTCCGTTTGCGCCATTGAAGCTTAATGGAGTTGACTGCGAGCACGCCATTCTAGCGGAGGGTGATCGAGTTCAACTCGGGCCGTATTCTCTTGAAGTGATCTTCGAGAGCGTAGGCGCAACATCTCCAGCTGGAATAGCACATCAACGTTCTGGGATCGAACCGGTCGAAAGGCCTCTCATCGCTGAGACTCAAGTACAGGATGTCGTATTCGAGAGTTCGGTGATTCTCGATGCGAAGAATTTGGCTGAGAGTGAACCTGACCCTGAAGGGGCTGCAGAACTAGAAGTGGGGTCGGATAGCAATCCTAGTCCTGAGCTCGATCAGGTGGGTATCGAGGTTTCTGCATCCTCTTTCGATAGCGTTTCGGATGACCGTACTAAATTTGTTCCTTCAGGGCAGGTAACGGCAATTCTGGTATTTAAGTCGGGTGATGCGAACCACGAAGAACTGAAAATTGAGAAAGATGAGATCTCGATTGGTCGATCTCTCAACTGTGATGTTGTCCTGTCGGATAAGAAGGCTTCCCGTAAGAATACAATTATTCGAAGATCTGGAATTCATTACACGATTCAGGATTTGGACTCCTCGAATGGCACATTTCTCAATGGAAAGGCAATTAAAGATGCAGAACTCACGAGTGGCGATCAGATTCAAGTAGGTGACTCGGCATTTCAGTTCAAGATTATTAATCATGAATATGAGTCTCAAGAGTCAAATTTCCCTCAGATCCCGAGTGAGGAGCAGGAGGAAGTTCCCCAGATATCAGGCGAATTTCAGCCGGATCAAGTTTTTCAATTGAATTCTTCAGAGCCATCACCTGAGAATGCTCAGCAGGGATCAGTTTCTCCAGGAAATCAGGAGAATGTTGTAGATTTGGGAGGTGTGGTTGGTCTCAATGCTCAGGCGTCAAAAAAAGTAACGCTAGAACAGAGATTTCGAGGTCTGCCTCGTAGGACGCAGATCATGGTGCTGATCGCAGCGGGGCTATTTCTTTGGTGGTTCATGGATGATTCAGACGATAAACCTCAAAAAAAGTCACCTGCTCCGCAGGCTAACGTTGCTAAATTGAAGCCTTCGGGTGTCCCAGTTGACTTAGGCTTTGAGAGGCTGCCTCTTGAGCAAAGGAACTTTATCGAATCTCAGCACACTGTTGCATTTGACTATTACAAGAATCGAGACTTCGATAAGGCACTCTTTGAAATTGAGAAAATATTCAATCTAGTCTCGGATTACAAGGACTCCAGAGAAATTGAACGATACGCTAAGGAGGGAAAACGAAAGTTACAGGCTATCGACGAAGAAAAAAGAAAGAA
>CANHSO010000068.1 GCA_947463705.1 Bacteriovoracaceae bacterium
AATCTAAACAGTGAAATTGATCGAAATCGTACCAACCATGAAAGGCTCGCCGAACAGTACGGAAGTAACTACAGAAAGGCTCTCGAAGAGGCAACCGACCGAGAAACTCAAATACGACAGCAGAATGCCTTAGAGAAGACTCGAGACCGCAGCCAATTCTTCGACACTCTCACCACCACTCAGCATGAGGCTGACGCCAAGAGCCGAGACAAAGACGCCAACTACCAAATCCAAGTAGATAAACTTCAAAGGAAATTTGCCTACGCAATGGAACGCCAAAGACATGAATATGAATCGATCATTGATGGAATGAGGAGCGACAACGAAGCTAAGCTCCAATCGATTCGAGAAGACGACACCAAGGAGTCAAAACTCACTATCAAGTCTTTAAGTGAAAAACAAAGTGAGATCTTACGAGATTATGATAGAAGACTCTCTGAACAAAGAGAGCAGTACGAGTACGTGATCGACGACCTCAAGACCCAAATGAAGGCCGAAAACCATGAAATCGAGCACCGCTCCAAGCAGGAACTAGAAGTACAGGCTAAGAGCTACGAACAAAAAATCGCTCAACTTGCAGAACAGAACAAGGAGCATGAGCGATATATCTCTCAAGCCTATCAAGAGCAATTAGAGAAACTGAGACGATCCTATGAACTCACCAGCCAACAAAAGAAAAGTTAAAATTGTATGCACCCTCGGACCAGCTTCGAACACTCGAGAGCACCTCATTGCTCTGATTGAAGAAGGACTCGATGTTGCCCGTCTGAATTTTAGCCATGGAACTCATGACTATCACAGAGGCCTCATCCAATCCGTCCGTGAAGCATCCCTGTTCACAAAAAAGCCCATCATGCTGATGCAAGACCTCCAAGGCCCTAAGATTCGAGCAGGTGTTCTCCCGAAAGAAGGGGTTCACCTGAAAGAAGGCGATGTAGTGCTCCTTTACCCAGAGGGAGCAACTCCAAAAACATCCGCCACAGGGAAGATCCTCATCCCGATCTCTGCTGAAATCGCGCAAGCCATTGCGGTCAGCGTTCAAAAGGGAGCCCGAATCCTCTTCGACGACGGCAAGATTGCAACTCGCGCCACTGCAGTGAACCCACCTGAAATTGTGGTAGAAGTCGAAGTAGGCGGAAAACTCACCAGTAACAAGGGCATGAACTTGCCAGGAACTCCCCTCTCGATTCCATGCCTAACTGATAAAGACCTAGAAGACCTCCATTTTGGCCTCTCCCAAGGAGTCGACGCTGTCGCCCTTTCATTCGTGAGAAACGCGCACGATATTGATATCCTGAGAAATCAAATTAGAAAAGTTTCCAACGAAATGCCGATGATCATCCCCAAGATCGAGCGAGAGGAAGCTGTGGAGTGCCAAAACTCCATTATTGAAGTTTCAGACGGCTTACTCATTGCTCGCGGAGATATGGCAGTTGAAGTGGGCGCTGAGCGCGTCCCGATCATTCAAAAACGGTTGATTTACGGTTGTAACCAACTCGGCGTTCCAGTCATCACCGCCACCCAGATGTTGGAATCCATGATCTCCTGCCCTACCCCAACTCGAGCTGAAGCGAGCGACGTGGCCAATGCTGTTTTCGACGGCACTGACGCCGTGATGCTTTCTGGCGAAACCGCATCGGGTCAATACCCTAAGGTAGCAGTTCAAACTATGGCCAGGATCGTCGTAGAAGCTGAACGCATGAAAGCGAGCTACTCACGACATCAAGAAGCGCTCTCGATGCCTGGTTCAGTCGTCGATGCGATTGAAAGCAGTGCAGCTCAGATCGCAGAGAAAGTGGGAGCAGCAGCTATTGCCTGCATCACCCACTCCGGCACTGCAGCTCGGACCTTGGCTAAGTTCCGTCCCGAGGTACCGATCGTAGCAATCGTAGATCAGGAATCTGCACTGAGAAAGCTCGCCTTAGTTTGGGGCGTTCATGGCGAAGTCATCCAAGAAATCGTCGGCACCGACGACCTTTTTGCGATGGTAGAAAACGTCCTCAAAACCCAAAACTGGGCCAGAAGCGAAGATCTCGTTGTCGTCACAGCAGGCGTCCCCACGCTCAAACGTGGCACCACCAATATGGTAAAAGTGCACCGTATCGCTCGAGGTTAAGCCGAACTCACGTACCTGACCGCGAAAGTAATTTAAAGGGGTGGCTCGCCTGTTTCAGGAATGAATTTGGCGCCACCCCGGATTTTTCTATGAATGCCAGATATTGATCATCCCCACCAAACCTGTTAACAGGTCAAAACTTATGAACACCCATTCATCCTCATCCGCAAAAGACGAAGCAACCCCCTTAATGAAGCAATACTGGGAACTCAAATCCCAGATCGGGGATGCTTTGCTTTTCTTCAGAATGGGCGATTTTTATGAACTTTTCGGGCAGGATGCTGTCACTGCCTCGGAGCTTCTGGAAATCACGCTAACCAGTCGAGACAGGAACAAGCCCAACCCGCTACCCATGGCAGGGGTACCGCACCATAGCGTCCACGGCTATATCCAAAAACTCCTGAAGGCAGGTAAAAAAATTGCTATTGGTGAGCAGGTCGAAGACCCTGAAACCGTAAAGGCCGGTAAAATCGTTCGACGAGAAATTGTTCGAGTTTTAACACCTGGGGTCCAATTTGATGCCGAGGGTTCTGAGGCCAATTATCTAGCTACAGCCGTTCGCATCGAGAACACCCAAAGCTGGGTTCTCGTCTGTCTGGACGTTTCTACGGGTGAAGTTTTGGTTAGCCAACCTTCACCTCTGTCGCACTTGGGCCACGAATTCAACAAGCTCCCCATCCGGCACTTTTTGAGGCAAACCGCGGACATTGACCCGCGAACTTTGGGGGCCCCCGAGAATCTACTGATCGAAGAACTCCCAAAAAACTACATCTCAAAAGAGCAAGCTCAAACTCTTTTAAAGTCTCATTATGAAATTGAGAATCTAGTGACCTTTCTAGGGTCAGACCCGGGGATCATCGGCCTCGGCATTTTACTCACCTACACGCTGCGAACTCAACAACAGGAGCGTCTCGCCCACCTTCAGCTTCCTGTGCCGCTCCAGCAACCTAAATCCATGATCCTGGGGCCCAAAACTGCTCAACACCTTGACTTGAACGAGCTTTTTCCAATCATCAATTACACCTCCTCCACTCTGGGCTCACGTCAGCTCAAACGATGGATGATGGCCCCCCTGAAAGATACTGCTGAAATCCAAGCACGACAAAGTGCCGTAATTGAGTTTTCTCAGCAAAAATCCCAATGGACTGAGCGAGCCACTCAAGCCCTGAAGCAAATTTATGATTTGGAGAGAATTTGCGGACGCGTAAACACCCGCCTTGCCAACCCGAGAGATGCTTTGGCTTTGGGACAGTCTCTCCTCAGCCTCCGAGACTTATCTCAACTCTTATCAGGGTCTCAATCGCCTCTTGCAGTGCGGATCCAGAAAAAAATGGATCAGCTCGCCTTGCGCCTGGGATCACTCGCCGAAAAATTAGTCCACACCCTAAAAGAAGATGCGCCGATTAGCATCAAAGACGGCGGAATTTTTAAAAAAGGGACTACTTCGGACCTCGATCGACTCATCTCCCTGACCGAAGACGGACAAAAATGGCTGGTCGACCTAGAAAATCGCGAACGAGATGCAACAGGAATTCCATCGCTCAAGGTTCGATACAACCGCGTTTTTGGCTACTACATCGAGATTACTCAAGCCCACCTCAAAAGTGCCCCTTCGCACTACCAACGCAAACAAACAATGGTGGGTGCTGAACGTTTTTTTACGGAAGAACTGAAAAAATTCGAAGAAGAAATCCTCACGGCCTCAGTTCGCCAAAAATCCCTAGAGCAAGAACTTTTTGGACAATTAATCGAAGCAATTCAAAGCGAAACACCATCCATCATGGATGCTGCGCGAACCTTCGGCGAACTCGACTCACTCCTAGCCCTCTCTCGACTGGCCAATGGGTCGGGCTGGAGCTTCCCTAAAATTGACAACTCTCGCACTCTCCAAATTCAAGCAGGACGGCATGCGGTGGTCGATCATGCAAAAAAAGGGCAGTTCGTTCCCAATGATTTAAATCTATCGCCCGAAACCCGCTTAACTCTCTTGATCACTGGCCCAAACATGGGCGGTAAATCTACAGTCATGAGACAAACAGCCCTCATTGTGATCTTAGGACAAATGGGCGCACCTGTTCCCGCACAATCTGCACAATGGGGAGTTTTCTCCTCGGTTTACACTCGAATCGGAGCTCAAGACGCCATTGCTCGCGGACAAAGTACATTCATGGTGGAAATGAGCGAACTCGCCCACATTCTCCACTACGCTGACGACCGCGCCCTGATGATCCTCGATGAAATCGGTCGCGGAACCAGCACCTACGATGGGATCAGCGTTGCCTGGGCAACCCTGGAATGGATCTGCTCACGCATTGGTGCTCGAACTTTGTTTGCCACGCACTATCACGAACTCATTCAGCTCTCAGATACGATTCCGGGACTTGCCAACGCTCATTTGGCGGTCGAAAACGAGAAGAATCGCACCGCACAGTCCCTTCGATTCCTATACGAATTAAAAGAAGGCCCCACTAACGACAGCTTTGGAATTCAGGTCGCACAGATGGCAGGACTTCCCAAGTCAGTGATCGAGCGAGCCTGGACGATTTTAGGCGAACTTGAATCAAACGCAACTCGCAACCCCAGTGGGTCTTCATCCAAACAACTTTTGCTCTTCGATGCAACTCCTGCCGAACGAAAGGCAGAACGCCCAACAGCGGCAGCTCCCGAAATCGCAAAGGAGCCGCCCAAGCCTCACCCTATTTTAGAAGAGCTACGAGCAATCAACCTCAACGAAATGACGCCCATCCAAGCAATGACCTTCTTAATGCAGACCCAAGCGGCGCTTCAATCTAACGCTGCACCAAACTCCTAAGCATCCAGGCCGTTTTTTCGTGAACTTGCATCCGATTGGTCAATAGATCTGCGGTAGGCTCGTCGTGAACGCGATCCACGACTGGAAAGACCGAGCGTGCGGTTCGCACTACAGCCTCTTGACCTTGAACCAATACTTCAATCATTTTTTCTGCTGGCAGCGCTCCGCGACTCTCCTGAATCGAGGTTAATTCAGAAAACTCTCGATAGGTTCCCGGTGCCGGAAAACCCAGGGCTCGAATTCGCTCGGCAATCAAATCCACCGCGTCGGCCAGCTCAGTATACTGAGTTTCGAACATCACGTGCAGCGTTTGAAACATGGGGCCCGTTACATTCCAGTGAAAATTATGAGTTTTTAAATACAAAGTATATGTGTCTGCTAAAAGCTTAGATAAGCCGCTTGCAATTTCTTTACGATCTTTTTCGTCAATTCCAATGTCAATTTTCATCATAATGCCCTCGAAATAAATTTCATAAAAGCTTCAGATGATGCAAAATCATGGCCATTTCTCTATTCTGACCTAGAGTCGTAAAACCTAACCCTCGCTCTTTAGTAGTGATAGCAACTGGAACATGAGTGCGGGCCACCATAAATTCAGACTCTGACTTACGCCACAAGACTAATCCACCCCTTGTATCTCTCACTCCACAACAATAAATGGTCCCAAATCACCAAGTTGTTTCATGATAGTGGTATCGTCAGAATTATTTTTTAAAACATATTGAGACATTCGCAAGACTTTTAATTTGGCAATACTTTGACAAGAGCCCGTAGCACTAACCTTCCAATCTTCAAGCGCAAGAAATCGAAGTGATTCATAGACTCGAACATCATTCGAAACAATCTGATCAAAACGACACCCCGCATCCCCGAGAGCCCTTGCTAGCTTCTGTTTCTGAAGAACATCTGAAGAACCATCATGAAAGAAAAGAAAGCTAACTTCTTTTTCTGGAATCCATTCCTTTGCAAGAAGCGGCTGAAAATAATTAAAAAACAAATGTCCACTTCCTAAAAAGATCCACAATAAAAGTAGAGCAAATCTACGCTTGAACGACAACAGAGCTAAAAATTTTGAAAACACAACTGCAAGAAGAATAAAGGGAATCTCGAAGTAGCGAGGAGTCGGCTTCACAGCAATCAAAGCTGTTGAAACAAGTGTAAGCCCCATAAACTGGATCACACCTTTTTGAAGGTCAGAAAGGGTTTTAATTGAACTGAACGCAAAACCGAGCGAAAGGAGCAACACAAGAGTCGACCATCCAATAAAACGAAGGTCAATCTGCCCACCGTTAAAATAACTTGCCTCCCAGGTACCTTCAGCCAAAAATAGAACCAGAACAAGGGCAATCGCTAATAAAATCAAAAAAAATGGAAAGGCAACTTGGACGACTCTAAAAACCCGAACACTTCTCCCTTGAAATAATAGACTCCAAACCAAAACAGAAAAGGACACCAACAAAAGTGTAGCAACTTTCAATTGATCAGGAATCAATAAAAAAACATGAATAAAAAAACCAATCAACACACAAGAGACTACTGAAGTCAAAAACCGCATTGAGTGAGATGGATAAAATCCTCGCAACGCGAGACACCCAACCGCCCCTAGAGCAGGAGCAACAAAGAGAATATGGGAAGTAACACCTAAAACTAAAGATATGCCAATAAAAAACAGTGGCAGAATTTTTACTCTAGAAGAAGAAAGCTGTAAAGCAATCCCCCAAGCAAGAAGTCCCAAACAGAAAACATGGAATGTAGTGATTTCAATTACAAAGCGGTGGTTCATCACCAACGATGGAAAAAATGCAACCACCCAAGGCAGGATTACTGCGGCCGTCTGCTCTTCCAACCTTCGGAGAGCTTTTGAAAGAAGCCAGACCCCTGAGACTACTAGCGTCGTTCCGCTCAAACGATAAACCCATAAATGACTACCCAAGAATTTAAAAAAAATTGCTGCGACATAATGACTCCACGCAGAAGCGTAGGGACTCATCGCCTGAAATGGCCAAAATCCGGGTTCTTTAAGGATCCGTTGAGAAAAAAGCGCCGCCCACGCTTCATCATAGTGAAATCCAGGTGCTTGATCGAGGAAAAGCGTATGAGTTCCAATCAGAAAAACCCAACCAAGCGACCAAAGAATTTGTTCCCAGATATCTGGAAAAATACTAGTGCGATGAAACTTCATAAATGGGTTCATAAATCATATAATTATCCTCAAGAATCGAAAGGTCGCGTCGCTGCCAAGATTCCAACCAAAGACTTTGTCCATTTTCTCCCTGACCACGCGTTCTCCAACGTTTCCACAAAGTTTCTTTGAGCCGCATGGTAGGAAAATTCTTTTTCATAAAATCTCGGAACTCCTCAATTCCATTTTCTTTCGAGGCAACCAGAATCGTATCCCCTCGAAGCAATGCCGACTTCAAGCTCTCTGGATCATGTAATCCTTTAACAGGGTAATTAATCCAAAACCCAAGGTACCCCCACTCGCTAAAAATATTTCGATTTAGATTGTAGTAATCGAGCTGCACTTCTCGACCTTCTTTGTGAACACTCCGTAGATAAGCCCTAATATCGACCATTTCCCGCTCGCCAATCACCATGCAAACGGCACCTAATGAGATGAAAAGACCACAACTTGTCATTGCCAACAATCCAGGTCGTCTCCCTTTTTCGATGACACCAAAATAGAAGAAGCCAGCAATACTGATTCCCATTCCAATCCAAATGACTGGAATCAACCAAATGGGCCACCAAAAAGGAAGTGGGTTGAAGTGAACAGAAGAATAGATCAAAGCGATTAATAAAACTAAGATTAAAATCCCAGTGAGACCAAACGCCATAGATCGGAGCAAGTTCCAGATTTTATCAGAACTATGAGCGCGCAACTCCGCAGAGCCCCATACAGATGCAATCCAAAGCCAAACTCCTCCAATCACCGGAAGATTATAATTCTCAAACCGATAAGGGTGCCAACAGAAGAAAGCTGCACTTGGAATAAATAGCGAGATCCCCAAGAGCATCAAACGCCTGGAATTCTCGTACTTAAGAAGTTCACGCCCTTGAAATAAAGTCTGCAAATAAGTAACAAACGCAAGTCCTGCCCAGGGCAGAAGGTAAAAACCAAAAGTAGAAGCTATTGCAACGTCCCACCCCTGCCCTGATCCACCACTCTTTCCTATAACTTCTCTTAAAACATAGTTTTTCCAAAAATTCTCTTGATCCAAAAAATAAGCAGGTAAGTATCCAGCGAAACAAAGAACAATACCAAAAAAGACAGCGAGCCAGGCTTTTGAGTTTTTCAGTCGAGTTAACAACTCTCCACAAAACGACCAATACAAAATCGCGCTCACCCCCATAAATACACTGTGAAGAGGTGCCTTAATCCAGCCGATGACTCCTACAATACTCCAAAAAATCCACCCTGCATCGGAGGGCGTTAATCGATCCAGGAGCCAGGCTCCGATAGCAAATGATGAGGCGAGTTCGATTTCCATTTGACTGGCAAAGACGTGAGCATAAACTCCGACAGAAACAGAAAAAGCTGTCCCAATCCAAAGATCGCCCCCTCTCCACTCAGGATAACGACGCTTAACCAAATTCGCGATCGCAATTCCTCCCAGAAGTACTAAAATAAGATTCATATAAAGAGCAGCCCAAGAAGTGTGTCCAAAGACCTTCATGCCGCCCCGTAACAACAGATAGTGAAGTGGACCCTTATAGTAATTTGACTCATCCTGCAAGGTCTGGACAAACCAACTCCCTTGACGCTCCATTTCAATAGCCTGGGAGACGTAAACTTTCTCGTCACCGGCAGTTCGAACGATTCTCGTCCCAAGAAATGGTAGATAAACTGAAAAAATTAAAAAAGCTAAGATCAAATTCGTGGAAATCGAGGACAAACCTCGACCTGCAGTTTTAAAAAATTTCATAGGGTTACCCTAACACCTCAGATTAGACAGGACCAGACTCAAATTAAGTAGCCGTCTTCAATAGGGATTTGAATAAAACTTAGGCAACTATCTTTTCTGGGTACTCCCAGCAACGTCTAGATCGTCGCCTTGGCTCCTCCGTCTTGCACCAGGAATACCCTAGAAATATCTAATGAATTGTGTTAAGCGTCTCCCGCATAAAAGAGGTCATTCAGAGGGTGAAAAGTACTGAACTCTGATTGTCGGACGATATCATTTCAAAAATCGATCAATGTTCCGCCTTAGGCACTTTAAGAAACAGAAAACAATATGAAACTAAAAAAACCAATATTGATCCATCTCTTTTGCATTGCCACCTTAGCTAATACTTCCACTAGAGCATTTGCTAATTTTGACCAAAATACTGTTCAGCAGAATATTGAACAACTCAAAGATATCAAGCAATCCGTTCAGAGCAACTATGGTAGGTACCTCAATTTTAACTGGAATTTAAGAATTAAGACCCTTTATCTCCAACGAATGATCGACTACACCGATCTTTTGACACATCTCTTAGCTCACTACAAGGAAGCGGCGGCGCAAGCCCAGATCGCAAGAACCAAATGGCATCATGAATTTGAAGAAATTGATTCCCAATCCATGCTCAATGCTGGATCGACTTTTACTTCCATAAACCGAGCTATTCATACCGATGCCCTAAGAAAACTTAAGGATATCAGAGACGACCTCAATTCGATTTCAAACTACTGGGCAGATCGCTGCAGTGAAGCTCAGATTGAGTGGGTATTTGCAAGCAATCGACCTGAAAATGTCTATTTGATCGAGCGTTTCAACGTAGTTGTCCCATTAAAAAGTGGGGAAGCTCACTCTCTTACCAGCGCTACTACAAAAACAGCTATTTGCTCTTTACTGGGCGCAAGCGCAGCTGTCAGCGGCTGCTCTCCCACGCAATCTGTCGCGCTTGGAATAGCCTCATTTCTGCTCTGGACAACAAAAGACAGCTACTCACTGAGCAGTAAGTTAAAAACGCAGTGGGACTTAATTGAAGGAATTCGCTCCATTCAAGACTCTGAAGTAAAACGAGTTCAAGTGTATGCGCTAAATAGGATCCGAAACGTCTGCTACAAGTCTCTGTTGCCTGCATTTGGGAATAAGGTTGCAACTGCACTCACAGTCATCAACGAACAAATCCAGTTAGCTGAATGGGCCAAACAGAACATGGAACAAGAATGTGAAGAGCTAAGGAACTCTTACATTCAACGACTTTCACGTCTGAGATTATAACCTTAAAAAAGGTATCAATATGAAAAAATGGACTGCTCTTAGCATTTTAGTTTTCTATTCACAACTTACCTTTGCAGATCGGGTCATCAGCACTCAACTCAAGTTCGAAACTGACTCTTCTAGATTCATAATAGGATCTACCGTCCATGGACTTAACGCATGCTGCACTCTCTCGACACGAAAAGGCGGCCCAGAGCCCACAAGCTACAGTTTACCAAACAAGCCCCAACTTTTGCGCGAATTTTTTGAACTTGAAATCCAGCAAGATCAAGAAAACTCTATTGCCATCGATACTTACCTCGAAGAACTAAGACAAGAGATTGATCAACTTTCTTTGAGCACTGAGGAATAAAAGCAGAACCAAACGATCCAGCCAGGTAACAGCTCAATGGTCTCCTCACTCCACAATCAGGGGATTCCAATTAGTTTACAGATGTCTACTTCTTGTGCAGGATTTCTCTGGCTTACTTTTTAAACCGTTTACTTATAATAATCGTAAGCCACTAATCCTTAAAAATAAAACTCCTTAAAAATCCTTTCACATTTAGGGCCTAGAAATTGCTTTAAGATTGCCCGAGGGAGTCGTGAGAAAAATTAAATTATTTAAATTAATAAATATCAGAAATTTTTTCCTGCGAGCGGCATTCTACTTTACTGTTCTCTGCTCAGTCCTTATTTTTTCTGTTAATGGATTCTGCGAAACACGTGGAGATATCAACTATAAAATAGAAAATCTGAGAGAAGTTTGTTTACATATTAGCTCGAGGAATATCGACCGAGTGGACTGCTGGAACGAAATTTATGGTGCACTCTCCCAAGCGCATCGCTGGCAAATCGAATATGTTCCGAACAAAAAAATTCAAAGCGAAGTTACGGAGCACCTAACCAAAGCTTTAGAGGAAATCTCTAAATCTAGCCGAGTGGGTGCTATCGAGAAGTTCAAAAAATCCTTAGATCGACTGGTGACCAGCCTTCATAAATATTTAGAATCGAGTCCGAAGAATATGTTTCTCATTTCGAGGAATGAATTCGCGACTGGATATGCCCCAAGCACTCCAATTAAACACAAGGGTACTCAGTACCTCCCGTCTCTGCCTACCGATCTACTCAGCTCCCCCGCTCAACAACCTAGTGCTCCGTCCCCAGCTGAACCAGTTGCACGCCCTAAAAAAGGGGCTAGTGACAATGCGCCCGGGCGTGAACCTGCTCCGTTGAACTCACCCCGACTTTCAAGCCCAAGCCCTCGAGCCTTGATCAATCGAACTGATCAAAAGCTCACTTCACAACCCAGCCCACTTTCGGCTCCAGAGTTTAATGATTCCAGTTTATCTCGCAAAACACCTCAGTCAACACACAGTGTGGGGATGCTCGTTCGACCGCAGGATCTACCCAGTCCACAACCTAGCTCACTGCCCGCTCAGCAACCTAGTACTCCGTCCACAGCTCACCCACAACCCAGCGCACAACCTAGTGCTCCGTCCCCTGCACACGCACGTCCGCAAGACCTGCCGAGCACGCAACCTAGCTCACTGCCCGCACAACCCAGTGCTCCATCCACAGCTCACCCACAGCCCGCACCACAACCCAGTGCTCCGTCCCCTGCACACGCACGTCCGCAAGACCTGCCGAGCACGCAACCTAGCTCTCTGCCCGCACAGCCTAGTGCTCCGTACCCAGCACACCCACAGCCCACACAACCCAGTGCTCCGTCCCCAGCTCACCCGCAGCCCGCACAACCCAGTGCTCCGTCCCCAGCTCACCCGCAGCCCGCACAACCTAGTG
>CANHSO010000069.1 GCA_947463705.1 Bacteriovoracaceae bacterium
GGGCATTATGACGCACCTCAACCAAAAACATGGGAAAACCCCGAGATCCCCTACTTGATTAGCCCAAAACTGCCTCAACCCCAGCGAGTCGAAAAGGCGCTCGATTATTTTCGTCAAAACACGCCTGTCAAGTTCGTTCCTTATCAGAATCAAAAAGATGGGATTATTTTTGAACCAGGAGAAAAGGATTGCTACTCCTATATTGGAAAAATTGGAGGCCTGCAGCCGATTCACCTTTCTGCACATTGCCAACCTCAGCAGATCATGCACGAACTCATGCATGCATTGGGATTTGTGCATGAACAATCCCGTCCCGATCGAGACCAATACGTACAAATCATCTGGAGTCAAATCCAAAGTGACTATTTTTCTCAATTTGCAATCGTTCCTGACCTTCTCTTTGAAATCGAGCGAGACACACCATTCGACTATCGCTCAATTATGCTCTATCCAACGCAGGCCTTTGCGATCCAAGCTGATCGACCAACGATGCAATCTCTAGGACCCGAGCCCATTGCTCCAACTCAAGATGGATTAAGCGACGAAGATATTCGAAAAATTAGGCAGATCTACCGGCGATAGCTGGTTTCTATTTTGCATTTTATTCGGTTTTCAATGGGAACACACTCAAAGCGTTTAGAAAAAAATCAAAAGCCAGAAGTCTTACCTCAACCCATTCCGCCTGAGCGTCCACCCTTGCGAAGCCCTGAAATCACCCCGCAACGAACGACTCCAGAAATTCAACCCGAGCCGGGCTTTCCAGAAATTACCCCAGAGGCACCCCCGCAGATCCAGCCGGGAGAAATCCCACCCGAAATCACCGAACCACCCTAAGAGCCTCGCTCTTACCCCAGAATATTACAATTTAGTGTACGACGTCTAAACTCCGGTCTAAAAAATTGAATTCGAATCCCGCAGAGTGAAATGTGAGTGAAACTAGCATCCACCGGAGTAACCGGCGCGATGACAAATCGGGGGAATCGAATAATGCGCTCCAAAACACGGATTCGCTAGGTGATTGACTACGATACGGACACAGTTTAAAACTAGGTGTGTCTAAATCTCTATTCCGTACCTGGATATTCTGCGCATTAGGCGCCCTTTGTGGCCTATTCGCGTCATTCAATGCGTGGGCAGACCTCGATACACGTCTTGAAAGTTGGAATCTTTTTTTTGTTACCGCACCGATTAGCGGTCAATGGGATGTCTATGCCGAGGCTCAGCCGCGTCTGACGCTAAGTGGGACGGCCAATCACCGTTTGCTGATCCGCCCGGCCGTGCGTTACCGCATCACGCCAGCCCTTTCGGGTTGGCTGGGCTATGCGTGGACACCGACTTTTGAACCGGGATTTCGCAACGAAAACCGCATCTGGCAACAACTACAATACGAAGTCCCTTTCAGGGGATGGACCTTCAATCTGCGCTCAAGACTCGAGGAGCGCTGGATTGCCGACACCCGCGAAGCGGGGCAGCCCGCCTATCGTTTGCGCCAGTGGTTTCGCGCTCTCATCAGTACCCCGATTGATTTGCTATGCTTGGCTTTAACCGATGAGGCTTTTTTCAATCTCAATACAATCGACGGCGGAACCCGCTCAGGCTTTGACCAGAACAGACTCTTTATCGGAGGTAACTGGCGGGTGTCTGAGATGCTGAGCATTGAAGGAGGCTACTTGAATAATTTAGTTAACTTGCCCAGCAACGATCGCATGAATCACGTGCTCTACACGTTTGTCATGTGGAACATCCGCTAACTCAGTCTGGCTAAGCAGTGCAATGATCTCAATGGAATATCGATTCACTTCTATAGTCATCCTTTCTCTGCGCGGATTCTGTTTGACCTAGATCATCTTAGCACACCGATCCAGGCACGACTCTCGCAAGCCTACAGAAGTATGACAACCTCAATTCAATCGTTTATTCATCGACGAGTCATTGTCCTGCCCGAAGAAACCCCTGCGCCAGCGGCCGCTAAGGCAATGCGTGACCATCAGGTCGGCTGCGTCCTAGTCATGAATTCAGATCGACGCATCGTCGGAATCGTGACCGATCGAGACTTCGCCTGCCGCTGGGCAGCAGAAATAGCCGATTCCAGCGTTCCAATCTCGCGATTAATGACTCCAGAAATTTACAAACGCGACGAAAACTCAGGATTGGCTGACATCATCGCACTGATGGAAAATCACGGAATTCGAAGAGTACCGATCATCAATGAGGACATTCATCACCGAGAGAAAGCTGTGGGAATCATCACCCTGGACGACTTAATTGCGGTCGGTGCGATCGCTCCCCATCACCTTTCTCGAATTATCAGGCGCCAAATTGGACGCCGACTTTCTGTTGCGAACCGAATTCCTCCCTCAGTTCGCTCGCAGCGTCGATCCGAAGCCCATCTCCACCAGACTATGGACCGACTTTGTACCTACTTGGTCAAGCAAACAGGCGTGAGTGACGAGATCTCTCCGCAAATCATTCAATTCCTCTTAGGATGTTTAGTCATGCGAGTCAGCGCCACCGCTGGTGCACACTTTGTGGCCCAGCTTCCTCGACTCCTTCAGGAGCAATTGGCCACCCTCCCCCCAGGTCCAGATCGGTCGATTTCGCTCGATTGGATTCTAGCAGAGCTCCATTCAAGATTTAATCTTCCGGAAGATCTTTCTCGTCATGTCTTTCACCACTTTTTGAGTGGCCTACAAAACCTCGTCGACTGGGGGCAAATCCAGCATCTCAAGGCCCAACTCCCCGAAGACTTCAAAGCCCTCTTCCCACTTGAAACCAGAACTATGCCAATTCCGACAGCAGCGACATCCCTCACTCAGCCTAGCGTCATCCCCGTAAAGCCCGGCAGCGTGCCCATGACCCTCCGCTCGAAGAGCTTTCTCTACGGGAGTGAGATTCCAAGGCAATACACGGGCGAAGGTGAGGATCGAAACCCATCCTTAGAATGGAGTCAGCCCCCGAGCGATACCCAGGAGATCGTGATTTTTTGCGAGGACCCTGACTCGACCTATGAAACCTCGTGGACTCACTGGATTCTCTATGGCGTGTCACCCACTCACTGCTCAATTCCAGAAGGAATTCAAAAAGACCAAGAATTAGGAGTTCCCTTCAAACTCAAACAAGGAAAAAATAGCTGGGGCAATATTGGATACCAAGGCCCCATGCCGCCGATTGGACACCCCGAACATCGCTATATTTTTCGAGTCCTCGCTCTCGATCGTCCGATCTCCCTTCCTGGCGGAGCCTCTCGAGCCCAGATTGCAAATGAGATCCGCGGGCACATCCTGGCCGAGGCGGAATATCTGGGATCCTACCAACATGCAACAGCCCGAAAGACTGCCTAAGCTCAATCCAATCAGTAAGAGTGCTTGAGCACCGATCCAGGGAAAGGTGCTCAAGCTCAACTCTAAGAGTCCGCGTGAAGACTTGCAGCACCTACCTCAATAAATTAAATCATTTTAAACAATTCACATCACTTCACATTTGACCATTCAAGCACCTCTCTCGCTTTTATATTGTACTATTTAAGTCGGACAATATATCCTTAAGGTGAGTCATCTGGGACACAGACGGGACTTTAGCTTGACGGACTTGACACGTTGAATTAAAGTTCTCGACTTCACTGCAGTTTTGGGCATCTAGATTTTACAAAAAACCCCAAAAACAGCAGATCAGATCTCTCCAGATCTCGACATCAATCGAGAGTGCGATGATCATCTACGAAGAGGAGTTAGTTGTGGGCAGTAAAGTCGGGTTCAGTAAAATCTCCTGGTTCATGTGGCTAGTCGCAGTTACCTTCTTCGCCTTCCAATTTGTTTTACGACTCTTCCCAGGCCTGGTGATGACTGACATCATGGGCAAATTCCACATTGATGCGACATCTTTCGGAGTTTTATCCGCAGCCTACTACCTGGGTTACGCTGGAATGCAAATTCCAATCGGAATTCTTCTCGATCGATTCAGCGCTCGTACCGTTGTCTCTTTCTGCGCTTTTACCTGCACGATAGGCTCTCTTTCCTTCGTTTACTCGGACAACTGGACCCTCACCCTAATCGGACGTTTCCTCATTGGA
Source organism: Bacteriovoracaceae bacterium (assembly GCA_947463705.1). Taxonomy (GTDB): domain Bacteria; phylum Bdellovibrionota; class UBA1018; order UBA1018; family UBA1018; genus CAINWE01. Next base: position 4,070 of record CANHSO010000069.1, read on the forward strand.
GCAGGGTCTGCAGCTGGGCTTTTGGGAACCGTGAAAACCATTCGGTACGCCTTTCCTGAAAAACACTTCACGGGCATGATGGGTCTCACCTTTACATTTGGATTATCAGGAGCTCTTTACGGAGGAAAGCCTGTCAGTCTACTCATCCAACAAGTGGGTTGGGTATCGGTCTCCAAACTTTTGGCTGCGCTCAGCTTAGCCATTTCTATTGGTCTCTTACTCTTCTTCCCGCGTGAAGCAGCTCAAACGAAACAGGAAACTCAAACTTCACAAGAGCCCTCGACCCATTTGATCGAAGATTTAAAATCAATTTTCAGCAATCGTAAAATCATTTGGCTAGCCATTGCTGGCGCTTTGATGGTGGGCCCTTTTGAAAGCTTCGCTGATGTATGGGGTGTTTCATACTTGGTGAATGTGTACGGATTTAACAAGCCTGATGCTTCGTTGGTCACCTCAGGGATCTACATGGGAATGCTCATCGGTGGTCCGGTTTTGCCCTACATCGCCGAGAAGTTCGATATTCACTACTGGGTCAACGCAATTTCTGGCCTCTTGATGGCTGCTATCTTTGGAATCGTTATTTTCACAGAAGCCACGTTCAGTCGTACGTCACTCTTAGGGCTCATGATCTTTGTGGGTATCCTCTGCTCATATCAAGCTGTAGTTTTCGCAATGACTTGCAAACTAGCACCAAGCCGCCTTGCAGGTCTGGTCACCTCAGTTACCAACTGCATCAATATGTGTGCTGGGTGCTTGTTTCACTTTGCTATCGGCTACGTCATGGACCTCAACTGGACAGGTGCAACTGAAAACGGAATTAAGGTCTACGAGCCCAGCTCTTATATTACAGCGATTTCGCTGATTCCCATGACCTTGGTTTTAGGCTTTCTAGGTTTCATCTGGCTAAACAAACAAAATCTTCTCACGGCGTCTAAAGCGGCTAGAACCTCCTAAGAGCCCCAATAATCCTGACAATAGCCTAACAATTCAACACGCCCGTTCGTGATAAAACAATACTTTGGTAAGTAAAAGAGGTTATCGCATGCGTCGATTAGTTTCTGTTTTATTCGGGTTTTTTTCGCTCAGCAGTGTCGTGATCATGATTGCAGTAGCAACTGAGGCGGCAACTTTAATTAATGGCGCAGGAGCAACTTTTCCATTCCCGCTTTACTCCAAGTGGTTTGCAGAATTCCATAAGGTAGACGCTGAAGTTGAAATCAACTACCAATCCATCGGCAGCGGCGGAGGCATCCGGCAGTTCACTGAACATACGATTGATTTTGGTGCAACCGATATCCCTATGACTCAGGAGCAACTTTCTAAGGCACACTCCCCAATTCTCCATATTCCAACCGTCGTAGGAGCAGTTGTTCTAACCTATAATCTCCCCGGCATTCCATCAGGATTAAAGCTCAGTTCTGACGTGATCTCTGAACTTTTTTTAGGCAAAATCAAAACCTGGAGTGACGCTCGGATCGCCCAGATGAACCCCGGCGTGAAACTTCCAAACGAGCCCGTCACCATCATCCGTCGTTCAGACGGCAGCGGAACCACCGCAATTTTTACTGACTATTTAACCAAGGTGAGCCCAGATTGGAAAACTCGAGTCGGAACTGGCACAGCGGTAAACTGGCCTGTAGGACTCGGCGGTAAAGGGAACGAGGGGGTGGCTGGACTCATTCAACAAACCCCCGGCTCACTCGGCTATACAGAACTAGTCTTCGCCAAAATCAACCACCTCTCCTATGTGGCGATCAAAAATCAGGCAGGGGAATTCGTTGAACCCAACCTGAACTCAGTGACTCTTGCAGCGAGTAGCGCCATCAAGTCCATGCCCAAAGACTATCGAACCTCGATCACCAACCCGAGCCTGAAGGGCGCTTACCCAATCAGCGCCTTCACGTACCTTCTAGTCCACGAATCAATGCCGAAGGCGAAGGGCGAGAAAATTATAAAATTTCTCCACTGGGCGTTAGGCGCCGGACAGCAATATGCCCAAAAGCTGTATTATTCACCTCTTCCTCCTGAAATGATCAGCAAAGTGAACCACACTATTGAAGCTATCCATCTTGTACCCGATCAGCATGAGTAATTTTAGACTGCGAAAAAGAGCCCGCCGAGAAATTCATCTCGGTGACCTAGTCTTTTCTTATTTCCTAAGAGCCCTTTCTTTCGGGCTAGCACTTTTACTCGCAGTAATTGGTTTTTTTCTTTTTAGAGGGGCCTTTGCCTCGATCTCTAGATACGGCTGGTCGTTCGTCACCGAATCAGTTTGGGATCCAGTTCAAGAAGTCTTTGGCTCGGCCCCCGTCCTCTACGGCACACTGGTTTCATCCCTCATTGCAGTGAGTATTGCCGCTCCACTGAGCGTAGCCATCGCACTTTTCTTGAATGAGGTAGTCCCTCCCAAAATCGGCAAGACCATTGGTTTCTTAGTGGAAATGTTGGCCGCCATTCCGAGTGTCGTTTACGGATTATGGGGAATTTTTGTCCTAGCCCCTTGGCTAAGAACTCGGATTGAACCTATCCTTGCCCAAGACCTGGGCTGGATCCCTATTTTCAGTGGTCCCTATTATGGTGTTGGAATGCTTGCAGCAGGCCTCATTCTTTCAATCATGATTATTCCGACGGTATTTTCAATTTCCCGTGAGATTTTTAAAACCATCCCAACCGCTCAGCGAGAAGCTGCACTCGCCCTGGGTGCAACTCGATGGGAAATGATGAAAATCTCAATTCTTGGCAGCTCTAAATCCGGTATCGGTGGAGCGATTATTCTTGGTCTAGGTCGAGCCCTCGGCGAGACGATGGCCGTGACCATGGTCATCGGCAATCGCGCCGAGATCAGCGCATCACTCTTGGCTCCTGCTCAAACTATGGCCAGTGTGATTGCGAACGAATACGCCGAGGCGACGAGTGATATTCACTTGTCAGCTCTGATCGAAATTGGTTTTCTTCTTTTCGTCGTAACTTTTATCATCAACGCGTTTGCGCGACTTTTTATCCTCAGGGAGACCAAGTCATGAACCCGGCTGTACTCAGTCAACATATGTCACAGAGGTACCTGAGGCGCAAAATTACCCATTGGATCATGATGGGAGTTTTAGCTTTGGCCTCTGGCCTGGCTCTCATCCCTCTTTTGAGTTTGTCAGCCTATGTTTTGACTCAGGGCATTCCAGGGTTGGGAATCAATTTTTTCACTCACCTCCCTCAACCGATCGGCGAAACAGGCGGAGGAATGGCCAACTCCATTCTGGGTACACTCACTCTTGTTGTTCTGGCTTCTCTCATCGGAGTGCCCTGGGGCATTGGAACAGGGCTTTACCTATCGGAGTACCCACCAGGCCGGCTCAGCACTGCTGTGCGATTTAGCGCTGACCTCCTTGCCAGCATTCCGTCGATCATCATTGGTCTTTTCGTTTACACGCTCATCGTCATTCCGATGCGCCGCTTCTCACTCATTGCAGGAGGAGTTGCATTGGGAATCATCATGATCCCTACCCTAGCCAGAAGTACAGAAGAACTCCTTCGTCGAGTTCCAGTTCACGTGAGAGAGGCAGGTCTCGCATTAGGCCTACCTCGATGGAAAGTAATCCTAAGAATCGTACTTCTGGGTAACGCCCGGGCAATTTCGACTGGAATCATTCTCTCCATTGCACGAGTGGCCGGCGAGACGGCACCACTCCTTTTTACTTCTTTTAACAATCAATACTGGCAGAGAGGCCTCGGTCAACCCAGCTCATCCCTCCCAGTACAAATCTACACCTATGCAATTAGTCCCTACGAAGACTGGCACCAACAAGCTTGGACTGGTGCATTGATTTTGGTTCTACTTGTATTTACAATGAATATTCTTACCAGAATTCTACTCAGCCCCCGAGGGAGCAGTTCATGAGCACCAAATCCATCCTCGAAGTAAAAAACCTCCATGCCGGCTTCGGCAGCACTGAGGTTGTCAAGGGAGTGAGCCTCTCAGCTCAATACCATACGGTGACAGCAATCATCGGCCCTTCCGGCTGCGGAAAATCTACATTTATCCGCTGCCTCAACCGACTCCACGAAGAAACCTCAGGTGCCTTTGCTAACGGCCAAGTTTGGCTTGAAAATACTGATATTTACGCAAAGAACGTCGACCCCGTATCTATTCGCAGAAAAGTAGGAATGGTTTTTCAAAAACCCAACGCTTTTCCCTCGATGTCAATTTTTGACAACGTCGTAGCAGGACTTCGACTTGCAGGAGTCAAGCGTCACAGCATTCTCAAAGAAATTGTTGAACAAAGCCTCATTTCTGCCGCACTCTGGCACGAAGTCAAAGACAAGCTGAACGCTCCAGGCACCAGTCTTTCAGGAGGCCAACAGCAGCGTTTGTGTATTGCTCGAGCCCTTGCGGTTGAACCGACCGTACTGCTCATGGATGAACCCACGAGTGCCCTTGACCCTATTTCTACAGCAAAAATTGAAGAACTCATGACCGAACTCAGAAAAAAGGTCACAATCATCATCGTGACTCATAACATGCAACAAGCTGCGCGCATCTCAGATCAAACGGCTTTCTTTCTTTCTGGTGACCTGATAGAGTTTGGAGAGACTTCGCAGGTCTTTACTGCCCCAAAAATGGATCAGACCGAGCGCTATATCACCGGAAGGTTTGGATAATGGAACGTCATTTTGATACGTCGTTGCGTGAACTCAAAGAACAACTCGTGACCATGGCTGGCCTCGTTGAGAAGGCCATTGAAGAGGCCACCCAGGGTCTTCAGTCCGCAGACGTAGAGCGATTCCAAAATGTCTTTGACTTAGAGAAGAAAATTAACCAGTGCCATATTTCGGTAGACAGCGCTTGCCTCAAACTTCTGGCACTCCAGCAACCCCTAGCAGCTGACCTTCGACTCATTTTTGCGATCATTAAGATCAATACCGACCTGGAAAGAATGGGCGATCAGGCCGTCAATATCGCACGCAACGCACAAGAATATATCAAGGCTGCCCCGCTCAAGCCGCTCGTCGATTTACCCATCATGTTCCAGGAAGTCCGACAGATGGTCGGTATTACTCTCGACTCTTTTGTTAAAAATAACGAGCCGCTTGCCCGCGAAGTCCTAAAAAGAGACGACCGAGTAGACGCCCTAAAGAACAAAATTTTTAAGGATGTTTTAGAGCACCTAAAAACCCACTCCGCCCAGGTTGAGCAGGGACTCACCCTGATTCTGATCGCTAGAAATCTAGAGCGCATTGGCGACCATGCTACCAACATTGCTGAGGACGTAATTTTTGCCCTCAAGGGCGAAGATGTGCGACACTCAGCTCAAGTTTCAACGATTAAAAGCGCACTGAAATAGGTCAGATCAGTTCACGGAGTTTCTCATGATTAAAAAGTCCAAGATCCTCGTGATCGAAGATGAAAAAGACGTCAAAGACCTAATCACCCTGCACCTCAGACGAGAGGGTCACGACGTCGTGGCAGTAGAAAACGGAGAAGAAGGACTAACACTCCTCCAAAATCAAAACTCATTTGACTTAGTCGTTTTGGATTGGATGCTCCCTGGTGTTTCGGGTTTAGATATCTGTAAAAAGGTGAGTGGCCAAGTTCCGATCCTCATGGTGACGGCGCGAGCTGACTCAGCTGATATTGTCCTAGGGCTCGAAATGGGTGCCGATGATTTTGTCACCAAACCGTTCGAGATTCCTATATTTCTGGCGCGCGTTAGGGCAATTCTTCGCAGAGCTCAATCTCCTAACTCCCAAACTCAAGACTCCGGAGTGTTACAGGTCGACCAACTCCGGATTGATCTAGAGGCCCATCAGGCTTTCTGTGGGCAAGAAGAGGTCATTCTCACTCCTTCAGAATTTAAACTCCTCACTGCCCTTCTTAAAAATCAAGGTCGGGTGCTATCCCGAGAAAAGTTGATCGAGCTCGTCCAAGGACAAGGGGTCGCTGTGGTCGATCGGGCAATTGACACGCATGTTTTCGGTCTTAGAAAAAAACTCGGCGCCTGTGCTGCAACCATCGAAACCATTCGCGGCGTTGGTTACCGAGTCATCCCAGCCTAAGAGGTTTTCATGAAGCTCAACACCTTTCGATTCCCATGGAAATTTTTCTCTCGGATCATCGTCCTTCAAGCATTCGTGATTTTGCTCTGCTTTTTGACCGCAGGACTCACGGCTCGACATTTCTTTAGTTCTTATTTCACTCAGCACTTCCGCTCCTGTGGAAACGATTGTGAGATTGAATTCCAACACATGTTGAATCAATTTGACACGGGTCTATTTCTTGGATTGGGCACACTGAGCCTTGCTTTGGGTATTTTTGGCTGGTTCTTTGCTCATCGACTGATTCTTCCGATCGGCCGTCTACTCTCGAAAGCAAAAAGCGTCCTCAACCCACAAAATCTCCTAACTCCCGAGGAAGATCAACTCCAACTCGAGGCACTCGACCAACAACCCGACTCAGCTTGGTCTGATCTTGAAGCCTCAATTGAAGAAATTCGGCGCGACCTTGAAAGAAAGATCGAAAGTCTCCGCGATGAGCGAGAGGAACAGGCTACCCTGATGGGTGCTATTTCCGACGCAATTCTCGCTGTTGACCTCGAAGGCGCACCACTTTTTTACAACAGCCGAACCGAACTTCTTTTCGGAGACAAGAATTTAGCAACCCAGCCCCGACTCTGGGAAATCGTTCGCAATCCTGAAATTCTTGAGGCTTTTCAACAAGCCCTTAAAAAAAGTAAATCAACAGAAATCAAAGCGATCCCATTTGACTTACCCACTGGAAAACGTTTTTTCTCAGTGGCCGTAGCTCCCCTGAGAGACGGGCGAGAGTCGCTTTATGGTGCTGCAGGAATTTTTCACGATGTCACCGACCTCAAGCGAGCAGAACAGATCCGGATTGATTTTGTAGCCAACGTATCCCATGAACTTCGCACACCGCTCACTGCCATCAAGGGCTATGCGGATACGCTTAAACTGGATATTCAGGAGGGAAAAGCACCTTCCCCAGAGTTTATCGAGGTCATTAACCGAAATACAGATCGATTGATGAACCTGATTCAGGACCTCTTGGACCTCTCTTCGATTGAATCAACGGACTCGCTCTTGAAATCAGAAATCACCACCCAAGACCTGACTGAGCGCGTAGTCCGACAGATGTCAGGCGCTTTTGAGCGCAAAAAACAACTCATACACACTCAAGCGCGAGCTTCGACCGTTTATGCTGATCCTCGAAGAGTCGAGCAAATCCTGGTCAACCTCCTCGACAACGCAAATAAATATTCACCGCCTGGTGGCAAAATCACCCTGTCCTGGGAAAGTGAAAATCGCGAAACAGTGCTGCTCAAAATTAAAGACACTGGTCCTGGAATTCCAATCGAACACCATTCCCGCCTTTTTGAGCGATTCTACCGGGTCGACAAGGCCAGATCTCGCGAGCAAGGTGGAACTGGACTCGGACTTGCGATCGTTAAGCACATCATGCAAGTCCACGGCGGCTCAGTGGGAGTCGAAAGCGTTCCCGGCGATGGAACCACTTTTCTATGCCGCTTTCCTAAGGCAGGAAAGTAACTCCGCCCTACCTACAGCTTTGCCGAAATTAATGCTTAAAACATTCTCTTGAGATTTTTTCATAACCGAATATCCTAAGAGCAGGTTTATTTGATTTGTCATCCGCATAACTCGCTGCATTGAATTAATTACCAATTTA
>CANHSO010000070.1 GCA_947463705.1 Bacteriovoracaceae bacterium
TATAAAGAAAAATGTGAGGCGATCTTAAGAGAAAAAATAGCCGCAACCGGGGCGTCCATTCCGTCGACTGATCCGGTTCTTGTGAGTTATCTCCTCACGGGTGGCTCTCCGTTGGCGATCAATGAGTTGATCCGATATGGATCCATTCCAGAGTATGTCACTGAGCTGACGCGCGACTGGATTCTGGGAGAATGCGCCCAGCAAGGGCGATCTCGAAATATTCTGACTTGGGTGATTCATAGTTTACTTGAACGAGGTGGAACTCCTGTTTCTTTGGCAAAATTGGCACAGGTTTCTGGAGCTGCAAATAATACAGTGATTCAGGGTTACGTCGAATTACTCAATGACGTTTTAGCGATGAGTGTGAGTCTGCAGATCGATGGGAATACGGGTGCGCCCATTCCTAGGAAATCGCATAAGCATCATTGGACTTTTCTTTTGGCGGCCACGGCTTTTCATCCAGCAAGGCCTAGATGTGTTGAAGATTTTTTAAAATTTTCGGCCGAGGAACAGGGGTGGTGGCTTGAGTGGTTGGTGGCTCAGGAACTTTGGCGCCGCAACGCCATTGCAGGGGCAGAGGATCCAAATACTCAGTACTTTTGGCAATCCAAAGAACATGAACTAGACTTCAAGGTCTCTTCGGGAGAGTGGATCGAGGTCAAGCGAGGTAGGGCTTCCTCGCTGGAGTTTGGGTGGTTCCCGAAGGTTTTCCCAAAGGATCGGCTTACAGTGATTTGTACAACCCCTTTTGAGTCGCCCTTGGTTCGTGGCGTGACGTTAGAGGATTTTTTAATGCAGAAGTAGCGATTGATGCGCCAACTCAAGCTCCGTCCCTCTAGCCTCTTCCTTCAAGACTGAAGAGCTGATGTCGCTTGAACTCCATTCGTGTTCGAGTTAAAAGATGTGGGAAATGAATGTCGCTACGATTGCGTTGTATCACTTTGTAAGGATTGAAAACCTCCCAGAGCTGAGAGTCAAACTGAAGGCTAAATGCGCTGAGTGGGGCCTAAAGGGCACCATTTTAATCGCCCCTGAAGGGATTAATTCCTTTCTTTTCGGGGAGATGGAAAAGCTAGAGGCGTTTAGAAGCTACATTCAAACCGAACTCGGTATTACCCGGCAGCTGAATTGGAAAGTCAATCCGTGCTTGCATTCGCCGTTTATGCGGATGCTAGTTAAGATTAAAAAAGAGATCATTCCCATGGGGGATCCTGAGATCCGACCCGACGAATGGACCGCTCCCTACATCCAACCCGTTGAGTTGAAAAAGTGGCTCGATGAGAATCGAAATGTAATCCTTCTGGACACCCGCAACGATTACGAAATTGCAGTCGGGACCTTCAAGGGTGCTAAAGATTTGGGGATTAGTCATTTCCGTGACTTCAACCGCGCAACCGATCAGCTTCCTGAAGAGGCCAAAGAGCAGCCCATCGTGACGTTTTGTACAGGCGGTATTCGATGCGAAAAGGCGGCGGCCCTCATGATAAAAAAAGGGTACAAGAACGTCTATCAACTCGATGGCGGCATCTTAAAATACTTCGAAGACTGCCAAGACGCTCATTACGATGGACAATGCTTTGTCTTTGACTGGCGCCTTGCTGTGGATGGGCAACTGAATCCTCAGTCCGATCAACCCCGCGAACGCCCGGTAGGTACCGAGGGTCGGCACAAGGCCGAGGGCTTTTAAATGCCGAGCCGCGCCCCCCGGCAGGTCTTGGTCTGAAAAAGTCACTGCCCGCGGGTCATTTTGAGTTAATCAGAAAGTTGATTTGGGTTGATTTGTTCGGAGTTCTGGGGTGTTAAAGATTTGAGCCGCACACTCAAAAAGACCAGTAAAAACCCTTTGTCCAGAGCTGACTCAGAGCATTAGCTCCTTGCAGTCTAGCGACTTTTGAATTAAACCCAACCAAAGTCATTTGCTATCAAGTCATTTGCCTAAAGGAGGCTTTCATACTCATGTCATCGCAATTTATGACCTATTCACCCATAGGTGTTGGATCGATCGGGCTGCTTTTTGCGCTCGTTTTTTATTTTAAGGTCAAAGCTCTCCCGGATGGCAATGAAACGATGAATCGTATTGCCGGTTATATCCGTGTAGGCGCTATGGCATTTCTTGCTCGCCAGTACAAAGTCCTGGCCATGTATTGCCTCGTTGTATTTGGTTTGATCTCTTACTCATTGGGAGTTTCGGCCGGTGCTTGCTTTGTTTTGGGCGCATTTTTGAGCCTTTTGGCTGGCTTTATCGGAATGAAAGCCGCGACCTACGCTAACGTCAGAACCACCCAGGCAGCAATCTCGGGCGTGAAGGCGAAAGCCCTTTTAGTGGCTCTCGACGGCGGCGCCGTGATGGGTCTCTCAGTGGCAGGTTTGGGACTTTTCGGGATGGGTTTGCTTTATGTGATTTTCAACGGCACGCCAGAGTTTGGCACCGTGATTCACTCCTTTGCTGTAGGCGCTAGTTCGATTGCTCTTTTTGCTCGGATCGGTGGCGGGATCTACACCAAAGCTGCAGACGTCGGTTCCGACATCGCAGGTAAAGTGATTGAAAATATCCCTGAAGACGACCCAAGAAATCCAGGCGTGATTGCTGACAACGTGGGTGACAATGTTGGCGATGTGGCTGGAATGGGTGCAGATATTTACGAGTCTATGATCGCTGCGGTTGTAGCGGCTATGGCCATCGCTTTGACCGGATCTGACGCGACGATGCCAAATCTTCTTACTTCCACTGGCTTTTTTGATAACCGGATGATGGGCGTGATCCTTCCACTTTTCTTGACCACCATTGGCTTGGCAGTCAGTATTGTCGGGATTTTGATCACCCGCATGCTGAAAAACATGAATCCTGCGCTCGTTTTGCGAAGCGCACTGATTTTACCTCCCATCATTTTGGTAGGGGTATCTTTTGTCATGATGCCGATGATCGGCGTGACCCAGTCTGTGTCTGTAGCTTTGGCTGCTGGCGCAATTGGTGGCGCGTTTATCGGGTTGGTGACGGACTACTACACTTCGGCGAGCCCAGTTGCCAGGATTGCTGAAAGCTCCAAGACTGGCGCTGGAACTAACTTGATCCACGGCTTGGCTGTCGGCATGGAGTCGGTAGCGATCCCTATCTTGGCGGTGGTTGCGATTGCCTATTTGGCAAACGATGTTTTGGGTCTCTACGGGATTGCGATTTCTGCAGTCGGTATGTTGGCAGGTACAGCAGTCGTGATGACTGTGGATGCCTACGGTCCGATCTCAGATAACGCTGGCGGGATTTCTGAAATGTCCGGCTTAGGTAAAGAAGTTCGTGAGATCACTGACGAGCTGGATTCCGTCGGAAATACTACTGCCGCAATCGGCAAGGGCTTTGCGATTGGCTCAGCCATCTTGACTGTGATTGCGTTGTTTTCTGCATTCAACTCAGAAGTGAACCACGCTAGACAAGCTGCAGGCTTGGGTGAGTACGTCTTGATCTTGACTGATGCTAAGATCTTGATTGGGATCCTGATTGGTTCCATTCTCCCCTTCATGGTGGGAGCAACCACTATGCTCTCCGTGGGTCGTGCAGCGGGTGCAATCGTCGAAGAGATTCGCCGTCAGTTTCGTGAGATTCCTGGTTTGATGGAATTGAAGGCCGAGCCAGAAACAACCAAAATTGTCGATATTGCTACCAAGGCTGCTCTCAATCAAATGGTCATACCTGGCTTGATTGCTGTCGTCGCTCCTCCAGCGGTGGGTTTCCTGATGGGCCCTGCTGCCTTGGCGGGAATGCTAGCTGGCGCTTTGGCTGTCGGCGCAACTCTGGCTCTTTTTATGGCCAATGCTGGCGGCGCTTGGGACAATGCTAAGAAGTACATCGAAAAAGGCAAGCTTGGCGCAGGCCACTTAAAAGGGTCCGATTCCCATAAGTCTGCCGTAATCGGAGACATGGTCGGCGATCCATTTAAGGACACTTCGGGTCCTGGAATTGCGATCTTGATTAAAGTGATGAGCGTGGTTTCGCTCCTGATTGCACCTTTGATTGCAATGCGCTAGTTCAAATCAGGTGCTTTGGTGCTGGTCAGAGGCTGTTCATAGCTGCTGACTAGTCAGTTGCCAAAGCTCCTAAATTTCTGTCGAACTTTTAGACAGCTTACTAACCTCTGGACACTTCGACTGACTTTTAAGTCAGGGAAGAGTTCAGGGGTTTTTTGTTTTTATGGTTAAATAGTTGATTTTGCGGGTGATTTTTCCGCGTTTGATTGACATTTTGTTTTTATAGTTTTGGTATTGAAATTGCTTTTCTGTTACTCGACGTGGTCTCTCTAACGAGGTCAATAGTTGAAGTGGAGTAAAGTTGTGATTCGATCAAACTGCACGGTTAAAAAAGTCATGAGGTCCGTAGTTGTAACTTTGGTTGCAGGGCTTTCTCTATCTCTGGTGGGGTGTGGAAAGTCAGCCTTTAATGTGACGATGAATACTCAGCAGGCTTCGAGTCCTGGATATTTCAATGTTCCACCCAAAGTGGATGTCCTTCTTTTTGTCGATGATACAGGTTCGATGATTACTTCATTTTATTCGACCATTCAAACGCAGGTGCCAACATTTTTAAATCAGCTCCGGGCTCAAAATTGGGACTATCACTTTGCATTAAATCCTCTGACTGCCAGACGCACGCAGATTCCTCAAGTCGTGGGATCAGTTTATGATGCGAGCTCTCCCGGTTGGATTGCTCCTTATCCGGGCGCAGTAGCAAGTAGTTTGACAAATATTGTTCCAAGATTTTTTCGGACCCCTGATTCCAGTACAGATTTTCTCTCGTCGAACGATGTAAATAATTCACTGAATGGGCGTGAACCTGGCTTTGAGAATATCTGGTATACGTTAAATCATTCGATTAATGGGACCGGTTTTCTCCGGCCCGACGCTATGCTGGTTGTAATGGTAATCGGTAACGGTAACGATGATTCGGATGTGGTTTATTCTCCTCGGCCCGACGGCTTGCAGCTTCCAACTGCCAGCTCGCTGACTTCTAGTTTTAATACTTATCAGAGCCGTTTTGCTGGTTTTTGTGGGAGTGGGGCTAAGTGCGCTGGTTTGCAGTTTCATGCTGCTGTGAATGCGGCCGGATCGTCTACGTGTTTGAATGGCGATGGTAGTTCAATTGCGGGTGATCGCTACCTTAGAATGGCTCGTTCTTTGAATAGCGCCACTTATGGGACGACTTATGGGGCCTACGATATTTGTTCGCAGTCCATTAATTCAGTTCTCACTCAGCTGAATACGAATTTGTCTGCAACTAAGATTCCTTATCAGACTGATTTCTTGATTTTAGACCAAGAGCCTAATCCTTCGACCATCAAAGTGACTAAGTATCCGGCAGGAGATACTTCTAGTCCGCAATCCATCTCTCAGGGTGCAGCCCAGGGTTGGATTTATGTGGGAAGGGTGACGGGTCAAAATGTGAGTTCAGTCAGTGGGACTTCAGTTCGTATGAATCCGGCAACGGGGTATGCGATCAAGCTCAATGGCTCGGCAGTGCTCTCTGGAAATGATACCGCTTCGGTCGATTTCAAACCTGCCGGTGTGACGGATTCAGTTTCGCAATAATGAATCAGGCTCGGGTGTTTTGAACCCGTTGCGCTTATCGGAGTTCATCGGCTCGTTGATTCTCAAATGATTCTACGTTGAGTAGGCGAACCTCTTCTAGATAGAGCGGCGTGGCGATCATCATATTGCAGAGATCATATTGAATTGGAGCCGATTCGCCTGCGGGGATTTGCAGAATCCGGTAAGTTGTTTTTCCATTGAAGTGTCGGGATTCAGGTTTGAGCCTAAATCGCGTGATTTCAGGTAGGGGGGCTGGAGACGGATGAGTTGACCAGGGTCAAAAAATAATAAGATTGAATTAAAATGGCGAACAGCTTAAATGGAGTGCAGGGGTAGTTTAGAAAATTCTACGAAAGCAATGTTTAAGAGTCCTAGGGGGGCATTGTGACTCATTCTCGAAATCTCAATCAGAGATTCATAAAATTAAAAACTCGCGACCTATGCGTGGATTTGTACTCCAACAAAAAGTGATCATGGCTCATGAGTTGTTTCAAACTAATTTGATCGCCAATCCTTACGTGAATGAAATCACAGCAAGGCTAAAAAATTGATGAACCACCAAAAAAAGGCAAGTGTTTGGTTGATGCTGTTTGTGAGCCTGGGTCTCTCGGGTTGTAACTCTTTTGATGTGGGACACTATCAGGGCAAGTTGTTGAGTGGACACTTTCCGAGCGAGAGTTCTACGCAGAATCAAGAATCTTTTACTATTCAGTCTGAAATAAACGGAAAAAATTCGAAGTCGATTAAGTTTTTGAGTCGAGAGGGCCGGGAGATATTCTCCTTTTTGCTCTCAAAAGATCAGAGGACTGGGTTTAAGATGGAGATCCCCAGTCTCCGGAGGAGTTTCCGCCTCAAAAAGGCGGCTTCGCCAATTAAGGGGTCCCAGTATTCTAATTGTCTATTTTCTGAGCCTGATATGGAAGTCCTCCAGTGTTGGAGTGATCGGGATTTTTACTTTGCGTTACAAGATCCCCAGGGACAACTTCTCTTTGAGGTCAGGGGAGGGGTATTCTCAAAGAGTGAGCCTAAGCTTGAGGAGCCAAGGGATTACCAGGTATCTGAACTTTTAGATCTGGCCATGAACAAAAGTTTTCAGTCGATGGTTGAGTACGAGTCCATGCTCCAGGCAACCTACAGTGCTTGGAATGCTCGCGCTAATTTACTTCCTCATTTTAGAGCATTTAATGCGATCGGGTTGCTTACTCTGGCACCACCTGTGCTTCTAACGAGTTTGGCAGACTGGTTTCCATTTCTATTGCCAAATCGATGGATGATGGCTTTAGATTCAGGGTTTCAAGCCCGTGCGGCACAACTGGGTTTTTCTGTGATGCAGGCCAATCTGGCTGCACAAGTCCATTCATTAGCCTATGCTTGGGTCCATAGTGGGGAGCGCCTCAAGGTAGTCGAAGATTATACTGCTCAACTGGATCGTACTATCGCCTATGTCAGTCAGCTGAGGGACCAAAAAGGGATCAGTCAGACTTCTTTGAACTCTCTGAAAGCCTACCGCGAGGCACTTGATGTTACTCAGGTAGAATTGAAACGAGAGCTGAGTGCCAATCGGAGTGGTCTGAGCGAGGCACTGGGACTATTCAATCCGCAAGGCGTGAGTCATGTGCTTGTGGATGATCATTTCCCAGACATCGTGGATGGTACGCCTGTGATCGCGAATGAGCTCTTCTCGCTTGCCAATGGAGTGGCCCTGGAACGGCGCCAGCTTCATTTTCTAAAGAGGGCTCTGCTGGCAAGAACTTTGGAAATTACCTTTAATTGGATGGATCCTACGGGTAGCCCTTTAACGGCATTGGGATTCAATCAGATTCCTCAAGGACTTGCTGCTCAATCTAAAATGAATGTTTTAGAGCTTGAGGAACTCAAATTTGAGCAAAAACTTCGCATGATAGCGGATCAAATCCAAAGTCAAACTCGTGGAGCTCAACAGGGATTTCGTGAAGCGTTGGAGGCTATTGAGCAGAGTAAGTTGGAAATGGCTGAAATCTCTCGATCGCTTTTAGACAATGACTCGACTCCTGAGATGACGACTCGAAATGATGTGACGATTCTGCAATTCTTGAACTCCTTTCGGGGAATTTTGAGTCAAGAACTTGCTGCGATTAACTATCGTGAGCGATGGAACCTGGCATTTGTTCGTTCACAACGGCTTCTCTATACGGCTCTTTACCGTCAGCTCTTGTCTAGGCCTGACGGGGCAGTTCCATTTAAGGTTGATGCAAGATCCAAAGCAAACTCAAGTAGAGATCTCACTCGTGCTGAATCTGGCGGCACCTAATGGCTAATAGAGAGTCGGGTAAGCTCCTGCAGTCAAGTTCCAGATCGAAGTCGACCATGCTGCACCGATGAAAGTTGCTGGAGTTTTCAAGAGGGTGGTTGACCGCCCGAGCGTGGCAGTCGGAACTGAGGATGATGTAAATTGGTTGTAGTAGCTGGGTAATGAGCTGTTGACGGTTGAATCGAAGAAGTTGTTAGTGGACAAAGTCCGGGTATAGCTCCCAATCAATCCGCCCACAGTGTTTGAAGAGGGGGATGGAGAGGTGACTAGTCCTGAAGAGTAGCAAAAGGTAACATTATTATTATTCCCGGTGTCGTCGGATCCACCAATTAGCCCTCCAATCGAGCTGCTTGAGTTTTGAGTGGTGACGTTCCCTGAGGCATAACTATTAACTACGGTAGATGAAGAAAGGAAACCAATCAATCCGCCGACTCTTGTTGTGCTTAAGGCGTTTGCGGTGACTGAAGCTGTTGAATAGCATTGAGAAATGTCCGAATTATTTGTAGGCGCTCCAACTAGGCCCCCCGCTTTTCCTGCATTGGTGGTGACGGCCACAGATCCAGCTGAATAAGAATTGGAAATGGTGGAGCGGACATCAGTCGTCCCTACTAGCCCACCCACTGTACCGCTGGCGTTGACGCTCCCTGAAAATGCCGCATTCTGAATTTTGTTCCAGTTGGATAGAATCCCCACTAATCCACCTATCTTGCTTCCATTGGCTACCGTTACTGAACTCCCCGTGGCAAAACAACGATTCACCAAATTGTAGACATTAGTATTATTGCCAGCAACATTAGTCACCGGACCTGGGGACATTATTCCAACCAAGGCTCCCACTCCCGCAGAATTACTTGCAGAAACAGTAATATTAAAATTAGATAGTAATAGGTTCTTAAGAGTTCCAAGTTGGGTGCCTGTCGAATTTCCGAGGGTCGGAAAGAGTCCCACTGGATCGGTGTTCGAACTAGAAGAGTAACTCCAATTCGATAAGATATTATTCTGTCCATCGAAAGTGCCTGTAAATACTAAATCATAAGCCCCGAGTGGGTGAGTGCTTGTAAAGGATGATAAGTCTAAGCTGCTTACTAGGTTAAAATAGGTGGTCGGAGATTTATTGGCGCTCACATTGGCGAGCTGAGCGTTCGAACAAATCAGATAGGGGTCCCCGCCAGAACCACTTCCACCGCCAAAGGGAGTTCCAGTGGGGTTACAACCCCCAGAGGACGGTGTCACGCTCGCTTCTGTAGAGCGCCCTGAAGTTTCGCCCACTAGGTTAGTTGCTTGAACTTGGTAGTAGTAGGTGGTTCCGTTTTTGACCGTGTTATCGACATAGTTCGTTGTGGTCACTCCGGAAGCGAGAGGTGAGGTCGCACCTCCTGATGCGGTGCCCCGCCAAATTGCATAGGATATCGAACTCCCTGTTGATGGTGTCCAATTTAGGGTGACACTTCCTGAAGAAATCGAGGTGAATGAAAGTTGAACGGGGACGGAAGGTGCGGTGGAACTTGTAGGTGTCGTTAGAATAAACTGAGCGGTCAGACTAGTCCCGCTGACAGAAGCTTGGATGCAGTCTGAGGCGCTGGCCGAATTGGGTGCAATCACTTGAGTAGTAGCTGTTCCTGTTGCGTCGGTTTTCACCGAGGGTGTGACAATCGTAAAAGGGGTTGGGTTGCTGGAGCTACAATGTGTAAAGGTAACAGTCTGGTCTGAGACGGGCAGAGCGCTAAAATTGTCGGAGCCTAAAAGCTGAACCGATAAGGACGGGCAAGTGGCGTTTTGTTCGCAGGTGAGAGTCTGCCCTGAGCTGGCGATGAGTTGAAGACCGAGCGTTGCATCTGTGGAACTCGATGCAATGCAGCTGCATAATAAACTTCCTAGGGCTAAAGCTAGGCTGATTCGGAAAATCACAACCCTATCTTTTCCATTTTTAAGCAGGTTCCGCATTGCGTTAGTGGATCTCCCGTAGCCTTCTGTCTCACTCCTTTTCTTTTCGGTTCTTTTCCGGTCGGGAGTTAGGTGTTTTTTGAGGAGACGACACCTTTTCTGCATGGGAATTTGAGCTCAGTGAGAAATAAAGAAAAACGCAAATAAAGCTCCAAAAAAACCTTTTTCCGGTCCATCAAAAACTTCCCCTCACTTTTACTTTTAGATACTGTTGAGAATCGTTCCGCATTACTTATTCTTCATTTGAAACCAGTGAATCTTGCAAATATTCGATCTTGGACTCGCTAGAGCCCAAGTCATGTCCCATTAGCCTTTCTGTTTGAATTCGCTTAAGATTGCTGGATGAATTTACCGATCGATTTACTGGTTCCCGAGATTCTCATCTCTCTTGAGAAGCACCCTAATCTCATTCTCGAGGCATCGCCTGGATCCGGCAAGACGACTCGGGTGCCACCCGCGCTCCTTCGGTCGGCATTTCGCTCCCCTGATCAAGAAATTTGGGTTCTTGAGCCTCGCCGCCTCGCCGCTAAATACAGCGCGCAGCGAATTGCAACTGAGATGAATTCTTCAGTGGGGGCCGAGGTGGGCTACCAATTTCGCTTTGAAACAGTCTGCGGCCCAAAAACCCGCCTCAGGTTTATTACCGAAGGGATGTTCATGCGCTTGCTGGCTAAGAACCCGAGGTTGGAGCGGGTTGCTGCGGTCATTTTAGATGAATTTCATGAAAGGCACATTCATAGTGACGTCGCTTTGGGGTACCTTCGGTGGCTACAAAGCAGCCATCGCCCGGATCTCAGGATTGTTCTCATGTCAGCCACCCTCGAGTCTGAACCTTTGTCGAAGTACCTGGGGAATGCCCCTATTCTCAGGTTAAAAACCCAACTTCATCCAGTGACGCTTCATTATCTTCCAGGGCCCCAGGCAAAGCAGCTCGATCAAACGGTCCGCGAGGTCGCGCTCAAGGCCCTTCAGCACACCGCTGGAGATCTTCTAGTTTTTCTCCCGGGCATGGCTGAAATTAGACGCTGTGAGCAAGCTCTGTCTGATCTGCGTCAGGCGAAGGTCTACATCCTTCATGGCGAATTGGCGCGCGATGAGCAAGATCAGGCTTTAGCGTTAGGTGGAGGTCGAAAGATCATCCTCTCGACCAATATCGCTGAGACCTCGCTCACCCTTCCAGGAGTGACGGCTGTGATCGATAGTGGCCTTCATCGAATGGCCAGTTACTCCTGGTGGTCTGGAATCCCCTCGCTGAAAACCCGGCCCATCAGCCGAGCCTCAGCGATTCAACGCGCGGGACGGGCAGGGCGAACTGGTCCGGGGGCCTGTTACCGGCTTTTTACTCAAGGAGATTTTGAGACTCGAGCGGGATTTGAAAAACCAGAAATAATGCGCACGGATCTTTCTCAGATTTTCCTCGATCTGAAAGCGATGGGAGTTATGGTGTCAGAGTTTCCCTGGTTTGAAACCCCGCCGAGCACCGCACTTCGTGCCGCCGAAGATCTCCTCTATCGACTGGGTGCAACTGAAAAGTCCGGCGATTTGACAGAGACTGGGCGCTCGATGTCCAGGATTGCCGCTCACCCTAGAATTTCAAGAATGCTCTTGGAGGCTCAGGCGATGAATGTTCTTGAGCCGGCCAGTTGGTTTGGTGCTGGCTTACTGGAGGGGCAGGTTGATTCGGGTCATGCTCTTGATAGGCTGGAAAGTTACACTCAGGATGAGTCCCTGCGGAAAGCTCAAAGAATTTTGATTCAATCCCTTCAGGGATCAACCGGACCGGGTGCAGTGAAGAATTCTTTGCCTCAGGGTGCAAGTGAACTTCTGACTCGTTCGGTTCTGGCTGGATTTTCGGA
>CANHSO010000071.1 GCA_947463705.1 Bacteriovoracaceae bacterium
ACAACAACTCAAACCTATGATTCTTAAGGATGTAGCCAGCGACATTGGCATGCATGAGTCCACAATCTCCCGCGTCACGACCAACAAATTCGTGCATACTCCCGTAGGGATCTTTGAGCTAAAATACTTTTTTAATTCAAGCATTAGCGCAGCCGATGGCAGCGACTCATTGGCCAGTGAAGCGGTGAAAGAAAAAATTCGCCAAATGATCCAAAAGGAAGACCCAAAAAGTCCCCTATCGGATCAAAGAATTGTAGAGCTCTTACGCGTAGAAAATATCGACATCGCTCGAAGGACTGTGGCAAAATATAGAGACATGCTTGGCATTTTGTCTTCAGGAAAACGCAAGAAGATCATCTAACCTTTGTTGAATCAGACCTTACGGAGCGGAGCGCTGATGAATATCCACGTCACTTTCAAAAACATGAACCCAAGTGATTCTCTAAGAATCTTTATTGAGGAGCAGTCCCAAGGCCTTGCCAAGTACTTTAATGGCAAGATCACCCTCAATTGGGTTTTATCGCACGAGAAACATCACCATATTGCTCACTGCCATCTAGTCGGTGACCATATGGATTACTATGGCGACGAAAGCACTCAAGACTTCAAGGCATCGATCGATGTGGTTTTCGACAAGCTCGAGAAGCAAGTTCGTAAACACAAAGAGATCGTGAAAGACCATCTTCATAAAAACCAAGTCAAAGACCCGGTTTCGTAAGTTAATGCTATAAAAATTGTTAAGATTATCGGGGGATTGGCCGAAGAGTCTTTTGACTATGAGCGCCAACACAAAAGTAAACACAGGTCAAAGCCCCCGTTTAATTCCCGCAACCCGAAGGACTTCGGGAGAAACCCGCAATCTATCCACTGAGCTCCTCAAGAAAGTAGGACTCACCCAAGAACCCGGCCCTGAACAGAATGATGCCCATCGACTTTGGACGGCGCTCAGACACCTTCACTCTCAACTCATTGAAACGCAACAAGGTGCCTCACAAAACCGAGCCATATTAACCACGCTTCAAGCTCAGATGGCCCAGATCAATTCTGAAAACCAATTTCTCAAGCAGACCTCTTTGCGCAGGCAAGAAGACTTTCAGTCTCTGAAAAAAGTGGAAACGCTTCTCACCCAAAAAAGCGAGGAGAAGCTGAAGACCATTCAAGACTTAGAAGAGAAAAACTACAAACTCGAAAACTTTATCAAACGGGCTCAGACCGCAATCCAAGAACGGTTCAATTGGCTGAAGGACTACCAGGAAAAACTCAAAAATTACGCCAACTCAATCAATCAAGAAAAAGCTAAACTCAAAAATCTGACTCAACAGATTGAGAGCAAACTCAAAAAAACTCAAGACACACACCCTTTCCATGCGCAACTCCAACAAATCATGGAAGAGATCCGCCTGACTTCATCTCAAATTCAGGCCCTGCCAGATCAATCTAAGAAACGAAGTTCGCTCGAAATCAGACTTCAGGCATTGGAAGATCGAAAAGCCACCCTACTTTTTGCGCTCGAGATTTCATCTGAGACCCTCAGTCGGACTGCGCAGGAAATCTCTCAGCTCGTCCAAAACACAAATCTAATCCCCATTCCTCCGTCGCCACCCCAAACTCAAGAATAGCCTGGCACCGACCCAAAATTGCCGAGTAAACCCCTGCAATCATTGCCTATTTACTTATCTTTTTTCTATGTAACCATATAAACTATGGAACAAAACCAGAATGAAAAGCGGCAGGAATCGGTTCGTCCCGCAAAAAATGCCTTTCACCAAGCAGATCAAGTCGTGGCCCAAATTAAAGTCGGAATGCAACAGAACCAAGTCAACTTGGAGACCCTACGAAACATTCTCATCGCGATCCAAACTCGTGCGAGCGAGCTTGAACAGGCCCTCAAGCTCTCCACGGAAAAAAACCACTCCCTCGTCGAGCGCTTCAGTCTCAGTCAAAAAGAACTCCAACGAACCGAACTTCGTATCCGTGAACTCGAGAACCTGACTGAAAACTACAAACGCAATCTCCAAGAATCTCGAATTGAGCACTCTAGAGTCGTCGATCAGAACAAAGCCGAAATCAGCAAAAATCAGATGATTAAGCAGACCTTCGAAAACTATGTCGACTATGCGGCTAAGTCCACAGCTGACAAAATTCGTGATTTTGAGGAAGAAACTAAAAACCTAAAACTACTCCTCAGCAAAAAAGATGAGCAGCTCAAAATGCTTGCCACTCAGGTCCAAGAGGGCAAGCTTAAAATTCAGATTCTCACCCGAAAAGAGCAGGAACTAGAGAAAAAACTCCAGCTCCTCACTGCGGAAAACGCGGAATCTCAGCGAAAACTTGAACAGCGTCTGCGAACTGCTGAGCAAAATGGCGCTGCAGAAAAGAACTTGGCACAACGGAGTTTTGACCAAAGGCTCCAAGCGGCGGAGCAAAGCCTACTGAAAGAGCGAACTCTCAGAAAAGCACTCCAAGACCGCATCACACCCTTGGACCAAGAAATCGGGGAGCTCAGGCAGCTCAATGAATCCCTCAAAAACACCTTAAAACTTGAGCAGGTCATGCCTGCAGCACCGACAGATGCACAGACGACAGCACCAGTCGAACCCCCTCCCTTCAAAGACGAATCCGCCTCCGGACATCGCATCGAGGAAACCAGCGACGGGGCCGTGCTGGTTTGGAATTAGGAGAACGGGAACATGGGGGACGGAGCACCATTAGAACGGGATTCGCTCACGCAGGTCGAACTACCCAAAAGGATAAGTTTTGATCTTTTCCTTGAAAACTATACCAATTATTGACATACATAAGCAGAAAATGGCATAGTTTGTCGTATGCCCCATGATCGAAATCGACACGTTCTAGCCTTAATTGAACAAAAACTAAGTCTTGCGCCGGTTGTCGCTATTCAAGGAGCAAGGCAAACAGGCAAGAGCTTCATAGGTCAAATCCTACTTACCCAAAAACTAAGAGCGGCTAGCTACATATCTTTAGATGAAAAAGCACTCCGCGTTGCTGCGCAGAACTCTCCTGATGATTTTCTATTACGTTACCCTGACGCAAGACCTCTCATCATAGATGAAGTCCAGAAGGCACCAGACCTTTTCGACGCACTCAAGCTGAATGTTGATCGAAAGCGCGTGCCTGGTAAATTTTTAATCTTGGGATCGACTGAGTTCTCTCGCCTTTCACACATTCGCGAGTCACTCACTGGGCGAATGTCACGTACCCGCGTCTTTCCGTTTAACATTGCGGAAAGCTTATCCTTACCTATCAACACTGCATCGGCTAGGCATCTCCTCAATTCAACACCTAGAGCATCACGAGAAGACCTCCACCGATACTTGCAAAATGGCGGTCTTCCAGGTGTTTTTGCGGTTCGCTCTTCGCTGGAGCGTGATCAGATTTTGTCTGATATTCTGGATCTCATCGTGTTTAGAGATGCTCGATTCGTCAAATCCTTTGATCCTGAACTAGGTAAGGACATTTTGAGTCAGATTGCACAACTGGATTTCCCTCAATTGTCGGAGCTGAGCGCCAAGCTCAAGCGCGATAGCAGAATCATCAAAAAACATGTCGAAGTTCTTCAAGAGCTTTTTGTGCTCAATCGAGTCGACCCCCATATTTCGAGTACTGGCAAAAGTTTGTACTATCTTTATGACTGCGCTTTAGCTGCTTTTCTGGGCGCCTCACACAGGAGAGTTCTGCAGACATGGTTCCTGAATGAACAGCTGAGTCAACGATCCAGTCAGGGCCAGTTGAAATGGAAAGTCCTCTACTATTCAAATGCAAAATCAAAGATGATTGATTTTGTATTACAGACCGAAGGCCATATCTGTGCTGTCAGAATCTTAGAGGATGCAGCAGTTCGAAAGACAGATGGTTTATTAATGACCCATTTCGTTGAGAAATTGGGTGACTCCTTACCTTGCTCAAAAGTAATTCTAGGACCCTATCCTCACTCGTTCCAGGAAAACGGGATCGAATATTTTCCCTATGAGTCGGTAGTTTAGCCACTCATCCTGGAAAATTAGTTTTTTCAGACTGGAATACAGAGATAGTCGCCTAGTTCAGTTTTAACTCATTTTAATCTGCCTAGATTGAATAAGTTGCACGATTCGTTTCTCGTCTTTGCCGGGCTTTTATTTTTGATCTAACGCCGCTATTAAAATTATTTTAAATAGTATAACTTGAGTATATGTACTCAACTAGACATCGAAGACCAAAAACGAAGATCTCTATTTTATCATTTAACTTGCCTTCTTAGTCAATTCTTCCCTAACAATGTCTCTTACTTTCTGCTCGGTTAAATGAGAGTTTCCCATACATTGTTTAAGTAGCGAATTCATCAGAGTTTGATAAGGAATTCCAAGGCGGGTCGACTCGGCTCTCAACCAAGAAACAACATCAGAATCTAGCCTAGCAGTCACTGAGACTTTGATCAAATCACGACTGATTCTCGCGCCCCGGCTTGCACCTTTAAAATTAAATTCCTTCTTCATATCTTCGCCTTTCATTAAGAGTTGCCTTTCTTGCTGAAATAATCCTGATTTCGTCATCTTTTTTTTCTACTGTTACCATGTAGATCAACCTATGCTGATCAGAAGCTTCAAGATATTCCATTCGAGTTCCGCTAGAGTGATCATTTCCATTTGAGAATACAAACGGGTCATATAAAATCGTCTGAGCTTCTTCGAACCAAACACCGTGCTTTGTGAAATTAGTCTCATTTTTTCGATCGTCCCAAGTGATCAACATCATTTCATCTAGCATAGGCTACTGTAAGTACTATGCAAATACAGCACACCTAAGCAGTCAACTCGCTCATGCGACGCCTCCGCCCCCCTATCTGGGCGACAAGTACTTGGTCGCGCGGTAAGGATGAATAATGCGCCCATCTTCATCTGCCTGGATTGAATGAGTTGCATGATCGATCCCCTATCCTTGGATTTTGACTGAAAGCCGCCACTGAATCTACTAAAGGAGTATAACTCTGGCACGACCCCATTGGCAATCAACCACTTTGGCCCAACTTGGGGCGGCCGAAAGCAGCTTTACGCTATATCTTAATTCGGTCTTGTTAATGTACGAAGAATAGCGTACATTAACTAAATGGGCTTCAAAGAAATTCGCCGTCAAGTAATTCAAGCAATACGTGATGGTGGAATTCAACATGAGGCTCGTGATGAAATTGAAGAAAAGAATCTACTAAGGAAAATTGGTACATCAAGCTCTATTTTTTGGAGCCAGAAATTTGGTTTATTAGTGTTCATCGAAGCAAGAAAGGAGGCAGGTAATGAAACTCTATAAAATAGGCGAAAAGTCTCAGGCGATCTGTCAGTTTTGTAATCAAATTCGCCCAACTACTTTCACAGAGCGCGATATCTCTTTGAGTTCGGGCAAGGGCATGGTTCCCAATGTATTGATTGCAGTATGCGATCAGTGTGATCGGATGGTGTCGATTCCTCAACAGTCTGTACCCCGCATTCAGGGGGTCGTGCATTACTCTCGACATGCGATTGAGACTCGAATCCCCCGTCATTTGCAGGACGCTTTGCTGATGTCCTGTTATGAACTTGGCTACGGCGCTAATGAATCAAAACAAACGATCCTTTTTCGATACTACCTTCAAAAAGCCAATCAAATGAAAGGAGTTCATGCCCGGTTCTCTGCGCTCTTAGACTCCGAAGAGGCACAAGGGAAGTCTAGCGCTCGATTTTCAATCAAGCTCAATGATGAACTCTATAACATCTTTCTAAAACTGGAGAGGGATACAAAGCTCAATAAAGCAGAAGTCGTAAAAGGAATTATTGTTCAAATAAAAAGAGAGCTGCTGGACGAAAAGAACAAAACACTCGTAGAGGATTTACGTGAGATCATGCTCCTAGCAGGGTAAAAGAGTAAGAGAGCCCAGGGCTACGGGGTCCTCAACTCTCTCGAAAAAACTTCCTCTCCCGCTGAATGGTCTCAAGCTGGGCTTTTTCATGCGGATTATAGGCTAAAATCGATCGATTATGACTTTTTTAACTATTTTTTAAACATCTAAGACCTTACAAATAAAAGCAACAACTCATATTGATTCTGATCGGCTAATCTCAGAGCATTTATGTAACGCTTTCTGCGAGGACTCTCTGCCTCAAGAGAAGCGAAATCTACTCCTGTGCCCCATGAAAACTGGGAATGACCCCCATCCTCAAGAAGAAGATCAGTCATGAGGCGAGCATGTCGACCATTTCCATTTGGAAATAGATGGATTTGAACAAGTCTATGATGGAATCGAACCGCTATCTCGTCCATCGGAAAGGTTCGACTCTTTATCCAAAATCTGGTGTCTTCAATAAGTAATGCGAGTTGAAATGATATCTGCGTCCAAGATACACCGATATTTTTATCTGATCTTCGACTGTGACCTGCCCAGCGCCAGACCTGATTGAACATGCGTTTATGGAGCTCAAATATAAAACTCAGAGTTAAAACCTCAGCGGGTCGCCGGCGCTGCAGCCAAATGATCGCGTCTTGGATATTCGATTGCTCAAGTTCATTTAGCTCGCCTTGGGTCGTAATATAGTCGGGTATCAATCCCTCTACTTCATCAGGAGAGAGTGGCGTAGCTCCAGAAGGGTATTGAATTTCAAGGTTTGCCATCTGATTTCTTCCCTTTGGGGATTCCACTTTGTGGACGCCAGAGTCCGGGGCTCATCTTTCGCTTAAGCTCCTTGGCCAGCTCACGAGTCTGTTCATTCAAATTTTTTTGTGGAATGCCTTGTTGCTCCAATTTCATGGTTTGATCCACTCGGGAAACTAAAAGACTTGCGGACTTAATTGCTTGATCATCAAGCACGTTTTCAAGGCTCGAAAATGGTGCCATGGGAACAATTGCATAAACGAGCTGACACTTCATTGCCTTGGCGGCCTTTTCAAGGGTCTCAAGAGAAATCTTGTGCTGTGCTTCGCTCTTTTCAAACTGCAAGACAGCCGGCTGCTTTACACCTAGTAAATCCGCAAGCTGCCTAGAGCTAAGCCCAAGAGCCCCCCGAATAGCCTTTAACCAGCCGGAAGGCGGCGGGCGATCGGATCTGAGCGCTGTCCATGGATGGATCTTTTTTTCGATGAGCCTTCTTTGGGCGGCGAGTTGCTTTTTGTTCGTCTGCATCTTTTTAATCATAATAGATAACTTCTCAGAATCAAGTGATTTGAGTGGTTATAAATTGTCAAAATAACATAATATGAAATTCTTTAACTTATCTTAAAGTAGCACACTAGAGATCCTCTGCCGGGCGGCTCCGCCTCGCCCTTCAAAACGGCAATCCTAAAACCCGAGGGGCAAAAACCCGGGGCCCAAGGGTAAAAGGGAGCGCGATACCAGCAAACTGACCAGCTGATTGCGTTTCGTTTGATCTTTTTTAAACCCATTGCAGGAATCTAAAAACTCTTGAACTTCACTCAAGTAGGTCGCGGAGCCTTTCATTTTAGAACTTGCCGCATCAGAAACGGTGCGACACTCTTCGGCCAGTTTCTCGATTGCTACCAATCTTTCATATCCCCCCAGACGACTGAATTATCTAAATAAAAAGACAATAATAAATCTATTCTTTGCAACTATTCAACATCCAAATTTTTAGAAATTAATTAGAACTGATAGACACTCAACTTTGCATCATCAGTTCCGACAACAAACCAGTTCGGCACCATGGCAATGCGATGTGAAAAAAGATAGGCAGTGTCATCCTTGGGTAGGTCGAGGTCGTGGACTTTATTTCCGTTCAGATCAAAGATAAAAACCCGACTTTCGCGTTGAATGGGTTTTTCAGAGCGGTGCTCAACTCCAGCCCAAATCAAACCTGGCGAAAGATTAATTGAGCCCGAGTACCGAGAGCTAGAAGGTTCACCTTGCTTCCAAATTTCTTTCAACTCAGGAAACGAAGCTCCTGCAACCCACTGGCCTGCGAAGCTATTGCCATAATAAAATGCAATTTGCCCATCAGGAGAGGACTCGAGCTGCTCCACAGGAAAAGAAGGTATCACGTGCCCAAGAGATTGCCCTTGATCACCCAAAAACTCGACCTGCTGAGTTTTCCTGTCTGCTCGAACCAAAACAGCCACTCGAAACCTAGAAATTGGAGATGGCGATGCGGTCGAGATCAAATTAGACTGCTCTGATCCGGCTACGGCAAGATCCACCACTTCTCCATCTAATTTTCTGCGCCAGGCGGGCTTCAACTCGGAGTCAAAGAGAATGACCTCACCGCCATTGAGAGCAATCGCCAAGCTTTTTTGGTCGTCGGAAAATTTAAAGGCAACGATGTCTTTTTGAATGGGAAACCCGCCGATTTTTTTCCCGTCCCAATCCAGGACGTCGAATGCAACATCGGGTCCGGCGTCATCATCATGGTAGCAGATCACTCGTTTAGGTTCCTGAAGGACGTAGGGCTTACACAGGCCTGCCGTATTCCAAATCTTTCGACCGCGGGCATCCATACCAATCAGGTCATCCAAATAAGTCGAGAGCACTATCAGTTGCCCATCTGGAGAAATAGCGATGTCCTTAATCGGTGCATCTGCCTTTTGCTCCCAGAGGAGTTTGCCCTGAGTGCTCCAGAGGGATAGCAACGCGTGCTTAGCACTCCCCGGAATGTCGGAATCAGCGTAGGTGGCGACCAGGATCTGTTTTCCACTCCGGGAAAGAGCCAGGTTGGATATTGCCCCTTTCATCCGCTTAGTCCATTGAAGACTGGGGCCAACTGCACTTGGCCGGCGTTTTGAGCGCGAATGCCTGCGCCGAGCCTCAGCCTGGTCTGAGATCACGAGTGAAAAAACCAGAACAAATCCAAGAGCCGCGTTTATTGCTTTTGACACCTTGATTGTAATGCTACTGTAAAAAAGAAAAAAACAAAGATAAACCTATGCGTATCGCCATCCTTTCTAGAAACCCGAAACTCCACAGCATCCGACGGCTCAAATACGAAGCCAGCCAACTTAACATGGAGTGTCAAGTCATCGACCCACTTGCCTGCCAACTCGTGATCCGAGGTAAAGAGAGCCAGGTCGTGGTTAAAAACCGCCCCCTCCCCACTTTCGATGCCATCCTCCCTCGAATTGGGGCCTCAATCACTGACTACGGTCTTTGTGTCGTAAGGCACTTTGAGATGCAAAAAGTCCTGATTATGAATGGCTCTCGGGCCATTGCAGAGTCCCGAGATAAAATGAGAAGCCTTCAAGTTCTCACCGAAGCCGGTCTTTTGGTCCCAGCTAGCGTCCTGACTCGGAATACCCAAAGCCTCCGGACTGCGGTCGAGGCAGTACAGGGACTACCTGCCGTTTTGAAAATCCTACGCGGCACTCAGGGCGTGGGCGTTATGCTGGTTCACTCCCCTATTTCGCTCGGCTCGGTTTTAGACACGTTAAGAACCCTAGATCAAGATGTCATTATTCAACAATTTATTGTCGAGGGGGCTGGCCGCGATTACCGAGCGTTCGTCATTGGCGATCGGGTCGTCGCAGCCATGGTACGCACTGCACCTCAAGGTGAATTTCGGTCCAATATCCACCGCGGTGGTACTGCTCAGGTCGTTAAACTATCGAAAAAATTTGAACAAACTGCTGTCCGAGCAGCAAAGATACTTGGACTTCAGATCGCTGGCGTGGACCTCATGGAAAGCCACGAAGGCCCCATGGTCATTGAAGTCAATAGTTCGCCGGGCTTTGAGGGAATTGAAAAGGCAACCGGGATCAACGTCGCTCAAGCGATCGTGAAACACATGAAGTCAGCAATCCGAAAACGCAAATAGCTTTTTCACTACCTCGCTCTGACTAATCGGGAATATCTTCGTTTAGCTTGGGCTCGTTCTGATTTCGGAGCTTTCTTCTGGTACTCCTGAATCGAGTGAAATCCATAGATTTTCTTAAGAAGCATGACCTGAACCTGGCTCGCTAGCTCCTCGGCAATAGACTTCTCGAGAGAGAGAGGTATGATGATTTTCATCTTCCTAAGATAAGTGAAGTAATCTTGAATCACTTGACCAATAAAAGTCTTTCGGTCAACTTCGTTATCCTGGAAGTTCACCAAGTGTTGTTCGAATATCACAAATAGCGGATCTGAGTTTCCGGGTCTTGCCGATTTCATTTTGGAGCTATCCTCTTAATGAAATCTTTTCGGAAGTGAGGGATACGGTCTTGAGGACAAAAAATCTAAAATCAAAAAAAGCTGGAAGTTCAACTGAACTCCAATTTGTAGCTCGAGCCATTCGAGAGTCTCAATCCATCGTCTTATCCACCCACCTCATGCCTGATGGCGACGGACTGGGTGCTGCAACAGCTCTCTTCCACTACTTAAAAAAAGCCGGAAAAAAGTGTCGAGTTTTCAATCCTGACGCACTGCCTCATCGCTACGAGTTTCTCGATCCCACCCAGAAGTTTCTTTTTTCAGCGAAGGACAAAGAAATACCGAGTCCCTTTGACCTCTGGATCATTCTCGACACTCACGATCCTAGGAGGCTAGGAGCCATCTGGGAACCAGTTGCAGCAAGAAGTCGAAAAATCTTATTTCTAGATCATCACCCCAGACCTACTGGAAAACTTGCCTTACCTTATCCACCCCATGCCACCGTTCTAAGCAAAGTCACAGCTAGCAGCATCGGCGAGCTTCTCTATGCACTTTTTAAGAGCCTCAATTTAGTCTCACTGGACTCTAAAATTGCCCTAGGACTCTACGTATCTGTCATGACGGATACCAATAGCTTTCGCTACGCTCGCACCACTCCTGACGCTCATCGAATCGCGGGAGAAATGATTGAGATCGGAATTAATCCTGAGGTGGTTTACCAACAAATTTATTCATCTAAGACGGTGGCGCACCTTCAGCTTTTGGGCGTACTGCTTCAAAATGTCCAAATCTCCAAAAATGGGAAAATTGCATGGATTGAGATGAATCGAGAACTGCGATTAAAACATCAAGCCAGCGCGGATGAAACCCTTTCCTTTCTGAATCTCTTACTCTTGATCCATGAGGCTGAGGTCATCTGCTTTTTCCGAGAAGAAGATGACGGAAAAACTCGTGTTTCCATGCGTTCAAAAGGTCGAGTCATCATCAGTCAGCTCGCGATGGAACTAGGAGGAGGAGGCCACGATTTCGCAGCCGGACTCGCGCTTTCATCCTCTTTGAATCAGACCCGTACTTTGGTAGTATCCCGCCTTGAAAGCCTAATCGAAAACCAAGGAACCCTTCGCAAATGATTGAATCAATCGAAATTACCAAATTTGGCGGCCCTGACGTGATGAAAAAAGTCGAGCTCCCCTCGCCCCCCCTACGACTAGATGGGGTGCGCATCCAAGTCACGGCTTCAGGCGTTAACTTCGCTGACATTATGATGCGAATGGGGCTTTACCCTGAAGCTCCCAAGCCCCCCTTCGTGCCAGGCTCTGAAATTTCAGGGCGGGTTTTAGAAGTTGGACCCGCTGTAAAGTCAGT
>CANHSO010000072.1 GCA_947463705.1 Bacteriovoracaceae bacterium
CTTGTGCTGCTTCTTCATCGGAACTCATTTCGACAAACCCAAATCCTTTGGATCGACCTGATTCTCGGTCAAAAATGATTTTGGTCGACCTAACTTGGCCAACTTGGCCAAAAATTTCTGCTAAATCTTGATCATTGGTGCTGAACGGCAAATTCCCAACATAGAGTTTCTTACCCACGATTTTCCTCCGATTCGGTTTCGGCTGCATGCCGCAACCCGGTTTCGCTCCGACGGGTTTCTGGGAATGCACAATTAACACCAGCTCCAATCATTTTTTGAGGTCTGAGAGTGAGAAGCCCCAAGATTTGAGACTCGACTCCTCATCTTCGGCGCTGGTGGCTTTTCGATAGCGAGCCCCGGAGCGTCCTTGAACTTGCTTTTCGCAATCACTCCAGGTGGCGTGGCTCCTGAGGTGGCCGTCTACGCAACTGAGGTAGGAGTATGCTTTTTTGGGGCTCGTTGACTTTTTTTTGGCTGAGTTGCTGTTTTCTGCGTTCGCAGTGGCAATTCTGGAGAGGTCGAGGATCGAGATGGGATAGTTTTCCAGCGAGCCGTGAAAAAGCGAAGGACGTCCTCCTTTGGAATAGTGCACCGCAATCTCGTCAGCTCTTTCATTTCCGGGAATCCCGCAATGACCCCGGACATGGTTCCATTTGACCTTTCGACCCAGGGTTTGTGAGGCGAGCTGTTGCCAGAGTTCGGCGTTGGCTACGGGCTTTCCTTCGGTGGTCACCCAGCCTTTCTTTTTCCATCCCCAAATCCATTGCGTTATTCCACGGATGACATAGGTTGAATCCGTGTAAACCTCAATTGACGCTCCGCGATCCTGAGTTTTCTGGAGTGCTTGAATGGCTGAGATGAGTTCCATTCGGTTGTTGGTGGTGTGTGCTTCCGCGCCTCCCAGTTCAAGGACTTGGCCTGAGGGTGAAATGGTGATAGCTCCCCAGCCGCCAGGTCCTGGATTGCCAGAACTCGCGCCATCCGTAAAAATGATCCAAGGTTTTTGTGTAGTGAACATGGAGGACCTTGAATCATCTCCGAGCCTCTAAGGCAATTGTAAACCGCTCTTTGTGACACTCCCGTGACACAGGGACAGACTCTTTCAAGTAAGATCTAGACCTATGCAGTTTGAGAATCTGGGAGTGCTTCATCTTTCAAAAAAGAAAGAACCGGGATTTGATCCTCGGTTAAAATCCCTCGTTGAGGCGAGTTCTGCAGGGTTTTGTATGGATACTTGCCAGCGCTGGCTGTGGATTTTCGACACTCAAGCCCGGGATGCTAGGGAGTTGACTGAATGGTTACCTCAGCAGCAGTCCTACTCGGGGCAGGACGCCTATCTTTTTCTCCTGAGGTTAGCATCAGGCTTGGAAAGCGAAATTCTTGGAGAAACCGATATTTTTGGTCAGATTAAAGAGGCGTGGCGGATTGCTTTGAGCACCAAAGATTTTGGTGGGACCTTTTTCCCGTCTCTGCTTTCCCGTCTTTTCGAAGATACGAAGGAAATCCGTTCTCGATACATTCAGAATTGGGGCGGAGCCTCCTACGGTTCTCTAGTGAGAAAAGTCATCCGGGAACAGAGTCAGATGGAGGGAGCTTCGGCGGGCCCTGTTTTTTTGTTGGGTGCAGGACAAATTGCTCAATCCGTTGCTCCGTTCTTACTCGATTCCGAGCTTTGGGTATGGAATCGAAATCCTGAGCGGTTGAGTCAGCTAGTGGAAGAGCTCAAATCCAAACTCACCAGAAAAGAAGTCAGTCGGATTCGGATCCTTTCGTCTGACGATCAGGTCCAAGACGCATGGAGGCAGGCACGCCATGTGGTTTTGGCGATCCCAGCAGACGAACTCGATGATCAGCCCCGTGCGAGATCATGGAATGAGGGCGGGATCGAAGGACGCTCAGTGACTCATCTGGGGGGTCGCCGTAAAGACTGCCCAACCTGGGTTCGAACTTGTTCAGATCACTTTTTTGCTTTAGATGACTTGTTTGCGATGCAAAGTACCTTGGATCAGCTCAGATCTGTTCAGGTCACTCGCGCTCTGCAAGCCTGTGAAGAACGGGTCAAGCTGCGAGCCTTAGGCGATTCTATTTCCATCCCGCATGGGTGGGAAGATTTAGCCTGCTTTGCCTAATTCAGTTTAAAGAAAGTTCAAACGCAATGGAAAAGAAAAACATTCAGCTTGGGACCCGTCGTTCTCTTCTTGCTTGGGCGCAAAGTTCATGGGTGGCTCGGGAGATCGAACGACTGAATCCGGGATTAAAAGTAGAACTCTTTGGGATAGAGACTCGAGGCGATCGGATCCAAGATGTCTCGCTTCAAAAGGTTGAAGGCAAAGATTTTTTCGTAGCCGAGTTGGACCAGGCTCTGGCCGAAGGTCGAGTGGATCTCTCGGTCCACTCGTTTAAGGATTTGAGCTTACAAAGGCCCTCAAACTTTGTTTGCGCTGCAATTCCTAAGCGCGCTAATCCCCGAGATGTCGTTTTGTTTGGGCCTCACACCCTGGAGAAGCTGAGGAACGGCGAAAAACTAAAAATCGGAACTTCCTCTCCGCGCAGACTCGAAAACATACCGTCCTTTTTAGAGAAGGCCTTGCCCCGATTGAGTAGTTCGGCACCCAAACTCGAATGGGTTGAAATCCGTGGAAATGTGAATACTCGACTCAGTCGAGTTCATGAGCCTAAAAGCGCCCCCAAGCAACTGGATGGTGTTGTGCTTGCCTTTGCGGGTTTAATCCGTCTTTGGGCTGACTCGGCAGGACAATCTGAGTTGAGGCAACTTTTGAGTGGCGTGAGGTGGATGGTTCTTCCTCTGGATGAAAATCCGGCTGCACCTGCTCAGGGAGCTTTGGCTGTAGAGTGTCGAGCTGATGACACCGAGGTGGTCCAGGCCATTCAAAAACTGCATCATGCGCCAACGGCAGCCCAAGTTGCAGTTGAACGCAAAATTTTAGCTGAATCGGGGGGGGGTTGCCATCAACGGTTTGGAGCGACTTGTTTTGCGACCGCAGCAGGTGAACTGACTTGGATTAAGGGCGAAATGCCCTCGCGCGGCCAGGTTCAAGAGATTCAATGGAGTCCTCCCCAAAGTCCATCTGGCGAGGTTCGGACCTGGGATGGGGGTTTGCAACGAGGAGACTCAGAGGATTCAGTCACTCGATTGATGCCCTCGGGATCAACTGATGTTGGCCCTGCAGTTTTTGTGGGTCATTCCCGAGCGGCTCACGGAGAGTGGGTGGAGCACCTCTGTCAGTCTAGAGTTTGGACTTCGGGTTGCTCGAGTTGGTTTAAATTGGCTCAGCAAGGAATTTGGGTCGAGGGTTGCGCAGAGGGCCTTGGGTTTGAAACCCTGATGCCAACCCTAAAGGAGCCTGTTTTGGGTCTTCCAGAATTGGCAGGCTGGTCGGTTTTGACTCACGATCAGGCGTTTACAGAGTGGCTTCAGTTGGGGATGAGGGCCATCGGGTCCTATACAGTTCATGTAAAATATCCGGACTGGGTTCGTGAGGAGTTGCGCTCAGCAACGGATGTATTTTGGAGCAGCAGTTCCCAGATAAATGGGTTAAAAGGGGATCTTCCCAAGAACGCGCGGCATGCCTGTGGTCCCGGAAAAACCGCCGAGTATTTGCGAATTCTTGGGATTGAACCGCTCGTCTTTCCGAAAGGTGAGGAATGGAGAAAATGGATCAAAAATCGAGCAGCTCATTGAACCCAATGAGTTTAAGAAGATTAAGGCAAACTCCTGCAATTCGAGAATTGGTCACTCAATATCGAGTTTCAGTAGATCAGTTAATTCAGCCTCTTTTTGCTGTCGAAGGACTTCGGGATCGTGAATCTGTTCCCGGTTTGACCGGAACTTTTCGCGAGACGCCAGATTCTCTCCTCAGGACCGTCGAAAGCGACCTGGAGGCAGGGGTTCGCAAGTTCATTCTTTTCGGTGTTCCCGGCCAAAAAGGGGAGAAGTCCTTTTCCGGAGACTTCACCGCCCGTCAAATCGGCGCTTTGCGTAAACGATTTGGTAAAGATCTTTTCTTAGCAGTCGATGTTTGCCTGTGCTCCTACACTTCGCATGGTCAATGCGGGATTTTGAACGCCGAGGGGGATCATGTGGAAAATTGCGCCACAGTTCAGCAGCTTGCCTCCCTTGCGCTCGAGTACGCAGGTGCTGGAGCTGATTGTGTCGCTCCCAGCGATATGATGGATGGACGAATCCGAGCGATTCGAAAGGCCTTAGATGAAAATCAGCTCTATTCTACTTTAATCATGAGTTATTCGGCCAAATTTCATTCTCGCTTTTATGGACCGTTCCGAGCAGCGGCTGACTCAGCCCCTAAGGGATCTACTTCACTCAAGGATCGAGCGACTTATCAGATTGATCCGGGCTGTCCACGAGATGCTTATATCAGTTCAGTAAGGGACGCAGAGGAGGGCGCGGATATTCTGATGGTTAAGCCTGGAATGCCTTATCTTGATGTCCTGAGTGACCTTTCTAAACGGATTGAAAAACCATGGGCCGTTTACGAGGTCAGTGGAGAGTTTGCAGGAATTGAGTTGATGGCAGAACGCGGCCTGGTTCGGGGTCCTGAGGCCCACGTTGAGGCTTGGACGGCATTCTTGAGGGCTGGAGCTTCGATGATCATCACTTATGGTGCCAGATACGCTTCAGAGTATTTAAAAAAAACTAATTAAATCGAATCAGGAGTTGAAATGAAAAATCAAAATTCAGCCGGTTATTTTGAAAGATCTAAAAAAGTAGTTCCAGGCGGAGTGCATTCTCCCGTTCGGGCATTTCGCGGAGTGGGCGGTACACCTGTTTTTATTCAGTCAGCAAAAGGCGCTGAATTGGTCGATGTAGATTCCCAGCGTTATATTGATTTTTGTATGTCTTGGGGACCTTTGATGCTCGGGCATCAAGACTCTGAGATTTTGGAGACGGTTCAATCGGCGCTCCATCGAGGCTGGTCTTATGGCACCGCTGAGCCTTACTCTTTAGAGCTGGCTGAGCTGATCACGCAAACGATCCCATGGGTTCAAAAGGTTCGCTTTGTGAATTCAGGGACCGAGGCTGTCATGGCTGCACTTCGCGTGGCTCGCGCTGCAACTGGACGCGACAAGATCCTGAAATTTGACGGGTGTTACCACGGGCACGTCGACTCCATGTTAGTGAAGGCTGGCTCCGGTTTAGCGGATATGGCGAGTCCAGACAGCGCAGGGGTCTCTGCTCAAGTGGCATCCGATACGATTGTGGTTCCGTTAGATGACTTAGCTCAACTCAAGCACGTATTTGAAACTCGGGGTCATGAAATTGCTGCGGTCATTGTCGAGCCTGTTCCCGCAAATAACGGACTCCTTTTACAAAAGCCCGAGTTTCTCAGCGAAATGTCCAAGCTGGCGAAAAAGTCTGGAAGCTTGGTGATCTTTGACGAGGTGATCACGGGCTTCCGAATGGCCTGGGGCGGAATGGCGGAGAGATCGGGCGTCGTGCCGGATCTCGTGACTTACGGCAAGGTCATCGGCGGTGGTTTTCCTGTGGGAGCCTATGGCGGGCGCGCTGATCTGATGGATTGGGTTGCACCTGCTGGTCCCGTTTATCAAGCAGGCACTTTGAGCGCAAATCCAATTGCAATGACTGCAGGACTTGCGACTTTGAAGAAAATTCGACGGGAAAATTTCTACTCTGCCTTGGAATCTAGGGCTGAAATTTTAGGGGATACGTTTGAAAAAATGGGCCAGAAGGCCGGAGTTCCTATCAAGGTACAGAGAATAGCCTCTCTGTTCTGGTGTGTTTTTGGTCACATTAAGACCCAAGATGGTTGGGTCAGACATCCTGGCCAAACTCCGGAGGAACATAAAGGGATTTATGCCAAGGTATTCCACTCACTTTTGGAGCAAGGCATTTATCTGGCTCCAAGTGCATTTGAGGTTTCATTTCTCTCCCTTGCGCACCAGGATGAGCATTTCGCCCGCTTGACGGATGCTTTTGGGATGGCTCTCAGTAAGCTGTAAGGGGATTTGAGATTTGGGTTGGTTTTTGCGCAATCGTTCAGCACAGAGCAAAGCTAGGACCGACACCCGTTTACGGTGGATGGTGGGCGCTCATCTCGCTTGGTTGCTCCTGGTTTGTTTGCTTGGCGCTTGGTGGGGAAGATTACTTCTTTCTCAAGCGGCGATCATTGCGCGACTTGGTTCTGATGTTGAACACTTGCATCGAATTCAGAGAATGCTTTACTGGGAATCACCGGTATTTTTTGGGCTGCTCCTTGCGTGCTCGGTTCTCATCTTTTGGATGTATTGGACTGATGTGAGGCGATCTAAAGGACTTCAGGCATTTTTTGCTTCGGTCACCCACGAACTGAGAACGCCTCTGACTAGTATTCGACTCCAGGCTGAATCGATCTCAGAGAGCCTTGGAGAATCCCGTCACGAGGCTGCTCTCGTGAAAAGGCTTTTGGAAGACACCTTGCGACTGGAGGCTCAGGTTGAGCGGACTCTGGAATTAGCCAGATTAGAAGGGGGAGGCCCCGTTTATATTCAGTCTCTCCAAATTAAGCCCTGGTTTGAGCGATGGATTAAAACCTCTCATGCCGATTACCAGGACCGAGTTCACTTTGATTTGGATAGTGCTGATGTGTGGCTCGAGGCTGATCCTACTGCCTTACAGATCATCTTTAAAAATCTGATTGAGAATGCGGTTCGGCATTCAGGGCAAGAGCAGGTTAAAATTCAAGTCAGAATTGAGCCGATTGAGAGTCATCAAGTTCGGATTTTGTTTCGAGATCAGGGACAAGGCTATTCGGGAGATCAGAAGAGTCTGGGAGTACTTTTTAGAAAAGGACCCGGCTCATCCGGAACTGGCGTGGGCCTTTATCTCGTGCGCACCCTCATGGAACGAATGAAGGGGAATGCTAGTTTTTCGGCAGCCGAACCTTCGCGACGAGGCTTTGATGTGAGATTAATTTTTCATGAGGGACAATCAAATGAGTGATTTGGTTCAATCCCGCCTTCTGGTGGTTGAAGATGAAAAAAATGTCGGCTCGACTCTGGTGGAACGCCTTCAAAGAGAAGGCTTTCTGGTCACTTGGGTGAAGTCGGTTTCTGAGGCTCGCGAGCACACTCAAGCTCAGGCTTTTGACTTAGCCATCCTCGATGTAGGATTGCCCGATGGTTCGGGTTTTGAGGTTGCAGCTTGGATAAGAAAAAAACAGCCCAGCACGGCAATTATTTTTCTGACCGCCTTTGGCAATGCCGAAGATCGAATTCGTGGGTTAGAACTGGGTGCTGAGGATTACGTAGTTAAACCGTTTCATCTCAAAGAGCTCATTCTGCGGATTCGAAATGGACTCAAGCGTGCTCAATTGATTTCACCGCAGTCTTTTGGTTCTAAGGAGACTGTGACCATCGGCAAGGCTAGGATTCATCTTCGAAGATTCGAGGCCGAGGTAGAGGGTCACGTGATTCCACTCTCCCATAAGGAAATCGCGCTCCTAAAACTCCTCTCCGAGCGGAGGGGCGAGGTGGTGAGTCGGGATGAGATATTGAACCATGCTTGGTCGGAGGATGAATTTCCAACGCCTCGTACGGTCGATAATTTCATTATGAGATTGAGGCGCTTGGTGGAAGTGAACCCCGAGGAGCCCGAAGTGATCAAAAGTATTCGAGGAATAGGATATCAACTTTTATGAATTTATTTGAAACCACGTTAGCTAAAAAAAACTTAGGTAGACCTCCTGTTTGGTTCATGCGTCAGGCGGGCCGGTATCACTCGCACTATCAGGCCCTGCGGAAGACCTATAGTTTTATTGATCTTTGCAAGAAGCCCGAAGTTGCTTGTGAGGCGACGATGGGTCCGATCCAAGACTTTGATTTTGATGCCGCCATCTTGTTTTCAGACTTATTGTTTCCTCTCGAAGTGATGGGAATGGGATTGAGATATGAAGAAGGTCCAAAGCTTGATTGGCATTTAAGAGAACTGGGTGATCTTGAGAGACTCAAGGGAGGGGTATCCTTAATTGAGGGCCTCCAATTCCAAGCCCAGGCTATGCGGATGATTCGTCAAAGGCTTTCTCCTGAAAAAGGCTTGCTCGGTTTTGTAGGTGGGCCCTTGACCCTATTTTGTTACGCCGTTGAGGGTTCTCATCAAGGAAGTTTAGACTCGGCCCGCGCCGGCATGAAGGACGGCAGGTTTGAAGGGTTTTTTGAGAAGGTAAAAGACCTCCTCGTCGAAAATATGAGAATTCAAGCTGAGTCAGGAGCGAGCGTCATTGCCATGATGGATACTTGCGCCGGGGAATTTATCCCGAGCGAGTACAAACTCTACGCACAAGGCGCCCTTCGCGCAGTTTTGACAGAGTTTCGTGCTCAGGTTCCGTCGATCCCTGTACTCTACTACTCGAAGGGGACTTCATGGGATCATTGGGAATCGCTCGCGGACTTACCGATTGCTGGGATGGGTGTGGATTGGCGCACTGATCTTTCAGAAGTCCTCATGCGGTATGGCACGCGTTGGGCGATTCAGGGAAATGTAGACCCTCATTGGCTATTTTTGGATCCTCAAGAGCTAGAGGCGAGACTGAGGAAGGTTTTTGAGTCGGTGCTTCGCGTGCCTGTTGAAAATCGGAAGGGATGGATCTGCGGTCTGGGTCACGGGGTGTTTCCTAAGACGCCCGAATCCAACGTAAAGCTTTTCTTAAGAATTCAAAAAGAGATGTTTTCTGAAAATGGAGTTTCTTCATGAGCGGTTCGGCTGATTGGTTTCGCAAATATAATGTTCCCGGCCCTCGCTACACCAGTTACCCCACGGTTCCCTACTGGACCGATTCTCCCACTGAGTCTCAGTGGCTGGAGAGTGTTGGGGACGCTCTGGCTGAGGGGAGGAGCCAAGGTGCTGGAGCGGCGCTCTATATTCATATTCCTTTTTGTGAAAGTCTTTGTACCTATTGCGGGTGTAATACTCGAATCACACGGAACCATGGTGTATCTCGACCCTACGTTGAGAGCGTGCTTAAAGAATGGGAGATTTACCGAACTCGCCTAGGTTCTGAAATCGAACTGAGCGAAATCCACCTGGGAGGTGGAACACCCACTTTTCTGAGTGCCGATGATCTCAAGTTTTTGATCGAAGGGATATTGGGTCCCGTCAAGGTCGGGCCAAATCCTGAATTTTCACTTGAGGCGGATCCTCGAGTGACTTCCGAGGAGCAATTAGCTGTTTTGCGCCAGCTTGGATTTACCCGGCTCAGCCTGGGAATTCAGGACTTCGATCCCAAGGTTCAAGAAGTCGTGCATCGGATTCAATCTAAAGAACAAGTGGGTAAAATCACTGAGACCGCTAGGCACCTGGGTTATACGAGTGTGAATTATGATCTGATCTATGGGTTGCCCTTTCAGACTCAAAAAAGCATTCGCGATACAGTAGACGTGGTTCGCGGACTGCTTCCAGATCGAATCGCATTTTACGGATATGCCCATGTGCCATGGATTAAACCGAGTCAACGAAGGTTCACAGAAGCTGACCTTCCTTCCGGTGATGAAAAGCGAGCTCTCTATGAACTTGGCCGGTCCCTTTTGGAAGAGGTGGGATATGCCGAAGTCGGCATGGATCACTTCGCCTTGACTCAAGACTCGTTATGGCAGGCCTATCAAAAGGGCTCTCTTCATCGAAATTTTATGGGATATACCCCTCGTTTCGTTGCACCGTTGATCGGTCTTGGGGTTTCTGCGATTGGAGATTCAGGTCGGGCATTTTCTCAAAATGAGAAATTGGTCGAATCCTATCAGGCCCGCGTAGCAAAGGGAGAGCTTCCTATCCAGAGAGGGCATCGCCTGACCTCTGAAGATTGGGTGATCCGGATGCATATTCTGAACTTAATGACTCGAATGGAGACTGATTGGAAAGATCCAGTTTTCCAAACTCCTCATCTGAGTTTAGCCCTAGAGAAACTCACTGAACTCCAAAATGATGGATTGGTGGAGCTGACTTCGTATTCCTGCCGAGTGACGCCTCAGGGGCGTCCTTTTTTGAGGAATGTTTGTATGGCCTTTGACGCGCGACTCGCCGAAAAAGCACCTAACTCACAGCTTTTTAGTAAAACGATCTAAGGGAGAGTGATGGCGTCTCTGGGCAGGTCTTTGCGGTTTTCGGCCAGGATTTGAAATAAAACCCCTCCAAGAATGAGACTGCCTCCGATGAGGTGCTGAGGGCCTAATTTTTCTCCGAGA
The DNA here is from genome assembly GCA_947463705.1 of Bacteriovoracaceae bacterium. Lineage (GTDB taxonomy): Bacteria > Bdellovibrionota > UBA1018 > UBA1018 > UBA1018 > CAINWE01. Next base: position 10,213 of record CANHSO010000072.1, read on the forward strand.
AACGCGACGGCCACCGCGGTGCCAATGAGGGGCTGGAGAAAAAGTGAGAGCACCACTGAACCAATGGAGTGGCTTTTACTCAGCGCGTAAAGCCAGTAAAGGTAGGGGATCGCTGTGCCAAAAACGCCGAACCAAATAGCAGTAATCCAGCCCTGAGTCGAAAGATGGTGGAGAGGCGGGAGCCCTTTCCATGGGAAAATCACCAAAGCTAAAAGAATAACTCCCACTAGCATGGCAGTTCCAAAGATCGTGGACCCTGCGTAATTTCGGGTCAGGTGTCGGGCTAAGACTGAGTAAAGAGCCTCGCACGCTACGCCAACTAGTAGAATGAGGTCGCCTACCTCAAATTTGATGAGATTGGTTTTAAAATCGAAAGAGTCAAAATCGAGGACTTTGCTTATAAATAGAAATCCTAGAGTTGCCAAAAGGAATGAGCCGTAGTGGGATTGATTCATCCGTTCGCGGAAAAATAGCCAGCCAAAAAGAACCGCGAATAGCGGTTCAAATGTGACTAGAATGCAGTTGTTTGCTGCCGACGACACTTGGAGTCCGATGACCTGGGTTAAAGGGGACAGAAAACACGTCGCTATTCCTATGGCGACCACAGTGAGGAAGTCTTTTTTCGGGAGGAGAGGCATCCAAAGGGGTGTGATTCTATGAGATTTTTTACGGGGGAAAAGCCTCAGTCCACCGAGAATGACCATATAAGCAACTAACCCCACAGCATACTTTAAAAATGCAGTGTGCTCAGGCCCTACCTCCTGAATGAGGCGTTTCACAATCGTAGGGTTTACTGCCCAAACTAAATTACAGAGAATCAGTCCGATCCAAGTCCAAGGTGACATGATGATTCTCGTCTCAGATTGAGGCCGGACAAGTCAAGCCTCTAGGCTGCTTTCAAAGTAAATTGGTCGAATTTAGTTCGCTTTGAGAATTTATATAAAGATCATAGAATAAGGAATGATGATTTCTAGAAGGTTGCGATTTTTTCTGAAAATCGGATTTTTCTTTGGGTTTTGGTCTTTTGCTTGTGCTGATCTCTCCCATGCCTTCTTGGGAGGTGACGTTGCTTCAATTGAGGCTGACCGAAAGTCACTTCAGGCTCTCAATTTAGGTGGGACTACTCAGAGCAAGGTGCAGGCAATTACGTTGCCCTTTTCTGTCTATGAGATGATCACAGCTGGGGTGAAAGTAAGGCAATACGTATCTCCCTCAGGCAGCGTTTTTGGTCTAGCTTGGAAC
>CANHSO010000073.1 GCA_947463705.1 Bacteriovoracaceae bacterium
AATACCTAAACAAGAAAAGTGTGGAAACACTTCATAAGCTCAGCAAACACTTACCTACTTCGGCAGATAAAATGCTAGGTGTCAGCATCGATATTTTTCATAAAAAACCAGAACACCAGAGACGCCTGCTTTCCAACGATCAAAATCTCCCACACCACGCGGTCATTGAACTAGGACCAGAAAAACTCGATCTGTTGGTCTCAGCTGTCTATGATGCAAAAGGTAAATATGTTGGGGCTATGCTCACTTGGGAAATCATCACTCAAAAGCTAGAAGCGGAACGAAATCTCGCTCGAATCCAATCCATGATGGAAAATACCCCCATCAACTCGATGTTGGCCGATCTAGATTTTAACCTCGTCTACTTGAACAAAAAGAGCCGCGAGACGCTCGCCAAGCTGGAGAAGTATCTCCCTAGGCCAGTAGATCAACTCCTCGGACAATCGATTGACATTTTCCACAAAAATCCTCAGCATCAGCGCAAGCTACTCGCAAATGAACGAAATCTGCCCCACCGTGCAAAGATTCACCTGGGCGACCAAATGCTCGAGCTCTATGTGACTGCCACCTATGATCAAAACAAGAATTACATCGGCCCGATGGTCACCTGGGATATTATCACCGAGAAAATGGGCCTTGCGAAAGCTCTCGACGAAACAGCCAACGAACTGGCCACGGCAGCTGACGAACTTTCTTCTACTGCAACTCAGCTCTCAAAAAACTCTGAACAGACCGCCTCTCAGTCGATCCAAGCTGCAGCGAATACCGAGGAAGTCTCCAAAGGCGTTCAGACCGTTGCAACGAATACAGAGGAAATGGTCGCCTCGATCAAGGAAATTGCTCGAAACTCATCCGAAGGTGCAAATCTATCCCGTGACACACTGTCCAAGGCTCAAGAAACTAACAAAACTATTACCCAACTCGGAACGAGCAGCCAAGAGATCGGTAATGTGATCAAGGTGATCAGTTCGATCGCTCAGCAGACGAATCTCCTCGCTCTCAATGCAACCATTGAAGCTGCCCGAGCCGGTGACGCAGGGAAGGGGTTTGCCGTCGTTGCGAACGAAGTGAAGGAACTTGCGAAGCAAACTGCAAAAGCAACCGAAGACATCACCAGTCGAATCGGAGCTATCCAGCGGGACTCTCAGGGGGCTGTGGATGCAATTGGAGGGATCGCAACCGTCATCGAAAAGCTAAACAGCATCTCAATGGCAATCGCCGCGTCCATTGAGGAACAAACAGCCACCACGAACGAAGTCGCTCGAGTGGTCAAAGTATCCAATCAAGGAGTCGATGGAATTGCAGAGGTCGTTAAGTCAGTTTCGGCTGCTGCAAAACAAAGTTCGGCCGGAGCATCTCAGACCATGGAAGCAGCGAAAAGCTTGGCAATCCTAGCAGATCGCCTGCGACAACTCGTCAAGAGCATAAACGTGTGATGAAAGTCTTAATTGTCGATGACTCCGTAGTGTTCAGGACTCAGATCTCGGCTGCGTTAAGTGGAGTTCCCCAAATCGAGGTCGCCGGATCAGCTCCGAACGGTAGTATTGCGCTCCAAAAGCTCAAACAACTCTCGGTTGATCTGGTGACCCTCGATATGGAAATGCCGGACATGGACGGAATCGAAGTCCTCAAAGCGATTCGTGAAAAATCTTTTAACGTCCGTGTCATTGTATTTTCATCTCAAACCACTAAAGGAGCTGAGCGGGCTTTAAAAGCACTTGAAGCAGGGGCGGACGATGTCGTCGCAAAACCATCCTCAGGTGACTCTCAATTCAATAAATCCCCTCAAGAGAGGATCAGAGAGGTTCTGGTTCCAAAGATCCTTCAGTTCGTAAAAGGCAGCGAAAAGCCCCCCGTCGTCCAGACTCACTCCTCCGAGAAATTCACCCTCGACAGTCAGACTCCAAGCCCTGAGGGCTTTCAAAAAAGCCCCCTTCTTGGATTCTATCCATCAGTCATTGTCATTGCATCATCAACCGGCGGTCCAACCGCACTGGAGCTGATTTTCTCTCAATTCCCTGCGAATCTTAGGACTCCCATTCTCATCGCTCAGCACATGCCTCCTGTATTTACAAAAATCTTGGCAAAACGTCTGTCAGATCTTTCAAAAAGGGAATGCGACGAAGCAAAACATGGGGAGGTCATTACACCAGGCAAGATCTACGTTGCGCCCGGCGATCACCACCTTCAAATCGTTAGAAAAGATGGATACCCAACCCTCGAGCTTCATCAAGGACCTCAACGAAATTCGGTTCGACCTGCGGCAGACTATCTCTTCGAATCCGCTGCTGCGATTTTCGGAACTCAATGCCTTGGAATGGTTCTCACTGGAATGGGACAGGATGGCCTCTGCGGTGCGCTTGCAGTGAAACGAGCAGGGGGAAGAATTGTGATTCAGGATGAAAAGTCCTGCGTTGTTTTTGGAATGCCCGGCGCAGTATTCAAGGCAAACTGCTACGACGAAATTAGAGATCTTGAACAGATCACTGCACTCCTAAAAGAATTAGCAGTCCATTAGACGGGGGAGAGATTCTTATGACGAATTTTGGGCAATTTCTGGTCGAAAAAAAACTGATCGCAAGTGATGTCCTACTCGACTGTTTAATTGAGCAATTAAGGACCATTCCACCTACTTGCCAGCTCGTTAAAGACAAAAAATTGATGGGCACAGACCAGATCCTTCAGATTCTCGAAAAACAAGCTAGCGCTGAAATCGGTTTCAAAGAGGCTTGCTTAGCCTTAGGCTTTTGGAATTCAGAGCTTGAGTCCAGCATTAAAAAAGAGCTCATCTCAGTCCGGTCTCCGCTTGGAAATATCCTTTTAAGAAGAAACCTAATCAGTCTCACAGAATTAACAAAAGCTTTGGACGAATTTCTGTCAGATGATCAAAACTTATTAAATTAAATAAAATATAAACTTGAAGTTAATCGAAGAATTGAGAAAATTAAACTCAACGATCAGCGGAATCAAGATTGAGCGAGCTGAGAAGAAAGTGAAGCAAAAAAGCGATGGCCCTTGATCAAGAAAAACTTAAATTTTTTGCCAAATTCATCGAAAATGAGCTCGGAATTGTCTACTCAGAGTCCAATTTTTTCCAATTAGAGCACCGACTAAATGACATCGCTAACCAGCTTGGCTTAAAAAGCCTAGATGAGCTTTGGCTCAAAGCGACTTACGGAATTGACGGTCAGTTCAAAACACTCTTGCTCGACCTTGCGACCAATAACGAGACCAGTTTCTTTAGAGATCCATCCCTCTTCAATAGCCTAGTCAAGGTCATGGTGCCTGAGATTGCATCAAAAAACCCCAGCCTCCGGGAGCTTAGGATTTGGAGCGCCGCGTGCAGCAGTGGACAGGAACCCTACTCCCTAGCGATTGCTCTGGAAGAAGCTCGACTTGAGAATCCAGGTCTTCCAGATTACAGAATTACTGCAACTGACTTTTCAGATCGCATCTTAAATCGAACAAAAGAGAGAACCTACTCTCAGCTTGAGCTAGATCGAGGACTTTCGCTCACTCTCAAGAAAAAATATTTTGAGCCAGGTCCAACACCGGACACTTGGGTTCTCAATAGTCGAATCTCGCCTACAAAATTTGATTTCAAAAAGCTCAACCTTCTAAATCCTTGGGATTTTGGTCAAAATTTTCACATCATTTTTTGCAGAAACGTCCTGATTTATCAGAATGTTCCGAACAAGACACTCGTAGTTGAAAAAATTATAAAATTCTTGGAAAAAGATGGCTTTCTGGCATTAGGAGCAGCCGAGAGCTTACTTGGCATTTCGGACCGTTTTCAGCAGGTTCACTTTGAGAATGCCGTTTTTTATAAAAAAAAATTTGATATTTAGGCAGCTATCCAGACTCCAGGATCAAGCACTGTTACAGTCTTTCCCCCTAGAATTAAGTTTCCCTTAATCCCTTGCTGGGGCGAAATGGGCTCTTCCACTTTTCCAACTGAAGTCGCGATGTCGATGATTTGCTTAATCTTGAAACCCACCAGGCGACGTCCATGCCCCATGACTACCACCTGGGTCCTAGCATCCACAGCTCTTTGCTGTCTCGACTCTGCCTGACCTAGAAGCGACGTGAGATTTAAGATGGGTAGAACGTGTTCTCGATAAGGAATCACATCCCAAACCCCAGAACGCTGGATTCGATGAGAATCAAACTCCTCAATTCGAAACACATCCTGACGCGGGATGGCGTATACTCCTGGGACATCAAGCTCAACCAAAAGCCACTCTCCTTTTTCTTGAGTAAATTCAGCAGCCTGAGAAGCGACCTTCTTATCCTGAAGCCGGGTCACATCCGTTTTTAAATGGGCGAGTCGAGCAATCCCCTCGACGCTCAAGAGCAGTCCTACTGTGCCATCGGACAAAAAGGTAGCCCCAGAATAAGCCCCAATGCACTTCAAGGTTGGAGCAAGATCCTTCACTACAGCATCTTCAAAGTCCCTAATTTCATCCACAATAAGTCCAAAACTTTTACCACCTTCAGTGCTCACTACGACGACAGTGAATTTGTTCAAAGCCTGTTGAGACTTCAGTGGAAAGAGAATTGACCCCAAAGAGACCAGAGGAATGGTCGCACCATCTCCCGATCTCAGCACTGAGCCCCCTTCGAAGTCCACTACAAGCCGTTTTCGAGCCTCCCCATCAATTGTCATAAGCCGGAGAATTTGATCTTGAGCCACTCCAAACTCTTGCCCTCCTGAGAGAACGAATAGGCAATTCTTGATGTGAACCGATTTGGGAACAGGCAACTCCAAGAAGAAACTACTCCCCTTAGATTTTTGAGTCTCAATCCGAATGCGTCCGCCAATTCCTTCAACGCTATCCTTCACTGCACTCATCCCAACGCCACGTCCTGAGATTTCAGTGGTCTGGGCGGCCGTGCTAAATCCCGACTCAAAAATAAACTCTTGAACCTCTCGATCACTGAGCTGAGCGACTTGAGTCTCTGTTTTCAGTCCTTTGCTCACCAATTTTCTTCGAATCACCTCGGTATCGATGCCTTTACCATCGTCTCGTACCTCGACAATTACCTGTTCGTTTTTCAGAATTGCTCGAACGATAATTGACCCTGTTTCTGGCTTATTCGCTCGGACCCGCTCTTCGGACGTTTCGACTCCATGATCAATACTGTTTCGGATTAAATGACTGAGCGAGGCATTGAGCGCCTCGGAGATCGAACTATCTACGCGAAGGTCATCTCCCTCAAGCTTGAGGGTACAGGACTTTTTAGTCCTTGCTGTCACATCTCTCACTAAACGAGGAAGTGCTTTAAAAACATTTTTTAAGGAAACTTTCCTCACTTCGGTAATTTTCGCCTGCACTGCGGCATTAACTTTATTCAGCTCCTCCAGGAGTTCACTTAGACGCAATACATCTTTATCTGCACTATAGTGTTTTTCGAGCGAAGCCACTGTTTTATTAACCATGTTTCGAACTACAGTCATCTCTCCTGAAGCGCGAAGAAATTGATCTAAAAGTTCGATATCAATTTTAATCGAGTTTTCCTTGCTAGGAATATCACGAGCGACGCCCTCTTCGTCTGAAAGGGGGGACGAAACAGCGCCTCCAGCAGCAGCAAGGCTGCTAAATGCACTATCAGAACCGTCAGAGCTAGGAGTAGATCGCACCTCACCCTGATTCGCCGTCAAAGCTTCTGGAGAGAAGGCCCGACAGAGTTCTTCAAGGGAATAGTGCTGATGTTTTTGAGTATCAAACTCCCCTAAGAGCTTCTTCGCAGTATCGACCACCTTAAGAACTGCAGAAATCACAGGACCCGACACCTTGATTGTGCCTGATTGTACTTGTTTTAAAACATCTTCAAATCGATGAAAAAATTGATGCAGAGTTTTAGGCTCAAAAAAAGAACTGGCGCCCTTGATCGTATGTACCATTCCAAAAAGATTATTTAGAATCTCTTTGCTACCAGGACTTCTCTCCAACTGGAGGCTGAGCGCCTCAATTTGCTCAATGATTCCTTTGGTCTCCTCAATAAATCCCCTAAGTAACTCGAAATCCTCAAGGAGGCTCTCCAGTCGGCGTGGGATGGATTGCTCAAAAAGCTCGGCGACTGCCTCCGCTCCAAAGCCTTTTTCGAGCAGTCCAGCCCCTTGAATCGAGGCAAGCTGAGCTTTGAGCTCCAAACTATAAGTCTCGGTAATCACTCCGAACGGGATCGACTGAGCACTCACCCCTAGTTCAGAACGAAATTCAACTGCGCTGATCTCTCCCACGGTCGGGGCACAAAAAATAATCAACGCTCGCGAGAGGTTTTTTTTGAGGTGAGAAATTGCCTCCTCTTTTGAGTCAGCTCCCAGCAACTCGACCTGCCAGTCTGAAAACACGAAATCAATATGGACCAGGGTGTCTGGATCCAGTCCACAAGCCAAGATGAGCGGCTTGAGCTTGCCTCCCGGGCCCATCTTTTCGGCTATCTTACTCGTTACTTCCTTCGTAAGTGCGGACCAACCCATTGTATATTCTACCCCCTACCGAAGGGTCGGAAGAAACTAGGCAAAACTTAACCTTTTGTGGGGTCCTGATTTACATGAGCAGGACATATTGCCGAAATGATTGATAGAATGAGTTTATACAAGAGGCAAAGGAATCACACATGAACCTTTCAATCTCATTAAACGTGCTCTAGCACCGGCCAGAACGTAACAAGCACTCCGCCCCTTGCCTCCTGGGGTTCCTCTGCTGCGCAACTGTCACCCTGCGGCCGCCGGAAAAGTCTTTACAAGCGGCTTACGCCCTGCCTGCTGGCACCGTCAAAACGACGTGCGTTTTGCCTGGGCTGATGGTCCTGACATTGTGCCGATTAAGACCTAGCAAGGCACCATGGAGGTGGGATTGGATCTGCTCCCTAGCCCCACCTCGCAAGAGGTCTAGAGCTCTTCTCTGCGAATTAGCGCTTGCCGCCCTTTTGCATTTGCTGGAGCATGTCCATCGCCGCACGAAGCTGGGCGTCCATCTGCTGTCCGCCGGGTCGGCCTTGGCCTTGACCTTTCATGGGTCCGCGATTCATCCCACCGAGCATTTGCTGCATCCGGGCCATGGCTTCGTTCATATTATTTGCGCCAGGGAAAGCCATCTTCATCATCTGCTCGCTTGCTTGCTTGAGCTTCCAAAAGACGACTACGTTGATCGCGGTTAAAACGATGACCAAAATCCAACTGAGAATGATCCAAAATGACATGGCCGCAACTTACCTTAGGAGCTTTTGGAATGCCACCGAATTTACCAGGTCCGAATTCACGATCGACGCTCCAAAGTTCGGTTCAAGAATCGGCCTGAGTCGGTGATTTTTTAAGCCTTGATTTTGCACTACCTCACACCCTTCATATGACTTTTGCCGAATTTGACTCACGAACCGTTGCTACCCTGCCCAACCAAGAAAGACCCCGAGAACGCTGCCTGGAGGTGGGCCCGTCTGCACTCAGCTTGCGCGAGTGTATCGCTTTGATCTTGGGCTCGGGCCCGCCTGGAACGGGCTGTCTCGGATTGGCCCAAAACATCCTCAATCGGCCAGGTGCCGGGCTCGATCCAATAGAGGAGGAACGGGCTTTTTTCATGAACATGGAGTCCTGTGGACGCTCTCACCTTGCAGAAATTCCCGGCCTTGGGCCGGCAGGGCAAGCCAAACTCCTTGCCGCTCTTGAAATGGGTCGGCGCTACGCTCTCTTTAGAAGTGCTTACGACCGAGTGAGCAAAGTCGGGGGATCCAGCGAGCAGCCCCCCTCACTTGTCCAGCTTTCACTCCGAGCCCTCAAAAAAGTAAGCGAAAGAGCCCGAAATGAAGCTCATGAATGGTTTGGTTTTGTACCCATCTATCGCACGGGGGAAATTGGCCAGCTCTGCCTGGTCGAGCGAGGGAACAGAACCCACGTGAATCTGGACCCTGTCGAGATCTTTGCCCGCCTTCTATCCCTCCGACCTCAAGGGCTTTTCCTGGTTCACAACCATCCATCAGGCAACTCACACCCCTCGCCCCAAGATCGGGAATTGACCGCACGAATTCAAGAGGTTGCCACGACATTCGGTATTCAACTTCTCGGACATTGGATTGTAAGTCCCTGTGAGGAATCATGGATCTCGGCTCAGCTGCATCAGCCATGAAACCAGTGCAGAATCCACAGATCTATGATAGTAAAGCCAACTTATGATCGAATCCTGCGAAAAATGCCTCTTGCCCCTAGAGCGTTGTATCTGCTCTCACATTAAGTCCATTGACACACGGTTGCGTATTTTAGTCCTCCAGCACCCTCAGGAACCAGGGCATGAGCTAGGCACAGCGCAAATCACTCAACTTTCTCTACCTAAAGCTCAGATCCGCACGGGACTCTCTTGGGCTAACCTGAAGGCTGCACTCGGGGACTCGACGGCTCAGCCCGCGCGGTGGGCAGTGCTCTATTTGGGAAGCGGCGTAAAGAGCGAAACACCTGACCGAAGTGACGCGACACTTCAATTTGTGTCTCGCAAAGGATCACCCGTCTCAGCCCCTCCGATCCACGAAATCGACGGTCTCGTTGTCCTCGATGGAACCTGGAGCCAGGCAAAAAGTCTGTGGTGGAGAAATGCTTGGTTACTTAAGCTCAAAAGGGCCATTCTCAACCCCAAGGAAAAGTCGCTGTACGGAAAACTCCGAAAAGAACCCCGCAAAGAGTGTTTGTCGACGGTAGAATCAGTCGCTGAAGCACTCATCGCTCTTGGAGAACCCCAGCAGGTCAGTGAGCAACTCAAAGAGATCTTTAAGGTCCTCCTAGCGGCGAACACAAAGAAGCATCCAGCAAAAAGAAACGAAGAAAATCCCCAATCTCAGAATTAGTTTTGCGGCCACATGGGCGGCACACTCTGCACATGTGGGGAAATAGAGGATCGATTCATACAGACCCCGCAAGCACTATCAGGTACTAACGCTCCTAAGAGCTGCTGGTCACCATCTCGATAGAATGGTGCAATCACCCAGGTCGTCAAGAGATCCGTTAACTCTTGATCGCCATCGGGCAAATGGGCGATTGGTAAGGTGATCTTTAGCCGAGCCTTGAACAAAAATGCCTCGATTCCGATCAACTCCTCCTCAGCCAGAGGGATGCGCGAGCTATAGCAAGAAAGCACCCCCCCTTCATTCGTTTGATAGACGATTTCACGCGGCACAGGGAGAACAGACATAGACTGCCGAACACACTCAGGAACTTCTTTGGAATCTTTTAATTTGAGATACGGCATGACGTCGCGGACAAGCTCAAAGTAAATCTCTTTCGCAGATTGCAATTTGCTAAGCTGCACCAAGCAAGAACGGAGCAAAGCGAAATCTACCTCCTTAAAAAGCGACTTGATCGGCTCGCAATCTAAGGTGGCGCTGACTTTCGTGGTCCTGAGATATCCCCCATCTAAAGTAGACTGCGCCTGTGGGTCAGCTCCAGATAGAGTCGGCCTCCTGAAGTGAAGATTTTCCCAGAAAATTCGTTGAACTGAGCGATCTGACTGCATCGCTATGCTAGAACACCCCCCGATCAACAATAAAAATAATAACATCATTACAATTCGCATTTTTTTATCCATTTCAAACTAGATTCTAATTCCATTGTAAACCAGGCATATAGATTGCACAACACGACGCCCATCAGCGTGGCCAATTTTTGCCCCGTTTAATTTGCTCTTTTCTGCCTGAAGGAGGACTCTCAATGCGTAGCGCGCTTATTGCAATCTCTGCATTCTATCTCGGCATCACTCTCATGGGTTGTAACAACAATAATTCTAATCAGGATTTATCAGGAGGAGACCTTCCCTCTGCGAACAGAGGCGACTCAGGAACTGAGTCAACGGGGTGGTCCCTCAAACTTTCTTCCAAATGTGCGAATTCAGTTAGCGTGGCAGATTGTGTCGGCTACTATGGATTTTCCGTAGATCAGCAGGGACACTATAAAGTAGGCCCTGGACCAGCCGGCGAGGTGCGATCAGGGAACTTGAAAGCTGAGGATCTACAATCGCTCAGCGCTCTCCTTAAAAACACTGTAAATGAGGACGGAGCAGGCGGAGCCAGTCTTTCCCTACTCGGATCAGAAGAGCATGTCAGTATGGAGGCTGCGGCCACATCAGAAGACCTAGTAACGATCAGCAACAGTTCAGCAGAGCCTCAAAAGCTGATTCGAACGTCAGGACTAGATCTGTACTTTACTCTTAAATCTCCCGATGAAGCCAAGGCACTTTATGCGGGAATCAGAAAGTTGGCTGAAGCCTACTATGCACCGATACCGTTTCCTGACACCTGCGAAGATGGAATCAATTCCCTTCAGAACTTAACTGCTAACTTAACCAGCTGCAAACAGGATAGTGATTGTGGATATTTTGACAACACTCTCAAGCTAGTTGCCCCCGATGCTCAAGCATTTTTAGAAGTCGACAACTGTGCACGAGTTCTGCCAGCTTCTGTCGCAAATATCGAGGCAATGAAAACCAACAAGAGCAAGCTTGAAGAGTCTTGGACTCAGGTGATTCAAGCTTGCGGTGAAAAACTCAGGAGAACTGACTGCACGGAAAGAACTGGATTCAGCCTGAACAAAGTCGCTGCATCCTGCCAGCAGGGGGTTTGTAAAGCTCCTAGCTCACTGGCCGTGACTGCATTTACCCCAGGAGCATCTCAATAACTTACAAAACAGACTCAAGCTGCAAAGCCAGGATTGGGGCCTCCTTATCCTGGCTTTTTTTATGGCACTTCGGTTGCACATTCGATCGAATCAGGGGGGCTTGAAATGAATTCAACTCACAGACAAGATTCTTTCCATGTTCTGGGCAATCTCTTTCTTTTAACCGGAATTTGCATGACTCAGTCAGGTTGCATTCAAGAGGGAAATAATCTAACCTCATTTGCACCCCCCCCATCAGTTTCTGAACCAACTGATCCACCAGACACGCCCGCTGATGGATGGAGTCAGGTCATCCTCCTTGCAAATTACGCGAAAACAACATTGGGTACCATGGCACATTTTAATACATCTCGAAATGCCTGCGGCAAAGATGCCTACGGAGCTATTCAATCGAGTGAATTTTGGAATGAAATGGTCCAAAATATTAACGATTCAATCATAAGCCCCCTCCGAACGGAGGCACTTTGCTTTCAAAAC
>CANHSO010000074.1 GCA_947463705.1 Bacteriovoracaceae bacterium
ATCTCTTCTCCCTTCCTCAGAATAAGAGCGTTTTATTGCTCGGTCCCAGGCAGGTTGGCAAATCCACCCTCATTAAGTCCACCTTTCCGGATGCATTGGTCATTAACCTTCTGCTGTCAAACGAACTTCGGGCGCTAGCTACGGCTCCTGAGCAGTTACGCGAACGTGTTTACAGCTCCGGTGCTCAAACTGTGATCATCGATGAAATTCAGAAGCTCCCAGAGTTGCTCAATGAAGTGCACTTTATGATTGAGGAGAATAAAAATCTGCGCTTCATTCTTACAGGAAGTAGTGCAAGAAAACTAAAACAGCAGAACATCAATCTCCTGGGCGGTCGAGCAAGACGTCTTTTTCTCCTACCGATCACATCCCAGGAAATTCTTACTGGTTTGGGAGAGGTTAATTATTTAAACATGATGCTTCATTGGGGCGGCCTGCCGTCGATCCTTCTTTCGTCTACACCTAAAGAAGATTTACAGGACTATGTAGATGTTTACTTGAAAGAAGAAATCCAGGCCGAAGCCTTGGTTAGGTCACTTCCTGATTTTTCCAGATTTCTCAATGCCGCAGCACTCATGAACGCCGAACAAGTGAATCTTACGGCAGTAGCTTCCGATGCTCAACTTAAAGCACATACCGTGAAAGGATACTTCAGTATTTTAGAAGATACTCTTATTGGAAAGCTACTTCCTGCGCACAAGGGTACAAAAAGCAGAAAAGCAATGGCAACTCCTAAGTTTTATTTTTTCGATATTGGTGTTGCGAATGCCCTCTTAAAACGGTGGGACACACAAGAAGGTACTCCGGAATTTGGAAAAGTTTTTGAACATTTGATTTGGAGAGAACTTGAGACCGCAATTGCCTATCTGAATCGAGACATAGAGCTGAGTTATTGGAGATCCTTGTCTAAGTTCGAAGTCGATTTTGTCTTGACTCGGACGAATGAGAGCAAGCCCTTTTGTGCGATAGAAGTCAAAGGGAAAAAAATAGTGAGAAACAAAGATTACAATGGATTAATTGCATTTTCTGAGGAATATCCTGAGATCAGAAAAATAGTGGTTACTCTGGAAGAGTTTAAGAGGATCACGCAAAATGATATTGAAATTTTTCCTGCAAAAGAGTTTCTAAAGGCACTTTGGTCGAGAGAATTTTTTTGAAATAGTTAATTCATGTCATCACGGCCTATGAAGTGGATAACGCCATTTGAGAACCCGATTTCAAGACACGGATGGTAATGTTTGGATCCGAAGTGCGGACGGTGATATTCAGGGCGGTTCTTTCCGTTCTGTCCATGAAATGACGCTCTCGGCCTATCGTTGGCGCTGTTTGGGCGAAGACGTCGGCGCACGTCTAGTCGAGGACCTGTAGATTGTTTTGCCTACGACCGAAATGTGATTCAAAAGATCGGTATGGGTGATGGTTTCGAAAGAGATGAGATCGAACTCGTATGGCAAGAGTAAATCATCGAGGTCATTGTCTATTCTTCCAAGAATAGTTTCGTCCAATTTTCCAACCAGGCACAGATCGATATCTGACCCGAGTTTTTGGGTCCCTTTTGCTCTCGATCCAAAAAGGATCACCTGCTCTACAGCCGGGTAGTTGCGAAAGATGTTAATCATCATTTCCAGAACCTCCGGTTTGAGCCCGTAGGGATTCATGATTGAGACTTCAGTTGGTTCATTTTGATCAAAAAATCCGCAAATAATGGATCATATTTTTTTGTTACTTTTTTAACGATTTCTTGTGCAGTCTCTTCGTTATAAGTGTGACTACTTAGATTTCGGGAACGGATCATATCCATCCATCCATCCCCATCAGTAATTAACCCCTGCTTGAAGGCCTCTCGGGTTGCATCTTTTGAGCCTGTGATACTGGTGTTACCTTGGTCCACGAAGTAGTCCTTCATGACGTTCCAAGCGAGTTCATGGGTAAACTCAAAAGCCTGAATCAATCCTTGTTCTTCCAGCTCATTTAAGCTTCGCACTTGGATGATTTTTACAGCAGATCGGAGTCGTTCCTGCGCACGGGAGAAATTTTGAAGTCGTTGATGCCATCTCGTCTGGTTTTCTGCCATGATTGTCAGTCCCAATTTATACCGTGAATATTTGATTTTCTTAAAAAGTCCTACGCTCGAGCCGGAGCGTGGGCGCGAATGTAATCAACGACTTCCTGCAAGCTTGCGCCCGGGGTGAAGACCATATGGACCCCTTGTTTTTTTAGCTCTGGAATATCTTCGTTTGGAATAATTCCACCTACAACGAGGAGAGCGTCGTTGAGGCCTTCTTTTTTAAGCCCGTCAATAATTTCTGGGACTAGAGCATTGTGGGCTCCGGAGAGGATGCTGAGGCCGATGACTTGAACATCCTCTTGAACAGCGGCGTTGACGATCATCTCCGGGGTTTGGTGGAGGCCAGTGTAGATCACTTCAAATCCGGCGTCTCGAAGTGCTCGCGCGATGACTTTAGCTCCGCGGTCATGGCCGTCTAGTCCTGGTTTGGCGACTAGGACGCGGATTTTAGAGGGGTTTTGAGTTAAATTAGGCATATGGGTATTCTCCGGCGCTCAGAAGTTTCCTGATTCTCGATATTCTCCAAAAACGGGTCTCAGGGTATCACAGATTTCTTGGAGAGTGGCATAAGCTTTCACTGCACCTAGGATGGGTTCCATGAGGTTTTGCCCCGCCTGAGCGGATTCCTTGACTCGCCGTAGTGCCTCTTGATGAACTTGGGGGGATCTGGACCTTCGAAGTTGAGCAAGTTTTTGAACCTGCTTTTCTTCAACGCTTCGGTCGATGTAAAGGGTATCGACTTTGCGTTCCGCTTCGTTCATTTTGTATTTGTTGACGCCCACCATCACCTTTTCTTTCGCTTCGAGTTGTCGTTGAAAGTGGTAAGCACTGTTGGCAATTTCGGCTTGGGGAAATCCTTTTTCAATGGCTTGGATGATTCCGCCCATTTCATCAATTTTTCTGATGTAATCGAGGGCCGCCTTCTCAACGCGCAGGGTGAGAATCTCCATAAAGTAAGAGCCACCGAAGGGGTCGGCTACATTAGCGACGCCACTCTCTTCAGCGATGATTTGTTGGGTCCTCAGTGCAATCATGACGGCGTCGTCGGTGGGCAGAGAGAGGGTCTCATCCATACTATTGGTGTGGAGTGAGTTGGTTCCACCTAGAATGCCTGCTAGAGCCTGGACGGTGACGCGCACGATATTATTATAAGGCTGTTGAGCGGTGAGGGAGACGCCAGCAGTTTGAGCGTGAGTTCTGAGCATCCATGATTTGGGATCTTTCGCGTGGTATCTCTCTTTCATGAGACGAGCCCAAATGCGTCGAGCAGCCCGAAATTTAGCGATCTCTTCGAAGAAGTCATTATGAACGTCGAAGAAAAATGAGAGCCGAGGTGCGAAGTCATCAATCTTCATTCCTCGTGCCAGGCATGAATCGATGTATCCGAGTCCGTCGGCTAGGGTAAATGCCAGTTCCTGGACGGCGGTCGCGCCAGCTTCTCGGATATGGTAACCACTAATGCTCACGGTATTCCAATTAGGGTAATGCTGCGTGCAGTACTCAATCGTGTCTGTAACTAGGCCTACGGCCGGAACGACTGGGTAGATCCATTCTTTTTGAGCGATGTATTCTTTGAGGATGTCATTTTGGAGGGTTCCACGAACCTTTTCTTTCGGAACCCCCTGACCCTCGGCAACAGCAAGGTACATGGCCAAGACGACGATCGCTGGAGCATTGATGGTCATCGATGTGGTGACTTCTCCAAGAGGGATGCCACTAAAAAGTGCTTCCATGTCTTGGATGGATGAAACTGATACGCCGCATTTGCCTACTTCGCCTTTACCACGAGGACTGTCGGCGTCATAGCCCATGAGAGTGGGCATATCAAATGCAGTCGATAGCCCGGTTTGCCCGTTTTCTAAGAGGAGTTTAAAGCGTTTATTTGTATCCTCGGCGCTGGCGAACCCTGCAAATTGGCGCATGGTCCAGAGCTTGCCGCGATACATATTGCGCTGTACTCCGCGAGTGTAGGGGTATTCTCCAGGGAACCCAGAGTCTCTTAGGTAATCAAATCCCTCGGCCTCCAGATCTGCTGGAGTAGAGAGAAGGGGGACTTCCATATCGCTCAGAGTTGTGAACTTCACATTTCGAGGAGGAGCTTTTGTCTCGGTTTTCCTGAGGCTGGACTCCCAATTTCTTTGAGCTTCTTGGATGCCGCCCAAGTTCGAAGCCTCCGCTTGAGTTTGGTTTCCTTTAACTGTCTCTTTTGATTTTTGATTCCCCATAAGCCCCCGCTCTCTGAATTAGGTTTTGCTTAAAGCTGCGAGTTCCTGAGCTGCAATCACGATTCTCTGGATTTCCGAGGTGCCTTCGTAGATTTCCGTAATTTTGGCATCTCTGAAGTTTCGCTCGACGACATACTCCTTCGTGTATCCATAGCCACCGTGAACTTGGATGGCTTTCGTGGTGATCCACATAGCAGCCTCAGAAGCCGCAAGCTTGGCCATGGCGGCTTCCTTAGTGTACCTCAGGCCTTGATCTTTGGCTCTTGCCGCGGCCCAAGTGAGAAGTCGAGCTCCTTGAAGTCGGGTTGCCATATCAGCAATGAACCATTGGATGGCCTGGAGTTTGGCGATGGGAGCACCGAATTGTTCACGTTCGGTCGCAAATCGTTTTGAGGCATCAAATGCACAGCGAGCAATTCCTAGTGCTTGGGCTGCGATCCCGATTCTTCCTCCATCCAGAGTGTTGAGAGCAATTTTAAGACCTTCACCGGGTTTACCTAGGAGACATTCTTCGGGGACGACAACGTCGTCGAAAAAGAGCTGGGCTGTTGATGATGCGGTGATTCCCAGTTTGTCTTCGAGCTTTGCGACTTGAAAACCCGGAGTTTTGGTATCGACAATAAATGCACAGATACCTTTATGTCCCTGAGATTTGTCGAGGGTTGCAAAGACGAGGGCAGTGTCGGCTTCTTTTCCGTTGGTAATCCAATTCTTGGTGCCTCGGATTTGGTAGCCGCCTGGAACCTTTTTTGCGGAGCATTCTAATCCTGCAGGGTCAGAGCCGTGACCTGGCTCAGAAAGAGCGAAGCAACCGAGTTTTTTACCTTGAGCCAGAGGCTTGAGGTATTTTTCCTTCTGAAGGTCATTGCCAAAAAGTGCGATGGGTGCGCAGACTAGGGAGTTATTCACGGAAACGACCACTGCGGTTGAGGCACAGGCTGCTGCAATTTCTTCCATCACCATGGCGTAGGAAACGACATCCATGCCAGAGCCGCCCCACTGTTCAGGGACCATCATGCCCATAATGCCCATCTCAGCGAGTTGCTGGACGAGTTCGGTGGGAAATTCGCCGGTTGCATCGAGCTTTGCAGCGAGAGGTTTAATTTTGCTTTCAGCAAAGGTGTGGATTTGCTCGATGAGAAGTTTTTTAGACTCGTCGACTTCAGGCCAGCCTTGAAACATCGTGGTAGTAGATTCAGTTGAACTCATTGTGCGCTCCTTTGGCCCTTAGTTGGGCTGGTTTCTATAGTCCTTGAAACTGCGGCTTTCGCTTCTCTACAAAAGCAGTCATTCCTTCAACCTGGTCAGCTGAACCAAAAAGTCGACCAAAGGCTTGTGCCTCGGCATCCAGCTTAAAATTCAATCCCGAGCTCTCAGAGAATTCGTTGAGGAGTTGTTTAGCTCGAGCGACTGCTCCTGCAGATTGCTGACTGATGGAGCGGGCGAGTTCAATTGCCTGGGGGATGAGTTGGTCTTGGGGGTAGACGTGGTTGACGAGACCCAATGCTAGCGCTTCTTGGGCTCTCACTTTTCTCCCTGAGAAAATTAGTTCCTTAGCTCGGGGGAGGCCTACAAACTTAGCGAGTCTGAGGGTGGCGCCAAATCCTGGGATTACTCCTAGACCCACCTCGGGCTGTCCAAAAACGGCGTTCTCGCTCGCAACGATGAAGTCGCAAGCAATTGCCATTTCAGCTCCGCCGCCGAGTGCGTAGCCGTTGACTGCTGCGATTGTAGGCTTGGGCATGAGCTCAAGAAGCTTTGCGACTTCATGGCCCATCTGCGCAAAGAACACACCCTCCTCCGGGTTTTTTTCTTTCATTTCAGAGATGTCAGCCCCTGCAATGAAGGCCTTGGTCCCGTCTCCCGTCAGGATGATCACACGAGTTTTTGGGTTCTGGGCTTCTTCGGTGAGGAAGTCTTTGAGCTCCCGTAAAACATCGCTGTTTAATGCGTTGAGAGCCTCAGTACGGGAGATCTTGAGGAGCAAAATGCCTGGATCAAATGACTCGGTAACTAAATATTTATGCGTCATAACGATAAAATCCTCTCCCAGTTTTCTTCCCCAACCAACCTGCCGCAACATACTGTCTGAGGAGGGGGCAGGGACGGTATTTAGAATCACCTAATCCTTGGTGAAGCACTTCCATAATCGCTAAACAGGTATCAAGGCCGATGAAATCAGCTAAGGTGAGCGGCCCCATCGGCTGATTCGTGCCGAGTTTCATAGCCGTGTCGATATCTTCGATACTGGCAACGCCTTCATGAAGGGCAGTGACCGCTTCGTTGATCATGGGCATGAGGATCCGATTGACGGCGAATCCGGGCTGGTCCTTGGCTTCTACAAAAGTTTTCCCCATTTTTTCGGAGACTGCACGGATTTGAGAAAATGTCGTGTCGGAGGTTTGAAGTCCCCGAATCCCTTCGACGAGTTTCATCACTGGAACTGGATTCATAAAGTGCATTCCTGCGACCTTCTCAGGACGGCGAGTTTGGGCTGCAATGGCTGTGATGCTGATTGAGGAGGTATTGGATGCAAGCAGAGTTTCGGGTGAGCAAACCTCGTCGAGAGTCTTGAAGAGAGCAAATTTGATTTCTGGCTTTTCAGAGACGGCCTCAATGACCAAGTCGGTTTTGGCTAAGTCCTGGACCGATGCGACAACCTGGATTCTTTCGATCGTTTCTTTTTCCTGAGTGGAGCTGATTTTGTCTTTTTCGACGAGCTTTTTGAGTTGTGCAGCAATTTTTTCACGACTTTTCGCTGCAAAATCCCAATTTTGGTCCAGTAAAAGAATCTGAAAACCAGATTGGGCTCCGGTCTGGGCAATGCCTGCACCCATTTGACCTGCGCCGAGAATACCAATTTTTTGGATGCTAAGTGTCATAATCCTTACCTCCTCCAAGAGATTAAGGATCATTTGCCCAAAAATTGAGTCACTTTCCAATACAAAAATTTGAAAATATTTTTCCTAGGATATCGTCAGGAAGCGTTTCGCCAATCAGTGGGGCTAGAGAGTTCAGGGCCTGTCTGAGATCAGATGCAAAAAGGTCGATTTCTGGTACTTGAACTGATCGCCTCAGATGAACGAGAGTCTCGTGAACAGCCTTGGAGTGGTCTAGTCGGGTGAGAATCAGCTCACCAGGTTTGCGTTCCAGTGATTTTTCGCAAATCTCAGCAATTCTTTTCGCGACTTCGCTGATGCCCTGTCCAGTTTTGGAGGAAATTTCAACCGCCGTGGAGATTCCAAGTTGATTGAGGGTTTTGCGGGCCGAGTCGAGGATTTCAGGCTCAGTGGTGTCAAGCTTGGTCAAGATCGCGATGATGTGTTGATTTGCTGATTGCGTAGGGAGTTGCTCCATGGAATCAAAAGACGAGTGAGGATCAATGACCCATAAAATGAGATCGGCATTCCTTGCAGAATTGAGAGTTCTTTCGATTCCAAATTTTTCAACGGTGTCCTGAGTGGAACGTAGTCCAGCGGTGTCCTCAAGGCGAAGTGTCACGGAAGTTTTCTGACCTCGGAGTGTGAGTCGTTCTCGGATCACGTCTCGGGTGGTTCCTGCGACTTCGGAGACGATGGAACGATCTTCTCCCAAAAGTGCGTTAAAAAAGCTAGATTTGCCTGCGTTGGGTAGTCCCACCAGAGCGACACGGACGCCGTCTTGGAGTTGCACTCCTCGCGAGTAGGTGTGGCTGAGTTCTTCGAGCTTTTGAATAGTCAGCCGAAGCCTTTCTTTGAGGCGAGGGAGAGAGACTTCCTCGACATCTTGGTCGGCAAAATCAATTCCGATTTCACTGAGTGCGGCAATCTCGCGAAGATCTTGTCCCAGGCTTGTGAGGTGTTGCGCCTGCGAGCCTGTGACCTTCTCTAGAGCGACAGAAACGGCAGAATCATTCGTTGCTGCGATGAGATCAGCTACCGCCTGAGCTTGGAAAAGGCTCATCTTGCCATTTCTGACCGCTCGAAAGCTAAACTCTCCCGGGAGGGCTTGTCGTGCTCCATAGGTAGAGAGAGTTTCTAGGAGCCGCTGGGCGATCCAGGGATTTCCATGAATGTGGTACTCAATCAGATCCTCGCCCGTATAAGTATCAGGGCGTGCAAAAGCAGCCCAGAGGGCTTGGTCAAGCAGCTCACCTGCTTCAGAATAGAGGGTGCCTAGAGTTAGCCTTCTGAGAGTGAGTTGCGTGCTTTGAGCAGCTGCTTTGATGAGGCGCAGGTGAATTGCGAAAGAATGTGGCCCACTCATCCGAACGATCGCAACCGCTCCACCTGTCGGGGTGGAGAGAGCTGCGATCGTATCTTCGGATAAGTAGTTTTCCTTTTGAGACATTGATACTTCAGTTTACGCAGGCTTAATATCGAGCTTCTTATTTAAGAAGACTTGTTGGGCAATACTTGCAAGGGCATTGACCAGCATGTAAAGCGTGAGTCCTGAGGGTAATGAGATCATGAATGCCCCGAAAATCAGTGGCATCAATTGCATCATTTTTGCCTGAGCTGGATCGGTCGCCGTATTTGGAGTCAGCTTCTGCTGAATAAACATGGTGAGCGAAAGTAAAACAGGGGTGATGTAAAATGGGTCACGACTCGAAAGATCATGAATCCAGAACCCAAACGGCGCGTGATAGAGTTCGATCGATCCATACAAAACCCGGTAGAGGGCGAAAAAGATGGGCATTTGGATTACGATGGGCAAACATCCAGCGGCCGGATTGTATCCGTGAGTTTTCATCAAAGAAAGCATCTCGCGATTGAGAGTTTCTTTATCATCTTTGTATTTTTCTTTGATTCGCTGCAACTGAGGTTGGAGCTTTGCCATATTTTTCATGTTCTTCATGCTCTTGTAGTTGAGCGGGAAGGTCACTGCCTTAAGTAAGAGAGTGAGCAAAATGATGGCAACCCCGTAGTTTTGGACAAACTGGTAGAACCATTTTAACAGCTGCAAGAGCGGGTAGGCAAAGATGGTGAACCAACCAAAATCAACAGCGTGATCGAGGGTGGAATCCACTTGTCTCAATGCGTTTAAGTCCTTTGGTCCGAAATAGATCTTAAGGGGGATTTGGATTGAGTTGCTGGTCACTGGATAAACCAGGCTCATCCGACCTGTGTGAGGGCCGACAGGTTGTTGAAGACCGTTAGGAGCCACGGGGCTCTGGTCAACCGCGGTCAGAATGAAATATCGGCTTGTTGCGGCGATGAACTTCACGGGAGAAGCAATTTGCTTTTGCTCGATGGTGTCCTTGAGTTGGACGCGTTCAACTCCCTCATGCCAATAGAGAAGCTGCTGATCCTGGGCCTCTTGATCTTGGCCCATCCCTTGAGAGACGAGCGAAAGAAATGCGAATCGAGGCGAGCGTGTTTTGAATTCGGCTGTTATTCGCGCATTCAAAAAATTGGACTGGGGCGACAGTGTGAATTCTCGGGTGAGCTTAACGTTGGCGTCCTCGAAAGACCAGAGCGCGCCTTGGGCGGTTGGCTGGAGCGCGCCTTGAACGTGATTGAGGTATTCGAGGCTATTGTCATCAAAAGCTAGTTGAAGCTGCCCACCTTGGTGGGTGACTGACTTTAAGTCGACCTGAGGAGCCTCTTTGGACATTCCCTGTTTGTAGTCTCTCAGGATCCAATCAGAGATAAAAGAGCCTCCGTCATCCAGGGTGATCTGGCCATTGGGGCCTTGGAGTGAAAGGGTTTGTGAAGGGCGCTTCTCCGTTTGAGCAGCAGGGGCCGGAGTTGTAGCTCCCTGGGTACTTCTGCTGGCGGGTTGCTCGGGGCTCTGCTGAGCAATTTGAGCCACCTGGGAGGTTGCTTGGGTGGGCATTCGGGGTTCAACGTAAAACTTTTGCCACCCCAGTAAGATCAAAAAACACAGAACTACTGCTAATAATGTCCGACGGTCCATTCGTTACCTTCCGTACTGAGATTTATGATTGAATTGTGAGTGTTCTATAGCATGGGGCACGGGGTCATAGCCAGCAGTAGAGAAGGGGTTACAACGACAAATCCTGAACAGGGAAAGTCTAGAGCCCTTTAAAAGCCCATGAACTGCTATTGCTTCACGGGCGTATTGACTACAAGAAGGCACAAAGCGGCAACCAAAATGAGGCCCACAAAACCAATGGATCACTGGTGAAATGAGCAGCCGGTAGCCCTTAATTAGGAGATCAGCACCCCGAGACAGCACGAATGATGCGTTCCCGAATGCATTGGCCTAGCTTTTCCGGATAGGGGTAGGCCATCTTTTTGTAGGCCGGAACCACGACATTGTAGTCGAAGCTACCCAAGGATGCTTGCTGAATTCTGAACGATTCGCGGATTTGGCGCTTGACCCGATTTCTTTCAACGGACGAGCCCTTTGCCTTGAGGGTAATACCTAGCCTAAAGTGCCCAAGCTGATTCGGAACTCGAAAAATCGTACATTCCGGTAGCTTGAAAACCTGGCTCTGACCAAAAAAGTTGCGATATTCCCAAGGATGATGGAGCCGCTTTTCAGTGCTGAGATCTTGTGAGATCACCACCAAAGCTTTATTTGCCCGACACCTTTACGGTAAGGCGCTTGCGACCCTTTGCGCGGCGTCTGTTCAATACCTTCTGACCATCTGAAGTCTTCATTCGGGCTCGGAATCCGTGACGGCGACGGCGCTTGGTTCTGCTTGGCTGAAAAGTTCTCTTCATAAAAAATCCTGTTTAGATAATACTCGACAAAAATTAGATTCGACCATGAGTACCCAACCTAGGTTGACTTGTCAAGTCTTACAAAGTCTTCGAGCAGACTACTCAGGAGAGCGTCTCGATGTTTGTGGCGAAGCGGTTGTGCTGCGTCGCAG
>CANHSO010000075.1 GCA_947463705.1 Bacteriovoracaceae bacterium
AGATCCTTTTGTGCGGCCATTGCAACCACAGCAAAGGCCTCATTCACTTCAAAAAGATCAACATCTGACACCTGCCAGTTTACTTTTTTCATCGCCCTCCGCATGGCCTCTGCGGGGGCCGTAGTGAACCACTCAGGCTCCTGCGCGTTGGCCCCATAGGCCACGATTTTAGCCAGTGGCTTGAGGCCATTCTTTTTGACATAATCAGATGAAGCCAAAACCAATACCGCAGCGCCGTCATTAATCGTGGAAGCATTAGCAGCCGTCACGGTGCCTTGTTTATCAAAAACAGGCTTAAGGGTCGGGATTTTATCAAACTGAACTTTAGAAGGGCCTTCGTCAGCATCGACTTTTTGGATGTCACCTTTTTTGCCCTGAATTTCGACTGGGGTAATTTCTGATTTAAATTTGCCATTTTTCTGGGCATCGAGTGCACGACGAAAACTCTCCGTCGCAAATTCATCCTGAGCCTGCCGGGTGAACTGGTACTCGCGGGCACATAGCTCAGCACAATTTCCCATATGCTGTTGGTTGTAGGGATCCCAAAGCCCGTCTATGATCATGGAGTCGTAAAGGGTTTGATTACCCATCCGATAGCCGCCACGCCCCTGAGTCAGGAGGTAGGGAGCCTGAGTCATGTTTTCCATCCCGCCGGCGACAACCACTTCGCTATCCCCCAGAAGAATGGACTGCATCCCGAGCATCACGGCCTTCATGCCGCTGCCGCACACCTTATTCAGCGCCAGAGCGGGCACGCTCTTGGCGATCCCCGCTCGAATCGCAGCCTGACGGGCTGGGGCTTGGCCTTCACCGGCCATCAAGACATTACCCAAAATCACTTCGGAGACCTGATCTGGAGCGACTTGAGCTCGCTCCAACGCAGCCTTCATGGCTGTTGCGCCCAGATGAACCGCGGGAACTGTGGCGAGCGCCCCTTGAAAACTACCAAATGCCGTTCGTGCCATTCCAACTATATAAACTTCACGCATCTGCTGAATCTCCTTGCTGGACAGGGAGTTACCCCCCTGCTTAAACACATTTTTCCCTTACCTAAGGGCCAGGGATGGCATGACTCGGGCTTTTCTCTACCCAATTCGCTTGTCATAAACTTGTAGCCAGTTTATTTCTAAGTCAATATGAAAAACCCTTTCATTTCCCGTAGGCTGGTTCCCGTCCTCATTGGCGCGCTCCTTGCTTTTTCTAACGCACAAGCTAAAGAAATGCCCCCTGGACGTCTAGAAGAGCTGCCGGACATGGTTGAACGAGTTTCGCCAGGCGTCGTTAACATTAGCTCGACCACCATAATCCATACCTCTTCTTACGGTATGGATGCTTATTTTCAGCTCTTCTTAATCCCGCGCGAACGCAAGCAAACCTCGCTGGGTTCAGGATTTATCTTCGACAAAGAGGGCTACGCGATCACCAATAACCACGTCGTCGCTCAGGCCGATGAAGTGATGGTCACCCTCAATGACCAGAGGCAGTTCAAAGCTCGGATCATCGGAAAAGACGAAAAAATGGACCTGGCTTTGATCCAAATCCGGGACAAAAATGGACAGGTTCCTACCGATATCAAGCCAGTTAATCTGGGCGACTCGGATCAGGTTCGAATCGCTGAGAGTGTGGTCGCCGTAGGCAATCCTTTTGGACTCCAAAACACGGTTACCAAGGGAATCATCAGTGCCAAGAACCGTACAATCGGATTGGGTCCATTCGACAACTTTTTACAAACAGACGCCTCGATTAACCCTGGGAACAGCGGTGGCCCGCTTTTTAACGCTCAGGGCAACGTGATCGGAATCAACTCAGCAATCCGCTCCGAAACGGGCCAGAGCAGTGGACTGGGATTTGCCATCCCGATCAACGAAGCCAAGAAACTTCTTCCCGACCTGAAACGCTACGGACGTGTCCCTCGCCCTTGGCTCGGCATTATGGCTGAACGTATGACCCCTCAGCTCCAGCAGTATTACAACCTGCCCATCAGCCAAGGGGTCTTAGTCTACAACCTAGTTCAGGGTGCACCCGCGGACCGCGCGGGCTTAGAAGAGGGAGACATTCTTTTAGAAGTAAACCATGAACCCACGAAAGATCCGTACGAAGTTGAACGTGTTCTTGCACGCCTCAAACCGCTCGATGCGGTAAAAATCAAGGTACAGCACGGAACCCGTGCCCGAGAGATCTCCGTCAAACTGGAAGAACTCCCGCGAATCAAGCAACTCCCGAAAGGAATTATTTAACCCGGTGAAACTATGAAAAAAAAATCCACTCACACCGCTCACTTGGAGCGAAGGCATCCCACGACCTCCAAATCAAGCCCCCTCCCATTGAACTACATCCAAATGGTTGAAGAGGTTTTCTCGAATCATTTTGACCAAGCCTTGCAGGCCTTTCAAGCCATCAGGCCTCAATCGCGATTTCTAGCCGCTGGAGCAGTATTCGCCGAGGAAGTAGTCACATCTGTATCGCTCGTCAGTGACAGTCATCTAGCAGCAACCACCGTCCACGCAAGCGCCGACTTTGACCCCAAAGCAAGCTCACCCACCATTCAAGACTTGCTGTCAGCCTGCGTGGATGCCCTCGGCACAGTCTGGGCGGCAGTCCTCGACGCTGAAAAACCGGAAGCCCTCGCCAACTTAGCTGAAGAATCTCTCTCAGCACTCGACAACGTCCCGTTCGAGTGGGTCGCTGTTGACTCGAACAACCGCAAAATTTTCGTTAAACTCGATAAAGCTAACCCCCTGCTGGATCAAATGGCGGATGATTGGTTAAAAAGTCACGATCCTAACTACGCTGAGTCTTTAGAGGAAGAACAAGCCAAGACTGAAAAACTCTTTGTCACTGGCCCTTCGTCCCTCACTATTCAAAGACCAGGAAAAAAGAAGAGCTAAAAAGCCCAATCCTCAGCTAAGCAGCTGAGGATTGCTTTTCAAAGGGCGAGGCCTGCAACTACTTCCTAGAAGAAAGCCGAACTCAGAGTTAAAACATTAACATGCCGACTCTGCCTCTCCCTCAATGGCTTCGCCAGTTTCAACCTTTCTCTCCAATGAACCAATCAGAGTTTTCGCCCCTGAATAACTCTAATAATGACTACTATGAGAGCAATTACAAGGAGGACATGAATCAATCCGCCCAATGTATAACTGGATGACAATCCCAAGACCCACAACAAGACCAAAACTACCGCAATTGTTTCAAGCACAAATCTCTCCTTTGTGACCCAAGGTATTGTGGTCGAACCTCTTGAGTCCCGTGCTTCCTGAATTGCAGCAATTAACGGACCATTGGATCACGCAGGCTGATCAATGCTCCGTGTGAGCATGATGTTCAGCCGTAGTTTCCGCTGTAACTTTCTGAGGAACAGACTTTTCTACGTTAGATTTCTCAGCTAGAGGCTTTTCGACTCCAGACTTTGAGGCTGGAGCTTTTTCCGGAATTGCTTTCTCACTCGGCTTTTCTGCCGCTGCGAAAGCCATCCCCATCCATTGCGCCGTCAAATCACTTGCTATGCGTGGCCAGCCTGATTGCCCACGACAGGCTTGCTTTGCGATCAAGGCACCATCACTGCGAACTAGGCGAATTTTCACAGGGGCCGAGCAACTCACGCTAGCCTTCAGTTCTTGATTCACAACGGAATGAATGCGCTCCAACTGTTCTCGTGCTTGATCCATAGGCATCGTTGGGCGAAACTCTGACAGTTTAAAGCCAGCATGAGACACAGTCACATCTCCGTTTTTCCCGCTCTGGGCCGAAAGATGTGCGAGCACAGAGTGGGGACCAGCCCACTTCTCACTCGGGCCTGGGTACTCGATGAAAACCTCCGTATAGGGAGGTGCGCCATCGTCATTCAATCGACCATCGAGGACCGTTCCGCCCTTAGATGAGCCGAAACAACCACTGAGAGAAACAGAGAGAGCAAGGCAAACCACTAAACCGAAAGTCTGATTTTTAGACCACTTCATTTTTTCGTCTCCTTTTCGGTGGAGTTCGTATTTTTATGATCTTGCGCCTCAATTTTAGACTCCATCTTTGGAGCCCTCTCTAAGAGATCACGCAAACAAGATTTCTTTTTCTCATCTTGGAATACAGGCAGTTGGCAGCCCGGACTTTCAAGAGTCATCGCTAAACTGGATGAGACTCCCCAAGTGTTTTCATAGGATTTCCCTGCAGAACAGTCCTTTTCTTCAACCTCACCTAGACAACTCAATAGAGGTGACCAGACAGGACCGACTCCATTTTGAGAAAGCTCACAAGGACTCCAAGATTGAGCCACCAAACGAGTCATTTCAAACGCAGCGCGATGTGGGTCGGCTTTCAGGAGTTTTAAAAAGCCCCCCCCCATGAGGACTAGGGGACTTCCCTGATCGTCTCGCACCCAAACTCCGATTCCTCGCCAGCTTAGGTCTGACTCTTCTGTCGAGGCATGGACCGGTTGAACGATTTTTAGCTCATGCACCAGCTTTTCAAGCATTGCTGCCGAGCCCTGAGGGAGTTGAGTAGAATGAGACTTCATCCAAGATATTAAAAGGTCTTTAGAGTGATGAAAGACATCTACAACTTGACTCCACTCTTGAGGAGTCACTAGGCTCTTAGGCCCCCCGTCGCCCCGAATCTCGACCGACTGACAGACTCCCATTTTCTGCGGAGGGACTCCCGTTTCGTGATCGTGTCCGATTTGTTTTGGCTGTTCAGCAGTTGCCTGTCCCCAGGAGGATCCACTCTTTTTTTCACCCTCATGAGACTTCTCCTCGACCTCATCATCTTCGTCGGTCGACTGATGCGACTCATGCGCGACAACTTCCGGCGATGGCTTTTCCTTCTTCACTTCAGGAGGTTTGGAAGAAATTCTTCTCTGAAAATTGCCCTTGAATTCTGCTAGGTCAGGATTCAGCTTTTTCGGGAACTTACCAATACCTACGAGGAAGATAATTCCCAAGCCTGCAAAAAATAGGGCTACCGGAATGATTTGCTTCAGATTACTCAGTCTCATAGTACCCACACTTTTCTTTTGGGCTCCATTCCAGGAACCAGGTCAGACACACTCCGTGTCAAAACGTCTCTAAGTACCTTTCGACAAATCGTTGGACAAACTTAGAAAAATATTTGAATTCCCCTGAAAAAAAGCGATGATACGGGTCTTATGTTTAGCAAAAAGGTCTCTTATTGGGGAATCCTACCCTTGGCGTTTCTTTTTGGGTGTCAAACCGCTTCTCGAAACAGTGAGTCAATCGAACCTCCATCCTGGGAATCCCCGACTCGCTCCCAATCTCCCTCTTCTCACTTAGAGACCTTGGCGATCCTGGGCACGAACGATATCCATGGAAATCTTGCTCCAATCCAAATGAAAGCCCAGCACCCCGCCACCGGTATGATCGAGTTCGAAGCGGGAGGAGCCGCTACACTCAGCTCTTACATCGATATTTTAAGATCCGAGTTTGGAGATCGACTCATTTGGCTCGACGCCGGCGATCAGTTTCAAGGGACCCTCGAGAGCAACCCGTCCGGCGGCGCTACCATGGTTCAGTTTTTTAACTTCCAAAAACTCAACGCTGCAGCAGTCGGAAACCACGAGTTCGACTTCGGCCTAAGCTCTCTCACAGAAAGAATGAAAGAAGCCCAGTATCCGTTTCTGGCAGCCAATATTACAGAGACCAAATCTGGTAAAAGAGCCGAATTTCCAAACACATATCCTCATGTCCTTATCAACGCAGGAAAATTAAAGGTCGGGATCATCGGATTGTCCACCCTGGATACCCCTAAAACGACCCGCGCCAAAAGCGTCCAAACGCTGCGATTTGATAACCTCAAGGAAGCGACCCTGCGAGAATCAGAAGCCCTTCGAAAAAAGGGAGCTCAAATTATTCTTCTCACAGCCCACGTGGGACTAGACTGTCCGTCTGCTAGCAGAAATGCAGCGACCTACCAGCTTCGCAAACCCTCAGACATCCAAGAAGTCTGTAATGGTCAGGACGAAATGGTCCGACTCTTGGAAACCCTCCCCACAGGGACTGTCGATGCAGTAGTATCCGGACATTCTCACACGATCGTTCACCATTGGATTGGCGGCGTCCCTGTCGTGCAAGCAGGATCTTACGGTCGCTACTTGAATGTAGTTTACCTCACCTATGACTTCACACTTCGCCGAGTTCTTCCTGATGAAAGTCGGATCGAAGGACCCATCCCGGTTTGCACCCAAGTATTTCAAAATCAAAATGATTGCAACGGTGACCGACCCGCTCCAAAAAATGGAAGAGGGCCCCTCGTTACCCCTCGTTTCCATGGCAAACCCGTTTTCCCCTCAGAACGAGTAAAAGCCCTCGTCGAGCCCATGATTCAAAAGGCTGAGCAATACAAGAAAAGCCCAGTCGGGACAGCAGCCCAAAAACTGGATCACTTTCGCACGACTGAATCACCGCTGGGCAACCTAGTTGCTGATGCGATGCGTTACCTCACCAAGTCCCAATTTGGACTCATTAATGAGGGCGGGATTCGTGCCCCGATCCAACAAGGCTTGATTACCTACGGCGATGCGTTTCGTTCCATGCCTTTTGATAACGCAGTCTCTGTGGTCAAAGTCACTGGACACGAGCTCCTCAATATTTTGCGAGTGGCCGAAAGCGGCTCAAGGGGTCTTGCGTCAGTCTCGGGATTGACCCTCAAACTCGTCGATTTATCCATGGAGGCACCTGTGAGTGACCTTTCTGGGGATGGGAAGTTTGAGATTTGGGAGACCAACCGCCTCATGGAAGTCAAAAAATCCAATGGCGAAGCCATCAACCCTAATGAAATCTATACTTTAGCAACGGCAGACTTTTTGGTGGCCGGAGGAGATGATCTCAAGTGGGCCATGTCTAAGATCCCGGCGAGTCGCATTCAACTCGACACTGGACTTCTCATCCGAGACGCTCTCGTTCAATACGTCGAACACCACGGCACAATTAACACCTCCGGCACCCCCCTCATTGACCCAACGCACCCACGAATCACCTTTGGGCGCCCGCTGGTCAAAAAAATGAAGCTTCGCCAGACTCGACGCAAAAAGCGCCACCGAGGACATGCGACCGGTTAAATTTCGAGGGATTATCTAAATATGAAGTTTGTGGTAGACTTAAGGAATGAAACACGAACGCCATCCCTTTTCTGGCAGTGAGATTCTAGGGTCGATTGATCAGGCTGTAAAAAAGGACTTTGAGACCAACCGACGGATCCTCTCGTTTGAAGAGTACCTCGGACTCGTTTCAGAAAGTCCGAAACAGCACACCCGCGGTGCGGCACAGTTCGCTGTCGATATGATGGATTACTTCGGAACTGAGACTCCCTCAGACTTATCAGGAAGGCCCGGGAATCATCACCCCCGATTTAAAATCTTTGACTTTCCGATCGATGGAATCGCTCCAAAGGTCGTCGGGCATGAGGCCGTTCAAAACCAACTTTATAAAACGCTTAAGGCTTTTGCCAGACAAGGCCTCAACAACAAGCTCATCCTTTTACATGGGCCTAACGGAAGCGCTAAGAGCTCCATGATCCATGCCATGATGGCTGGACTAGAAAACTATTCAAAACTTCCTGAGGGCGCCCTTTACAGCTTTAACTGGGTGTTTCCGCTTGAGCATTATACTAAAGGAAATATCGGGATCAACACGTACTCAGCATCGAAGGCGAGTGTCACCACTTATGCAAGAATCCCTGATGAGGAGATTGCAGCTCGCGTACCCTGTGATCTTAAGGATCACCCTCTCCTCGTTATTCCTCAGGAGCAGAGAAAAGCGTTTTTAGAGCAGCTCCTAGGACCCAGCCAAGCCCAAGAACTCTGGAACCACCTTCCAAATTATCTTACCAAAGGCGACCTGTGTCACCGATGTAAACAGATCTTTGACGTCCTCATCACATCCAACGGAGGTGACTTTAAAAAGATCTTAATGAACATTCAAGTCGAGCGCATTTATTTCGCTCGCCGCTATCGTAAAGGATTGGTCACCATCGAGCCGCAGCTCCACGTCGATGCTCAGTACCAGCAACTCTCGATAAACAAGAATTTGGCATCACTTCCCGCTTCGCTCCAAAGCCTCAATCTTTTCACACTGACAGGCGATCTCGTCGATGGAAATCGAGGTCTCGTCGAATACAGTGACCTCCTTAAGCGACCTATTGATTCATTTAAATACCTGCTCAGTGCCTGTGAAACTGGGGCCGTGAACGTAGGCAATACAATAGCTTACTTAGACACACTACTTTTAGGTTCGGCCAATGAAATTCAGCTCGATGCCTTCAAAGAGTTCCCAGACTTCACCAGCTTTAAAGCGAGAATTGAACTCATTCGAGTTCCCTATCTGCTCTCAGTTAGCGACGAAAAAGAAATCTACGAAAGCCAGCTTCAGCAAATCGCGGGAGAGAAACACGTGGCGCCTCATGTCTCCTGGACTTTGGCACTCTGGGCGGTACTGACGCGACTAAAAAAACCGAATAGCATTAACTTCCCCCCCAATGTCAGCAGCCTGGTTGCCTCTTTACATCCGCTCGACAAAGCCAAGCTTTATGACACGGGTGAACTACCAAACAACATTAGCCCAGAAGAGAGAAAGGTCCTGCGTGCTTCGATCGCTAAGCTCAGAGATGAGTACTCCAATGTTCCCTACTACGAGGGACGCATGGGAGCATCTGCTCGCGAACTGAAAACCGTCCTTTCGGATGCATCGCAAAATCCAGATTTTCCCTGTCTCTCACCGCTCGCAGTGCTTCGAGAAATAGAAGAACTCACCAAGCGCACGAGCGAATATGAGTTCCTCAAACAGGACATCAAAGACGGCTACCATAACGCCGCTGAGTTTATTGAATTGGTTCGCAACGAGTACATTACCCGAATTGACCGCGAAGTACGTGACTCGATTGGCATCTATGACTCTGCCCAGTGGGAAGACTTCCTCAAAAAGTATGTTCTTCACATTTCGATCGCACTAAAAAAAGAAAAAATCAAAAACCCGATCACTGGTAAGATGGAAGACCCCGACTTTACGCTCATTTCCGAATTTGAACGAATTGTGGAAGGCCCCGAAGAAAATCGAGAGAAAGACGCATTCAGACAGAACATTATTTCTCAAGTCGGCGTTTGGGCTTTAGATCACCCAAAAGAGCCCATGAGCTATGCCAAAGTTTTTCCCGAGTTTTGGAGAAAACTGGAGAAGCACTATTTTGAATCACAGAAATCCCTTCTCACTCAGATGAGTGATGCACTCCTCGTCTATGGGACAGATGCGTCCGATCCAGACTCTGAGGGAGGAAGACTCGCTCACCAAACCGTGGAGAACATGAAATCTAAACTCGACTATTGTGAAGGTTGCGCACGTGAAATCATCACTTTTTTGATGCAACAGAGGTATTAGCAAGCACGCACTTGCTCTAACGATTGAAAAGTACCCTGGATGTGGAATTGATTTAGGTCCAAGAATTAATGAACGTTACTCATAGTCTGACTTCTGAACAGTATTTAGTCACTCATTCCGTCGGTCCCAATCAGCATGGAATCCGCTTGGATGCGTTTCTCAAGGAGCGCTATCGCAAACGATCTCGAGAGCAGCTCAAGCGGGCCATTGATGCAGGCATCGTGACCATCAAGCGCGATCAAAGCCCGCATCTCAAGCTGGGCCGCACCAAACCCAGCTACCAACTGGTCCCCGGAGACGAGGTCTTAGTCCTCACTGAGCGCAAACCAGAGCCCGAAGTTTCGTTTGACTATCAGATCTTATTCGAGGATGAGAGTTTGTTTGTGATCAACAAACCTGCGCAGCTCCCTGTGCACCCTGCAGGACGATATTTCTTCAACACCTTACTCATTCACCTCAAAACACAAGGGCACAAAACGCCGCTAAAAATCGAGCGAGAATTTTACCTAGCCCACAGAATAGACAAAGAAACGAGTGGAGTTCTGGTCCTGACTAAGGACAAAGACGTATGCGCGCATATCACCCGCCAATTTGCGGAGCGAACCACACAAAAACGATATTTAGCCATTGTCCGGGGGGTCTGCCCAGAACAATTCGATGTTCCTCTGGCCATGAATCGCGCCCCCAACTCACTCATTGAATTAAAAATGGCTCCCGTCCCGGAGAGCGAAGGAGGTATGCCTTCATTTACAGCCTTCAAACGGCTCCAGACCAACGGGCAGTACTCACTCGTGGAGTGCTTCCCAAAAACGGGCCGACAACATCAGATCCGAGTTCACTTGGATGCCGTGGGGCACCCAATCGTGGGAGATAAACTCTACGGGCTCCCTGAGCGAGAAGCTTTAAGGTTCTACGAGCGACAGCACTTGACCCCAGAGGCCGAGGCCCAACTTTTACTCCCGCGACACGCACTCCACGCATCCTCCATTCGATTTACTCATCCAATCCTCGGGAAAAAGATGGAATTTTGCGCGCCTATGCCGCAAGATCTCCAAAACTTTATAGATCAATCCACCGAAAAATGGAGCAGCACATGACTTTTCACACCTGGATTACCGAGCATGATTTATCAAAAGACCCGTTTGAACAGTTTCAAAGCTGGTTTAGCGAAGCCATCTCCAAGAGCACTAAGTATCCTGAAGCCATGACGTTGGCCACTTGTACGCCCGACGGAGTCCCTTCCGCCCGCGTCGTCCTTTTCAAAGGCCTCAACTCGAAGGGCCTTTGCTTTTTTACCAATTACGAAAGTCGTAAGTCCAATGAGCTGATCGAAAACCCTCGAGCTGCCCTCGTTTTTTATTGGTCTGCACTGGATCGGCAAATTCGCATTGAGGGCACCATCGAAAAAGTCAGCGAAAAAGAGTCTGACGACTATTGGGGTTCGCGCCCCCGTGAGAGCTGCATTAGCGCGCTCACCTCTGCCCAAAGCCAACTCGTATCGAGCCGAGAAGAGCTGGAAAAACGATTTTTCGAGTTGATCAAAAAATACGAGGGACAACCTGTTC